>JACQDV010000061.1 GCA_016200915.1 Sphingobacteriales bacterium
CGTTGCAATGAGGGTTCCCTCTGGGATTGCAGTTGTTAAAGAGCTAAGCTACTTAATAATTTGAAAGCAAATCACAACTACTCGCCGCCGTTGGTGTCCTTGCAGTCAGTTGTTAAAGAGCTAAGCTACTTAATAATTTGAAAGCAAATCACAACTATACCGGCAAATATTATAAAACAAAATAAGTTGTTAAAGAGCTAAGCTACTTAATAATTTGAAAGCAAATCACAACTGTGACGACATTGGAATTAATCCCGTCCGAAGTTGTTAAAGAGCTAAGCTACTTAATAATTTGAAAGCAAATCACAACTTGGGAAATGGCGCTATGATGATCAGCCAGGTTGTTAAAGAGCTAAGCTACTTAATAATTTGAAAGCAAATCACAACACCGGAAAATATTATAAAACAAAATAACCTGTTGTTAAAGAGCTAAGCTACTTAATAATTTGAAAGCAAATCACAACTCGGCAATTTGTAAGAGAAAATTCTACGGTGTTGTTAAAGAGCTAAGCTACTTAATAATTTGAAAGCAAATCACAACGGTGGCAATTCTGACGGGTTACTTCCAATGTTGTTAAAGAGCTAAGCTACTTAATAATTTGAAAGCAAATCACAACTGCTTTCACTTCTTTTACTTTTTTTTTCCTGTTGTTAAAGAGCTAAGCTACTTAATAATTTGAAAGCAAATCACAACTATTAGTTGTTTGCTTCCCATCTAACTGCCGTTGTTAAAGAGCTAAGCTACTTAATAATTTGAAAGCAAATCACAACTAAAGTGAATGTTGCCCGTCTATACTAAACGTTGTTAAAGAGCTAAGCTACTTAATAATTTGAAAGCAAATCACAACCTTGGCAACGGTGCTATGTTAATCAGCCAGGTTGTTAAAGAGCTAAGCTACTTAATAATTTGAAAGCAAATCACAACATCCGAGCCAATTCGACTCGATATTGCTGAAGTTGTTAAAGAGCTAAGCTACTTAATAATTTGAAAGCAAATCACAACAGTGTCAATTGAACGCCGGTGTTTCTTATCGTTGTTAAAGAGCTAAGCTACTTAATAATTTGAAAGCAAATCACAACACTATGTTTGGCAATCTTCTTCGTAAGGCGTTGTTAAAGAGCTAAGCTACTTAATAATTTGAAAGCAAATCACAACCTTGGCAACGGTGCTATGTTAATCACCCAGTTGTTAAAGAGCTAAGCTACTTAATAATTTGAAAGCAAATCACAACATTTATTTGTACTTTAAACCTTTAGATGCTGTTGTTAAAGAGCTAAGCTACTTAATAATTTGAAAGCAAATCACAACTCAAGTATTGCCGTTCACTGGCGTTGCGAAGTTGTTAAAGAGCTAAGCTACTTAATAATTTGAAAGCAAATCACAACTTAGTGGGGCATGGGGCCTGTGACCTGGTAGTTGTTAAAGAGCTAAGCTACTTAATAATTTGAAAGCAAATCACAACATAAAGATGGCCGTATATGCTTTAGTGTGGTTGTTAAAGAGCTAAGCTACTTAATAATTTGAAAGCAAATCACAACCCGGTGATAGATTCTCTTTTAAAAACTTCTGTTGTTAAAGAGCTAAGCTACTTAATAATTTGAAAGCAAATCACAACATCCCTGTCATGTATGTATATAGTATCAGGGTTGTTGTATAATTCATTTTTCTTGTTCTAACTGAGTTTAGTCAGCTGATATAATGCTTTTCATTAAACTTATTTCAGCAGGGACTTAATTTTTTTCTCCAGCTCCTGTCCTTCCAGATCAATGGCAATAATCTTTCCTTCTTTATCCAGCAGGAAATTGGCAGGTATCGCTTCTACTCCATAAGTTAAAGTAGAGGGTGCATCCCAACCTTTATTATCCACTACCTGCGGCCAGCTGAGTTTGTCTCTTTTAACGGCTCCTAACCAGCGGTCTTTTTCTTCATCAATGCTTAATCCGTATATCTCTAAACCCTTGCTTTTATATTTTTTATAGAGATACACCAGAAATGGATTGTTACGGCGACAGGGAACACACCAGCTTGCCCAAAAATCTACCAATACAATTTTTCCTTTTAAACTGCTGAGTTTTATTGTATCGCCATTCTTATCAGGTAATGATAATTCCGGCGCCTGTTGTCCAATACTTACCTGTGCAGTTACAAGCTTTGTGGCAAAAAGAAAAGCAAGCAATACAATATTATTCTTCATCATTTGCAACATTCTTTTTTTGTAAATAAAGATTTTATAAAATTCAATATCGTTTTTAACACTTTCATTACTTCACGGCATTTAAAATAGTATGTTCAATGCTTATCATATAGGTACGGTATGGTTCCGCCATACGGTGCATATTACCAGTCAATTCAAACCTTGCACCAATATTTACTTTAGTAGCGCTGTTAAATATTAACTGTAAAGCAGGCGCAATATCCACATAATATTTATTGTCGTCTAATGATTTTTGTCCAAGCAGTTCGCAATAGATATTGAGATTTGTTTGTTTATAATCTTTATACTCCTTTGGCAACAATAAATATCCTGCACTCAAACTATAATCAAATGCATTTTTTACAGGAGGCCGCAACAATTTATCTTTCTCAAAATATAAGACACGGTTTATGCTACCCGATGCTGAGACTGCTAACTTATGCAATAACTGTGTAGCTACTAATCCTAACTGCCAGCCACTTTGATGGCCGTCCAAATCCACTTCATCGTACACCCAAATATTTTTACTGTAGGCAAACTTACCAAAGGCTGCTGCCCTGAAATGTTTATGCACTTCATCTTTAGACAGAAAGCGATACTTGGCATAAGCTCTCATACTCTCCCAGCGATAATTGGTTAAATACATATTGGAAAAAGTAGTATAGCCATGAACCATTAACCGTTTGTTGATACCATATTCAAGCCCAAGCGTTGTTCTGTTAGTTGTTTTTAGTGAATGCATATCTTTCAATATTCTTTCTGATCCGTATATACCAATTGCTTTTGCCGGCATATTTGATGCAGGCTCAGTAAATACATAGAGTTCCTGTGCATTCAATCGCTGCCCTGTAAAAAACAATAATAATAAGTAAACCCTCTTCATGAAAATACAAAGCAGGCAGCAATGCTGCCTGCTGTTAATTATAATGTTACATGATAAATACGGGCATGAGCATCGCCTGTTTCTTTTGAACAGCAATTACCCGCCATTCCTGTTTTATAACATTCCATTTTTGTAAGAGCACTGTACTTTTTAAAATCTTTTGATGAAACAAAATTTTTATCTATCAAAGTGATCGTTTGCTCACCATTAAGTACCTGCTCTTTTACATTCAGGAAATGATATGTTTTGTCACCCAGTTTAACATGTGCATCATTCTTTATAGCTACATTATTAAAGTCGCCGGTAAACTGCAGTTTGGCAACAGAGAATCCAGCACCTTCTACTTTTTTGCGGATTAAATCCGCATCGGCATCTGCCCCATCTTTAAAAGTGATGATAAAAGAAGAAGTTTTAATATCTGCTGTTACTTTATCCACAAAATCCAATCCGGACAATGCTTTATTAATCGATTTAGCACAAAGTGAACAGGTTAAACCACTAGCTTGTAATGTTGCTTTTTTAAGCTGGGCAGTAGTTGTTGCTGAAACAATCAGCAAGAGTACTATTGTTGTTATATGCTTCATAATACCCTCCTTATTTGCCTGATTTCTGACAACAGCTTTTGTCTTTGTCCTTGCAGCAATTCATATCCTTGCAGTTTTCTTTGCTGCATTTTTCCATATCGCAACACTTGTCATTATTGGTTGTGGAAGTTTTTCTTTCGTACTTGCAGCATTCATCTAAATTGTTATAAGCTTCTTCAGTAGCTGCATATTTTTCGGTATCATAACCAACCGCAGCTATAGCTTTTTGAATTTTATCGGAAGATGTTTTTTTAGCATTATAACTCACCTGCAAAACTTTTGTATCAGGACTCCAGCTGGCTACTGTAGCTCCGCTTGCTTTGGCGGCTTTTTCAATTTTCTTTTTACACATGCCACATTCACCATTTACTTTAATGGCTTCTTTTGTTGTTTGTGCAAAAATGGCTGTACTAATAAATAATGCGAATACAAAAGCGGGGAATAATTTATACGTTTTCATTATTGATTTTTTTTGAATTGATTAATAGAATAAATAGAAATTCATTCAACACCAGTCGAATGAACGAAGCAAGGATAATCTAAATCAAATCCTGAAAACGTTGTTGTAAAGATAAACCGAAGTACTGCGGTTATCTGGCGGAGAATGATATTGAGGTGCCAGTGTTTTATCAACTCCCTGAACAGGTTGTTCCAGTTGAATAAAACTTACCGGTTCGGCTATTGTAGTTTTAGAAAAGTCAGAAGATAGTTTTACAAAATTGTGTGAGTCATCAACTTTATAAACAATGTTTTCGGAGTGGCAGCAGCCTTTCTTTTTGGTGGATTCCTTCATCTCGCATTTGTCGCAGAAATGAACTTTGGTTGCTCCATATTCAGCAGAAGAAAACTGGCGCATGCAGTAATGAATGGTAACCACTACCCCGCTGGTAGTGATCAGATACAATCCTGCTAATATTGCGACAATGAATTTCTTCACCCTGTAAAAATAATATCAATTTTTGGAATGTATGTTAACTAATTTACAAATGTCCACCAGACGCCAAACCGTATCAGTAAGCCGGGATATGGGTAATGCGGTGTTCCAAAATTGTTATTAAGGAAACCAAATTTAGGCGCAAACTCCGCTGCATTAAGATTTTCAAGCCTGATAAAAGAGGTAAAGCTCCTGATGCGGAAATTGAGAAAGGCAGCTATATCTGGTCGTTCGTACCGTATGGTTTCTTTTGTTTGATAATAGAATTGTCCGTTTAATGGAGAATAACCATCAGCTTTATAAGCAGTTTGATAACGCATTTCAATACCGGTGCACAGATTCAGATTCTTAAAGAAAACTCCTTCAAACGTCAACCGGTTACGGGTAAAAATGAGTGGTACATTAATGGGTGCAGTTCCATCTGTCTTTTGTAAAACAATATCAGTGTACCAACGCCAGTGCCGGCTGAGTTTAAATTCTTTTTCTAACCGTAATTGAAGCACATTAAATATTGTTCCCTCCTGTTGTGCTTTATAATAACCGGTAAAATATGTGTAGTTACTGATGAGATAATAATTTCCGCTTAAACGAATTTTATATTTTGGCAGTTCATAACCAGCATAAAGATTGGTGATGTTCTCTTTATTTAAGCTGTTAAGATTTCCTCCAAAACCGAAACTGCTTTCTCCGCTAAAAATATAAGAAGGTGTTCTGTTGATGTTATGAAATCCCATTTCAAGATAACCCAGTTTTTTTCCAATCAGTCTTCGCAGGAAAGCATTAGCACTATAATCACCGCTATTCAACCCATTAATATAAAGCTGGCCATTTAATTCAATATCCCATTTTTTATTACGGCTCTTATAGCGGTATTCGCCATGAGCAAATAAATTATAATAATGTTTGTTGAAAGAAGTATCCACTTTATTAATGTTCTGCAATGCAATTCCCACTTTAATAAACTGCTGAAGATTGCCTAACTCCGGAAATTGAATAATAGAAAAATCATTGATCATCTCTCTCCATTTATCCAGCGTATCAAATACAAATGTTGCTGACCGGCCTTTTAAACCATAATTAGTGGCATAATATGTACTGTCACCGGCGTTATCTACAAACTCATATTTATATGTTGAATAACGGAATGTATGTTCAAACCTCACCCGTGGAATTAATATATGTACTGCTGTGGAATCTGACCCAATAGAATCTTTCTTTCCAAAATCATATTGATGACGGTAAAGAAAAGTAAAGTTGCTGTACTTATTGCCCGTTGTTACTTTGGTAGAAAAAAAATTACGGGAAATTTTACCCTGCGTTCCCATATTAGTGGGCACCGTAATTCTATCCCTTGTATAAGCGTTATCTTTTAAAAGACTATCGTATTGAATACCGCCATTTTCCGAGGAAGATAGTTTATTAGCCACGATCATGAAATAGGCAGTGTACTTTCTGTTTTTTGAGTTGTACCAGGAAGTAAACAAATAATTATTATGATTGGTATTCTGACTGCTGAAAAATCCGGTAGCATTGATCATACGGTACTGAAACGAAAAATTCCAGTTGGGTTTAATGTTTTGTGTTTGATGCACAGTAATCATTTGCTCTGCTTTACTGCCTATTAAATAACTGAGCATTGTATAAGGCCGGGTGGTTGTAAAAAACCTTGCTTCTTCCGGTTTGTAGGCATACACATCAAATGCATGAAAACCTGCATCCCATCCGGGCCTGTCAATTGGAGTAAAAATGATTGGACGGGTAGCATTGCCATGATTACCTAAAAAAACATGATTGGCAGGAATAGTAAAGCGGCTATAAAAATCATTAATGGAAGAATCAAATGTAAAACTCCTCGTATCATCGAGATAACGAAAACGGATCGTTAATGAATCTTCAAAAGGATCACGATGTTTTAAACTATCCAATGATGCACCCGTTCCCCTGGCACCACCAGATGAGCCTCCAAAACGACCCGCCAATCCGCTTATCCTGCTGGCATAATTGGATGATGGCTGAGCAAAAAGATCAGTTTGTACAAAAACAGTCAACAAAACAATCCATCCTAATCGAAAACAATACTTCATGCGGCGTGAAAATAAATCATTATGCGCAAGCAGCCGTAAAAATTATCTTAATTTAATTGCTTCTCCATTCTAAAATAAAAGCTCACAAACTACTTGTGAGCTTTTGTCGGGCAGACTGGATTCGAACCAGCGACCTCTACGTCCCGAACGTAATGCGCTACCGGGCTGCGCTACTGCCCGAAAAAACCAGATAACAAAATTATTGGCTTTAACCCATTTATCAAAAAGCCATTGCCACGCAATTGCCATTTCCTATTTTTATCCATAAAAATTTTTATTATGCTAAAACGCTTGCTGATAAGCACCGCAATTTGTACTTCGCTTTTTTCCTGTAACAATGCAGACAAACAAACTGCTAAAGGAGATATGATTTTTGAAGATTTAGATACAACCGTAAAACCGGGTGATGATTTTTTTGAATATGCTAACGGTGGATGGATAAAGAAAAATCCTATACCATCCGATCAAAGCAGTTGGGGTATTGGTCAGTTAGTAAATGAAGAGAACTTAAAACGTCTTCGTGAATTAAATGAAAATGCAGCCAAAGCAAATGCAGGAGAAGGTACATCTGATCAAAAGATCGGCGATTTCTGGACAACAGCAATGGACAGTGCCGGTGTTGAAACAAATGGATTAAAACCTTTGCAACTTTATTTTGATAAAATCAATGCTGTCGCTGACGTTAAATCAGCTATTCAATTATCTGCTGAATTAAAAAAACTTGGCTCAGGCACATTCTTTTCTGAATACACTTACCAGGATGCGAAGAAAAGTGATGTAATGGCTTATTATTTAAACCAGGGTGGCATTGGATTGCCGGAAAGAGAATATTATTTTAAAAATGATTCTGCAACAAAAAACATCCGCAATAAATATGTTGACTACATCTCACATCTTTTATGGATGTGCGGTGATGCTCCTCCTTTATCAGTATTAGCGGCTACAGATATTTTAGCAATGGAAACAAAATTAGCTGCTGCCTCACGAAAACTGGAAGATCTGCGTGACCCTTATAAAAATTATAATAAGATGGCTATTACCGATCTTCCTAAAATGTCTCCAACTATTGACTGGAAAACTTATCTCAGTTCAATGGGTGTTAAAAGTGTTGATTCAGTAATTGTTGGGCAACCGGAGTTTTTTAAAGCATTGGATAAAGTATTAACCTCCACTCCCCTTCCTGTTTGGAAAAGCTACATGAAGTTTAATTTGATCAACGATTTTGCCGGCTCATTGCCAGATAAGTTTGGCATGGAAGCATTCAACTTTAATAAACTGTTTAGCGGTGCTAAAGAAAGAAGACCAAGATGGAAAAGAGTAATTCAGCAGGAGAATGCATTAATGGGTGAGATATTAGGTCAATTGTATGTAAAGGAATTCTTCAGCGAAACGGCAAAGAAGCGTTATGAAAAAATGGTGGAAGATATTCGTGAGGCATTAAAGGACCGTATTACCAAACTCACCTGGATGGGCGACAGCACCAAACAAAAAGCATTTACCAAATTAGCGGCTATTAAAAAGAAAGTAGGTTATCCTGAAAAATGGAAAGACTTCAGTGCGATGAAGATCGGCAAAGAAAGTTATGTGCAAAATGTAATGAATGCGAATGCGTGGTGGCATAATTATGAAATAAGCAAATTAGGCAAACCCGTTGACCGTGATGAATGGGAAATGACTCCGCAAACATATAATGCTTATTACAATCCATCTAACAATGAAATTGTGTTGCCTGCTGCTCAAATGCTTGTTCCCGGTTTTAAAGATGAAGAATTAGATGATGCATTAGTTTATGGTTATACAGGTGCTTCCACCATTGGTCATGAAATAACACATGGTTTTGATGATGAAGGAAGACAGTTTGATGCAACCGGCAACTTAGTTAGCTGGTGGACATCAAAAGATGAAGAAGAGTTTAAGAAAAGAGCAGAACTGATCATTAAACAGTTTGATGCATTTGAACCATTGCCCGGTTATCACATCAATGGTAAAGCAACCACCGGTGAAAACATCGCTGACCTCGGTGGTATTTTATTAGGTGTTGATGCATTTAAGAAAACAGAGCAGTACAAAAAAGGTGAGAAGATAAATGGCCTCACACCTATGCAACGTTTCTTTTTGGGTTATAGTTTAGGTTGGTTAAGTCATATGAAAGATGAGCAATTAAGAAACCGTTTGTTAACAGATGTACATGCTCCTGCCAAATACCGTGTAAATGGACCATTTGTAAATGTGGATGAATTTTATACTACCTTCCATATAAAACCGGGTGATAAAATGTATGCAGCTGATAGTTTAAGAGTAAAGATTTGGTAAGCAGTTCCGGTTGGTGGGATAAATAAGTGGTTTGAGTTGATATAAATAAATGTGATATATGATACTGTTAGAAGATTTTGGCCGGATGGTTAGTATGAGTATTATACTTTCAGTTATTCCATCTCTTTTAATCAACAGTTTTTTATTTACCTATTTGAAAAAAAGAATGAAGAAAGGACAAGCGTTAGGTTTGTCCTTTCTTTGTTTTATAACAGTAGCCTGCCTGTTCATGCTGTTGCTGATGTATTTCTATCCTTCACTTTAATGATGATTATTTAATAAGGTGTAAAAGTGTGTGAAGCAAAGAACGATGTCAAATGAATCTGCTGTTACCAACAAAAAAGTCTTCTATTAACCATTCACTGAAATTTAATTCTTGGTTAATCTGTTCCCAATCACACTTACTCAAGAGATTTTTTAAACAGTAATATAATTTTGCTTTAATTTTATACACGTCAATAGCTATTTCTCAACCTTAACAAAATGCTTAATAATGAAAAAACTTTATCTGAAATTATTTGCTTTAATTTTCTTATCAGTGTTATTACATTTTAATGTTCAGTCTCAAAAAAATAATAAGGAAATAGTAATAAGCATTGGAGTTTATTCCCAGTATGGATACCCGTCGAAATTAACATCAACAGAAAATAGTGGCATCCCAACAGCAGGCCTTGGAGGAGATTATCGGCTGAGTAAGTTATTCAGCATAGGCTTATATGCTGCTTACACCTATTCTTTTTTTAAGTACGATGATCCAAACGTTGGTTATAAAGATGTCTGGAAAGGATGGGATGCCGGATTAAGGGGCACTTTACATATTGGGGAGTTTTTCCTCAAAAACAAAAAGTATGACATCTATCTTGCTGTATTTTCAGGTTACACCAAACGTTCTATGATACATGATAAATCCAACATTTATCGTGATTCTTTGAATTTTAAAGAAAGTGCCTTTAGTATAGGTTCTTTTGCCGGAGTGAGGTTTTTTACAAACAAAAAAATCGGTTTTTTTATTGAAACTGGATTATCAAGAAAATTTATTATCGGTGGCGGCCTTTCATTTAAATTAGCAAATGTTAAATGATAACTTACCTCTAAGATTGATGAATTTTATTGCTTCTTGATAATAAATGAATACTATACTATAGAATGTATTCTGCGAGCATATCACCAATCGTTCCTATGGAACGAATTAATTACCCACACATCTACCCACGAAATGTTCCTACGGAACATACACAATTTTCGTCCCGTAGGGACGTATGGCGGGCAGAAAAAAATATACATCATTAGCGTTCCATAGGAACGCATGGTGTATTGAGTAACGAATTAAAACAAGGTTTACATTTTGTTGTACCTGTTCGAAAACAATATGTACCATAGAATTACAGAACGATGAAGTGTGCGACGCAACAATTGATGCATAATGAATCTGCAGCCGGTAACATAAACATCTCTTTGCTTATCCACCATTGACTATTCACCATTCACTATTCACTATTGACCACTCACTTTATAATTAATTCTTATAATCCCTTGCCAAACCTTACCTTTGCGGCAATTTTAAAAAACAGATACATGACAACATTTGAGGGGTTGGGAATTGATGCGAGATTGATTCAGGCGACCAGCGAGTTGGGGTTTGTGAACCCAACACCGATACAAGAACAGGCAATTCCCGTTTTATTAAGTGGTACCAAAGATTTTATTGGCTTAGCGCAAACAGGAACCGGCAAAACAGCTGCTTTTGGTTTACCATTATTGCATTTATTAGATGCTTCTAAAAGAATTCCACAGGCATTAGTGGTGTGTCCCACCCGTGAACTGTGCATGCAGATTGTAAATGAAGTAAATCTCTTTAAAAAATTTATGCCGGGGATGAATGTGGTGGCCGTATATGGCGGTACTTCTATCGGTATGCAGATAAGAGATATTAAAAGAGGCGTTCAGATAGTTGTTGCCACACCGGGTCGTTTAATTGATCTGATTGAACGCAAAGCCATCAACTTAGAAGAAATAAAATATGTAGTGCTGGATGAGGCTGATGAAATGCTGAACATGGGTTTCCAGGATGATATTGAATTTATTTTACAGAATACTCCGAAGAAAGAAAGTACCTGGTTATTCAGTGCAACTATGCCACCGGAAATTCGCCGGGTGAGTAAAAAATACATGAATACACCGGTGGAAGTAACTGTTGGCAAAATGAATACGGCCAACAAAAATATTGATCACCAGTTTTATGTGGTGAGTGCACAGCACCGCTATGAAGCATTAAAACGATTGATTGATTTTAATCCCGGTATTTATGGTATCATCTTTACCCGTACAAAAGTAGATGCACAAAATATTGCAGAGAAACTTACCCGTGAAGGTTATGATATTGATGCACTGCATGGAGATTTAACGCAACAGCAAAGAGATAAAGTAATGGGTGAGTTCCGTGAAAAAACATTACAGTTATTGATTGCAACGGATGTGGCTGCCCGTGGTATTGATGTGCAGGGAATTACTCATGTAATCAATTATGAATTGCCGGATGACCTGGAAGTATACACACACAGAAGTGGCCGTACGGGTCGTGCAGGATTAACCGGCATCTGCATGTCCATTGTTCATAGCCGTGAAATAGGTAAGCTGCGCCAGATAGAAAGAACCGTTCAATCCTCGTTTCATAAATTAGAAGTACCCAGTGGGAAAGATGTTTGCCGAAAACAATTCTTTTCGTTCATGGATAAATTACTGGAAACAGATGTGAGCCATGGTGATTATGAAACCTATGTTCCCATGCTGGCTGAAAAATTTGCTGACATCAGTAAAGAAGAAGTGCTGAAAAGAGTTGCGGCAATGGAATTCGATCGCTTCTTAAAATATTATGAGAATGCGGAAGACCTCAATGTGCGTGAAAGAAGAGTGGAAAGAGGTGCAAGAGATGAACGTCGTGGTGGAAGAGACAGTGGTCGTCAGCCACAGGAAAAAGGAAGATGGAGAGATACCGCCGGACGTGAATATGGAGGTGGCAGAAATGGAAATGGTGACTACCAGCGTTTATTTGTAAATCTTGGAACAAAAGATGGTTTCTACAAAGCCAGCTTCTTACAATTTTTACTCGACATGAGTGAACTGCGCAAAGATGTACTGGGCCGTATTGATATGAAAGAAATGAACAGTTGGGTGGAAGTTGATCGTAATGCTGCCAATCAAATGATACAAGCCATTGATGGCAAAAAGTTTAAGGGAAGAAGAATACGCATGAATGATGCCAACAGCCGCTAACTATAGTACATTTCAAATTTTCGTTTCTTTCACCCACCCCATTTAAACATATTTATATTTTAAAAACCCTGGCCCCCTCCAGGGAGGGGATAAACAAGCTGCTATTTGTAAAGCATAAATACCTGCGCTGCGAAAATTTGAAATGCACCCGCTAACAAATTTTAGATTTTATTTAGAGGTTTTAGTTTTAGATTTGAGTTACAAGAATCAGCCCCATGAGCATAACTGTTATTATCATTATTATAACCTGTTTGGTTTCTGTTACCGCTTTTAGCAATCAAAAAATTATTGACGATCTTATTTTCTATCCGCCTGCCGTTGCCAATCAAAATCAATGGTACCGGTTTTTTAGTTGCGGGTTGATACATGCAGATTTCATGCACCTGGCTTTTAACATGTATGCCTTATATTTATTTGGCCAGTTTGTGGAGGCAAAATTTATAATCATCTTTGGCGACAAAGGCAAGCTGTTATATATACTAATGTATGTTGCAGCATTAGGCTTTTGTTTATTACCCACCTATTCAAAAAATAAAAACAACTATCATTACAGAAGCCTTGGTGCATCAGGTGCTGTTTCCGCAATTGTATTTGCTTATATATTGCTTAATCCGTTACAGGGGTTGGGTTTACTTTTTATACCGATTTATATAGCCGGTTTCATTTTTGGGTTTTTATATCTTTTTATTTCCGGCATATTGGAGAAAAAAAATCAGGGGAACATTAATCATTCGGCGCATATATGGGGAGCAGTATTTGGCGTTGCTTTTTTAATTATTGCTGCAAGACTATTCTCAGACACAAAAATTCTTAGTGATTTTATTGAGCAAATAAGAAATGCAAGCCCTTCACAATTCATTTCGTTTGGGAGATACTAATTTTTAAAATCTCTTTTGTTTTACCGGTTACTTTAAACCGTTCATCAATACGGTGACCGACCACCCAAACAATTCTTTTATTGCTTTCAATTACCCAAACATTTTCTTTTTCTGTTTTGGATAATTTGTTATCAATAAAAAACCGGGAAAGCTTTTTCTTTTTCTTCATACCTAATGGATAGAAGTAGTCACCTGTTTTCCATTTTCTTAACAGCAAAGGATATTTAATTTCAGCTGCATTAAGCATAGCAATAGAGTTGGCAGTTGATAGTTGACAGTCGGCAGCATTGATTAATTGGAGTTGCAAACTGCCGGCTGCGGACTGCAAACTACTCTCCCATTGTTCAATTACATAAATCTGCGCATCTGCGGCTAATAGTGGTGCAATCATCAGCCAGTTCCTGTTTTTAATGATACGATGAGAAGAAGAGGAAATATATTTTCCTGTTTCACTATCCAGCAACGCAATTACTTCATCTGTTTGATGAGATGTAAAACCAAAGTCTTTTATAATTTCATAAACGATGGTATGCAGTGGTGAAGATTTCTTCAACTTCAATACAGGAATATGAATTTCATTCCCCTTTTTCTCCCCTCCCCGGAGGGGCTGGGGGTGGGTAAGCAGTTTCTTTTTATGCTGAGCGATTGCCTGGTTATATAATTCTTCCACCTCAATAAAACGTTCTGCATTACTCAGAATATTTTCATCGGCCGCATGATAGTATTCTTTTATGGCTGGCAATACTTTATTACGAAAAAAATTGCGGGTGTATTCGTTTTCAAAATTAGTAGAGTCCGTAACAAACCCGAGTTGATTTTCTTTTACAAAAGTTTCCAGTTCTTTTCTTCTTGCAAATAATAGAGGCCGAATCACTTTTCCATTCTTCGGCTGAATACCTCTTAATCCTTTAATACCCGTACCACGAAAAAAATTCATCAGCACTGTTTCAATGGTATCATCGGCATGATGTCCGGTTAAGATGACAGTTGACAGTTGACGGTTGACAGTTGTGTTACTGTCAACCGTCAACTGTGAACTGTCAACTAATTCATGAAACCATTCATACCTCAAATTCCTGGCTGTTTCTTCAATGGAAGTTTTTTGTTGCTGGGCTATCAATTTTGTATCGAAGGCTTTTACAAAAAAGGTGACATTATATTTTTCTGCAAGAGCTTTTACAAACTGTTCGTCTCTGTCACCCTCCTCTCCTCTTAATTGGAAATTGCAATGAGCAATAGCAAAGTCAAAATCTGCCTGTTTGCATAACTCAGCCAGCACTACGGAATCAATACCGCCACTTACCGCCAGCAGCAGCTTATCTTTTGGTGAGAAAAGATGATTTTGTTTGATGTATTCTAAAAAAGACTGCAGCAGATTCATATTAAATAATGCTCAATGTTCAATTGTCAATGTTCAATGCTCAATAAAATTCCTAATGTAAAAGTGTGCGACGCAACAGAACTTTAATAAACATCCTTCTGCCGGTAACAAGACCTCATCCTCTTATCCTTCTCCTACAGGAGAAGGACGGTACTGCACATCTTTTATCAACTTCACCGCTACCATTTCATCATATAAACTAATCCAAACAAAAAAGGTTTGCCGGATCTAAGTTCCTCCTTCAGGGGGTTAAATCTTCATAAGCTCCCTGCAATTCATTGTAGGCATGATTATCACCAGCTTTCTTTGCTGCCACCATTCCTTTTTCATACCAGTCAATAGCCAACTGTGTTTCACTGGTTCGTTCAAGCAGTTTAGCTAAATGATAATAGGAACCAATGTAATCAGGACTGTTGCCAAGAATATTTTCAAACAGCGTTCTTGCCTCAGCATCATTTCCCAGTTTAATGTATTCCAATGCCAGCGCATGCTGCAAAAAATTATCGCCGGGTGATGCCTGTAAAAATTCCTTCAGCTTTACTATTCTTTCACTCATCAAAAAATATTTTTGGTTATCACTTGTTAGTTTTAATTCTTCTCCCTTATCTTTGCTTAGTTGCATAAACAACCTTTTTGCCTCACCCCAACCCTCTCCATGAGGAGAGGGAGAAACTTAAGAAATATGAAGATATTAGTTTGTATCAGCAAAACGCCGGATACCACGGCAAAAATAGCCTTCACCGATAACAATACGAAATTCGCACCCGATGGTGTGCAGTGGATCATCAATCCATACGATGAATGGTATGCACTTGTTCGTGCCATTGAATTAAAAGAGAAAGATGCCAGCACAGCTATTCACTTAGTTACGGTGGGTGCTGCTGATGCAGAGCCGATCATCCGTAAAGCATTAGCTTTGGGTGGTGATGAAGCGATTCGTGTAAATGCCGATAGTCATGATAGTTTTTATATCGCTTCACAAATTGCTGAAGTAGCCAAACAGGGCGGATATGATTTAGTATTTACCGGTAAAGAAACCATTGACTATAATGGTTCATCAATTGGTGGAATGGTTGCTGAATTACTTGATCTTCCTTATGTTTCTTTAGCAACTAAATTTGAACTGAATGGAATAACTGCTACCATTACCCGTGAAATTGAAGGTGGTGAAGAAGTGTGTGAAGTTAGCCTGCCCGTTGCCGTTAGCTGTCAGAAAGGAATGGCTGAAGCAAGAATCCCCAACATGCGTGGTATAATGGCTGCAAGAACTAAACCATTGAAAGTAGTTGAGCCTGTTGCTGTAGATGCATTAACTTCTGTAGTAAGTTTTGAATTACCACCAGCCAAAGCCGGAGTGAAATTAGTTTCACCCGATACACCGGAAGAACTGGTAAGATTATTACACGAAGAAGCCAAAGTAATATAATAATGTGCTGATGTGATAATTTGATAATATCACATCGCCATTCATTATCACATTATCAAATTATCGAATTATCAAATTAGCAATATGTCAGTTTTAATTTTCATAGACCAATCAGAAGGGCACATCAAAAAATCTTCTCTCGAAGCATTAACCTATGGTGCTGAATTAGCCGCTCAGTTAGGAACCAGTGCAGAAGCCATTGTATTGGGGGAAGTGAAAGATGATTTAGCCGCATTGGGTAAACAGGGTGTTAAGAAAATACATCAGGTAAATAATAGTGCATTGAATCATTTGGATGCACAGGTTTATACTAAAGCTATTGCAGAAGCGGTAGCAGCTACCGGTGCTAAAGTGGTAGTGTTTTCGCACAACATAAGTGGTAAAGCTATAGCTCCACGTCTTTCTGCTAAATTAAAAGCAGCGATGGTGGCTGGCGCAGTTGGATTACCTAATACCTCTAATGGATTTGTAGTAAAGAAAAATGTGTTCAGTGGAAAAGCATTTGCTAATCTTTCTTTGAACACTGATATAAAAATCATTTCGCTCAATCCTAATTCATTTCATATTACCAATGGTGATGGCGTAGCAGAAGTTGCTCCATTATCAGTAACAGTAGATGCTCCTAAAGTAAAAGTAACTGCTGTAAATAAAGTAACTGGCGAAGTTCCATTAAGTGAAGCGGAACTGGTAGTAAGTGCCGGACGTGGTTTAAAAGGACCGGAGAACTGGGGAATGATTGAAGAAATGGCACACCTGTTACATGCTGCTACTGCTTGTAGCCGTGCCGTAGCTGATGCAGGCTGGCGTCCGCATCATGAACATGTAGGACAAACCGGTTTGGCTATTGCGCCTAACTTATATATTGCTATTGGTATTTCTGGTGCTATACAACATTTGGCTGGTGTAAACAGAAGTAAAGTAATTGTGGTGATTAATAAAGACCCGGAAGCACCTTTCTTTAAGGCCGCTGACTATGGAATTGTTGGTGATGCATTTGAAGTGGTGCCTAAGATGAATGCAGCTATTAAGAAGCTGAAAGGAATTGCATAGTTGACATGAGAAAATAAACATTAAGCCACGGAGCCATCCGTGGTTTTTGTTTTATATCAGTCTAAAGACTAATCCATATTATGTCCACAACTGATGTTTACATCCCTTTTTTTTAATTAAAAAACCTTAGTTTCGTGTCCTCATTATGAAGAAGATAGAACTGGAAATTGTTGCCCTTTCGCACAGCATTACACAAACTCATTCGTATGCGGTGGTATTGGGTGAAGTAAATGGTTTGCGCCGTTTACCCATCGTTATCGGTGGATTTGAAGCACAGGCTATCGCTGTTGCCTTAGAAAAAATGCATCCCAGCCGTCCGCTTACACATGATTTAATGAAAAACTTTATGACGGCCTTTAACGTGGAATTGCATGAAGTGGTGATTTGTGATTTGCAGGAAGGCATCTTCTACTCCAAATTAGTTTGTTCTACAGAAAATGATACAGTAGAGATTGATTCCCGTACTTCTGATGCGCTGGCATTGGCAGTTCGTTTTGGTTGCCCCATTTATACGTATGAAAATATACTGGAGAATGCAGGCATTATGATGGAAGAGACCGATAAAGAAAAAAGAAAAGTAGAAGCAGTTGGCGCCACTGCCGAAACAAGTACAAGTAATGAGGATTTAAAAACTCTGTCTCTGGAAGAATTACAGACCTTGCTGAATGATGTGCTGGAATCTGAAGATTACATGAGGGCCATTGCCATTCGTGATGAAATAAACAACCGCAAAAAGAAATCCTGATTTTTCTTCGCTTAATTTTATTGTTCACCAAATGAATTGCCCGTGATTGTTTTTCCCAACTGTAAAATCAATCTTGGGTTAACTATTACCCGCAAACGGGAAGATGGCTTTCATGACCTGGAAACCGTCTTCTACCCTATTGCAATTAAAGATGCACTGGAAATAACACAACAACCAGATGCCAATACTCCTACTACTTTTACACAAAGCGGAATAACGATTGAAGGAAATGCTGATGATAATCTTTGCCTGAAAGCTTATCATTTGCTGAAGAAAGATTTTCCACACCTGCCCAATATTCAATTGCATTTGCACAAAGTAATTCCGATGGGTGCAGGATTGGGTGGAGGTAGTAGCGATGGTGCTTTTACTTTGAAACTGCTGAATCAAAAATTCCAGTTAGGATTATCTGTTGAACAATTGATTGATTATGCGTTACAGTTGGGAAGTGATTGTCCTTTCTTTATTATCAACCAGCCCTGCTTTGCAACCGGAAGGGGAGAATTTTTGCAAAAGATAACTATAGATTTATCAGCTTATCGTTTTGTAATTGTCAATCCGGGCATTCATGTAAATACAGGTTGGGCATTTTCACAACTTCAGCTGAAACCGGTGTCAGACATCTTAAAGATGTCAGACACCTTACTGCAACCCGTTGAAAGTTGGAAAGATGTTTTGATAAATGATTTTGAAAAACCGGTATTCGAAAAACATCCGGAGATAAAAAACATCAAAGACAAATTGTATGAAGCCGGGGCGGTGTATGCTTCAATGAGCGGCAGCGGCAGTACGGTTTATGGGTTGTTTACTGCTAAACCTATGCTGGAAAATAGTTTTCCGGCCCATTACTTTGTAAAACAGCTATAAGATTGTATCTTGCCGCAAATTCAAGGTTATCAAAACAAAAGTTTACATAGTACACTTTCTTCACTTTAATTTAGATTTCCTCAATCACCGAGGATAATCTCGTCCTACTCCCCCACCGGGGGAAATATTGCTATTCCCTTTTTTTACTTTTTACTTTTTAATTAAATACCATGCATTCCACTATAGCATTAACTGCCAATACGCAGTATTATTTAGACTTAGAAGAAAAATACGGAGCACATAATTATCATCCATTACCAGTTGTATTAAATAAAGGTGAAGGTCCTTTTGTATGGGATGTGGATGGAAAAAGATATTATGATTTCCTGAGTGGTTACTCTGCTGTTAACCAGGGGCATTGTCATCCGAAGATTATAAAATCATTTATTGAACAGGCGCAACAACTAACGCTTACTTCAAGAGCTTTTCATAATAACCTGCTGGGTGAATATGAAAAATATATCACTGGTTTATTTGGATACGATAAAGTGTTACCAATGAACACTGGTGTGGAAGCCGTGGAAACAGCTATCAAACTTGCCCGTAAATGGGCTTACGAAGTAAAAGGTGTGGAAACCGGTAAAGCCAAAATCATTGTATGTGAAGGCAACTTTCATGGAAGAACATCTACTGTTATTTCTTTCAGCAGCGATCCTTCTGCTTATACCAACTTCGGACCTTACATGCCCGGCTTTGAAGCTATTCCTTTCAACAACCTGCAGGCTTTGGAAAAAGCATTGCAGGATAAAAATGTAGCAGCCTTTTTATTTGAACCCATACAAGGTGAAGCAGGTGTTTTAGTTCCGGATGAAGGTTATCTAACTGCTGTAAGAAATTTATGTACTGAATACAATGTGTTGATGATTGCGGATGAAATACAAACAGGATTAGCAAGAACGGGAAAGATGCTGGCCTGCGACCATGAGAATGTTCGTCCCGATATTGTTACATTAGGTAAAGCATTAAGTGGTGGCACTATGCCGGTGAGTGCCGTGTTAGCTGATGATGAAATCATGCTCACTATTAAGCCGGGTGAACATGGCTCCACTTACGGTGGCAATCCATTAGCCTGTGCAGTTGGCATTACTTCCTTGCAGGTTTTACAAGACGAGAAGATGATTGAGAATGCAGCAATCATGGGTCAATTGCTGAGAGATGAATTAAAAAAAATAAATTCCCCTTTCATCAGCATCATTCGTGGTAAAGGATTATTGAATGCAATTGTTATCAATCATCCCAACAAAGAAGCAGCATGGGATTTATGTTTGGAGTTAAAAGAAAATGGATTATTAGCCAAGCCAACTCATGGAGATAAAATCCGTTTTGCCCCACCGTTAGTAATTACAAAAGAGCAAATATTAGAATGTGTGGGAATTATTAAAAAGAGTTTGGAGATATTGAAATAAGAAACAACAGTCCAACCGTCCCGGTCTGACTGTTGAACACGCCACCATTGTCAGACCGGGACGGTCGGACAATGGTTATACGGTCTGATGATTTTTATCAGACTGTTTTATTTTTAGTAATCCTTAACTTTAAACCTTAAACTTTTAACCCTCAAACTGATTATGGATACTCATCTTCACCATGACCATACTGAATCGCATTTAAAAAGCAGTGAAACCCTAACCGATATTGTTATCGGTATGAGTGATGGTTTAACAGTGCCATTTGCATTGGCTGCCGGTTTAAGTGGTGCGGTAAGTGATACCCACATTATAGTTATTGCCGGTATTGCTGAAATTGCTGCAGGCTCCATTGCTATGGGCTTAGGTGGTTACCTGGCCGGCAAAACCGAACAGGACCATTATAACAGCGAAGTAAAAAGAGAATATGATGAAATAGAAAACCTGCGTCACCGGGAAATTGAGGAAACAAAAGATTTTTTTGCCAGCATTGGATTAAGCGAAGAGTTGCAAAATAACGCCACCGATGAAATTGCACAGGATAAAGATCGTTGGGTTGATTTTATGATGAAATATGAATTAGGTCTTGAAAAACCAGATCCCAAACGGGCAAGAAAAAGTGCTTTAAATATCGGACTCTCCTATATTGCTGGCGGTCTCGTTCCACTGAGTCCTTACTTTTTTGTTGACACCCCAATCATGGGATTAAAGTTATCCGTCATCGTTACATTGCTATGCTTATTTGTATTTGGTTATTTCAAATCAAAAATCACTGGTATCAATCCATGGGCTGGTGCGATGAGAGTAATGCTGATAGGTGCAATGGCTGCTGCTGCTGCCTTTGGAATTGCTAAACTGTTTGAAGGATAAACGGCCATCTTGCCTTAAATTTGCGCCTCAACCAGTTAAGAGCTATGAGTGAAGAAAAAAGCCTGAATTTTATTGAAGAGATTATTGAAGAGCATTTAAAAGAAGGAAAGTATCAATCCATCCTTACCCGCTTTCCACCAGAGCCAAATGGTTATTTACATATTGGTCATGCTAAAAGTATTTGCTTAAACTTTGGTTTGGGTATTGAATACAATGGCAAAACCAATCTTCGCTTTGATGATACCAACCCTGTTACCGAAGACACAGAATATGTTGACAGTATTAAAGAAGATATTCAATGGCTGGGTTTTAACTGGGCTAATGAATTTTATGCTTCTGATTATTTTGATACACTTTACGAATATGCCGTTAAGCTGATTAAAAAAGGATTGGCTTATGTAGATGATTCCTCAGCAGAAGAAATAGCATCACAAAAAGGAACACCCACTCAACCAGGTGTAAGAAATAAATATGCCGACAGAACAGCAGAAGAAAACCTGCAACTCTTTGCAGATATGAAAGTGGGCAAATACACCGACGGCGAAAAAGTATTGAGAGCAAAGATTGATATGGCTGATCCCAACATGCACATGCGTGACCCTATCATCTATCGCATCAAGCATGCACATCATCATCGTACCGGTGATAAATGGTGTATTTATCCGATGTATGATTTTGCACATGGCCAAAGTGATTCTATTGAAAATATCACTCACTCCATTTGTACACTTGAATTCATTCCTCACCGTCCTTTGTATGACTGGTGTATTGAAAAATTAGAAATCTTCCCATCTAAACAATATGAGTTTGCCCGTTTGAATCTTACTTATACCGTAATGAGCAAACGTAAACTATTGCAATTAGTAAATGAAAATCATGTAAGCGGATGGGATGACCCACGCATGCCAACTATCAGCGGTTTACGCCGCCGTGGTTATACGCCTGAATCCATCCGTGATTTTTGTGACCGCATCGGTGTAGCCAAAAGAGATAATTTGATTGATGTTTCTCTTTTAGAATTCTGTGTCAGAGAACATCTCAATAAAGTGGCATTGAGAAGAATGGTGGTATTTGACCCGTTAAAAATCACCATCACTAATTATCCTGAAACAGCAGAAATACTAACTACAGATAATAATCCTGAAGACCCGAATGGCGGTGTTCGTGATATTTCTTTCAGTAAAGAAATATTGATTGAGAAGGACGACTTCATGGAAAATCCTCCAAAAAAATATTTTCGTTTGGCTCCCGGGCAAATGGTTCGTTTGAAGAGTGCTTATATTATCAAATGCGATGAAGTAATAAAAGATGCTGCCGGAAATGTTACTGAATTAAAATGCACTTATATTCCTGAAAGTAAAAGTGGTTCCGATACATCCGGCATTCATGTAAAAGGAACATTGCATTGGGTAAATGCAGCCGATGCAGTAAAAGTGGAAGTAAGAGAATATGACCGTTTATTCAAAGCAGAAGATATATCCAGCGAGGAAGGAGATTTTAAAGATTATATCAATGCTAATTCTTTAAACATTGTAACAGGCTATGCGGAGCCTTCTATCTTAAATGCAAATAACGAAAACCGTTTCCAGTTTTTGCGGAAGGGATATTACTGTTTAGATAAAGATTCATCCAAAGAAAAAATCATCTTTAACAGAACAGTTACTTTAAAAGATACATGGGCTAAAGAAGCGAAGAAAGCTTAATCTTCGTTGGGCACTTCTATATCAGGCAAAAAGGACATTATCAACATCAATACAGAAGCTGCGATAGCAATTATTATCCATGGCTTTCGTTCCGGGCATTCTCCGTAGCTGCATGCAGTAATAATAATGAGGTTGCGGATGCTCCATCCTAAGTTTACTGCACACACAAAAATATTTGCTCTCTTAGCCCAAACTTTAGGAATTAAAAAACAAATGATTGCAGCACTGGCCAATACTATGTGCAACAAACCAGGACGACCAAATGCCGTCAAAGCCTTATTCATTCCGGTAAAAGAAATATTCTGAGAAACAATAAATATCCATGGATTAAAGCAGGCAATAATCAGTACAATAGAAAATATAGAACCCAGCCAGTTTGAATACCGCATAGTTTTAAATGGTCTGTAAATATAAGGTTGTTAATAAAAAAGGTTACAATAAGCTTGTAACCTTCATAATTGCCTGAGGTTCCGAGCGGATTCAAACCGCTGTAGGAGCTTTTGCAGAGCTCTGCCTAGTCACTCGGCCACGGAACCAATTTGCCCGTTAATAACGCTTAAACTTCAATTGCATTGCTTATCGGGTGGGCAAAAGTAGTATATTCGACGTTAATTCCATAAACACAACCGCATTTTTATGAAACCCATTGCAGATTCGGAGCTGATTATTAACAACCGCGGAGCTATCTATCACCTTGATGTTCGTCCTGAAGAACTATCGGACACTATTATTGTTGTTGGCGATCCTGACCGTGTGAAAAAAGTGAGCAAATATTTTGATAAAATTGAATATAAGTGCCAGCACAGGGAGTTTATTACTCACACGGGTTACATCGGCGCTAAAAGAATTTCTGTTATTTCAACCGGTATCGGGCCAGATAATATTGATATAGTATTGAATGAAATTGATGCGCTGCATAATATTGATTTTACAACAAGACTGATAAAAGAAAAACTCACTTCTGTCAACATCATTCGCATGGGCACTTCCGGTTCTTTACAAAATGAAATTCCGGTTGATAGCCTGGTAGCTTCTACACATGGATTGGGTATTGATAACCTGCTCCATTTTTACAGAATGGAAAATAATGAAGAAGAAAAGCAATTGATACATGCCTTTATCACACACACACAGATGCATAACAGCTTATCTCAACCATATATCTCCGCTTGCAGTGTTTCTTTATTAAAAAATTTTGTGGATGGTTTTTACAGGGGTATTACAGTAACCTGTCCCGGTTTTTATGGACCGCAGGGACGCATCTTAAGATTAGGTTTGAATAATCCTGAACTGATCAATCGCCTTACCGAATTTCAATTTGGCAATCACCGTATTGCTAATTTTGAAATGGAAACTTCAGCTATTTATGGTTTAGGAAAATTGTTAGGACATCATTGCTTGAGTTTAAATGCTATTGTGGCAAACCGTATTGCTAAAACATTTTCTAAAGATGGAAATGCTGCGGTAGAAAATTTAATTAAGAAAGGATTGGAAATTATTGCCAACCTTTAAAAAATATTTTTCGTCTGATGATTATGGAGTTTTATAAATACCAGGGAACAGGCAACGATTTTGTTATTGCAGATAACAGAGATGGTCGTTATAATGGATTAACGCAGCAACAGGTTGCTTCCATTTGTGATCGCCGTTTTGGTATAGGAGCTGATGGGTTAATGTTACTGCAATTGAAAGATGGATACGATTTTCAAATGGTTTACTATAATGCAGATGGAAAAGAAGGAAGCATGTGCGGTAATGGTGGCCGTTGTCTGGTGAATTTTGCTAAAAGAATGAATGTTATTAACAATGCTGCACACTTTATTGCATCTGATGGTGAACACGAGGCTGAAATTTTACCGGATGGCCGGGTTAAATTAAAAATGCAGGATGTAAAAGCCATCGAATCGGGCGAGGGATATAAGCTCCTGGATACCGGATCACCGCATTATATAAGTTTTCAGGTTAATGTGAAAGCCCTGGATGTTTATAATGATGGCAGAAAAATAAGATATAGTAAAAGATTTGCAAATGAAGGTGTAAACGTTAATTTTGTGGAGACCTTAAATGAAAGCCTCTATGTACGTACCTATGAGCGGGGAGTTGAAAATGAAACACTCTCCTGTGGCACCGGGGTTACAGCTGCCGCCATTGCTGCTTTCGGTAATGCCCATAAGAATTATCAAATCAATATTTCAACTCCTGGTGGAAACCTTCAAGTCCAGTTCACAAAAATGAATGACCAAACTTTTACAGATGTGTACTTAATCGGGCCAGCGGAATTTGTATTTAGCGGCTCTATTAATATAAACTGAAACCAAAACCACCAATCACCATGTCTTTTTTATTAGACCGTTTTCAAATTATTCAAAATACTGAAACCGTATTTAAAGAAACAACCTCTTATCTGAAAAACGTGGAGGATATTAATTTCTTTAAACGGGTAGATGAAAAATGGAGCATAGCTGAAAATATTCACCACCTTATTATCGCTACCAAAATGACCAGTCTTGCATTAAGGGTTCCTAAGTTTGTATTACGTTTATTATATGGCAAACCAAACAGACCTTCCCGTTCCTACGAAGAACTGGTAACAAAATATAAAACAAAACTGGAAGCAGGTGGCGTTGCAGCAGGACGATATATCCCCGATTCAAAAAACTCAAAAAATAAAGAAGAAATCATTGAAAAATGGGATGCAGTTACACAACGTTATCTTTCCAGACTTAAATATTACTGGAGCGAAGATAAACTTGATAAATACATTGTTCGTCACCCCATGCTGGGAAGGATTACTCTTCGTGAGCTTACTTACTTTACTATCTACCACACCAAGCATCACTTAAAAACTATCCGTCAGCGTAACCGGGAAGCGGGGGAAATTGCTGCTGCATAAGTGCAAAACGCATAGTACCTTTGCGCCGCATGATTCAATACTTTAAAAATATTGAAGGCGTAACCAACGCCATTGATAAACCCGAAACCGGCAGCTGGATCAATGTGCTTCCCCCTTTCAAGCAGGAAGAGTTTAATGACCTGAGTGAAACGCTTGAAATACCCATTGATTTTTTAAGCGACTCCCTTGATATTGATGAAAGAAGCCGTTATGAAATTGAAGACAACGTAAAGCTTATCGTCATTAAAACGCCTACAGAGAATAATTCATTTAATGAGAGTGATGCTTACTATATCACCATTCCGATCTGTATTATTCTTACTCATAACCAGATTGTAACAGTAAACTCATTTGAAAACGGCGCCATAAAAAAATTCCTCAACACTTTTCAAAACCGTCATCCCGATAAAAGGAGTATGATGGTATTGAAGATATTTGAAAAGGTGGTGACCAATTTCATGGAATATCTTAAGGAGATCAATCACCGCCGTAACCTGCTGGAACAAAAATTGTATGATGCCAACAGGAATGAAGAATTACTGGAACTGGTAAAAATTCAAAAAAGCCTCGTGTATTTTGTAACAGCCCTGCGCAGCAATGAACTGCTGATGGCAAAGATTGAACGTACTAATATACTCCAGCTCAATGATGATGAGAAAGAGTTTTTGCATGATCTCATAGTAGATAATTCCCAGGCTTTGGAAATGGCGAATATTTACACCAACATCCTCAGCAGTACATTAGATGCATTTGCCAGTATTATTGCCAATAACCAAAACGAAGTGCTTAAAAGATTAACTACTATTACACTTATTCTTACTGTTCCCGTACTTATTGCCAGTATTTATGGAATGAACACCCCTATACCATATAGAAATTCGCCTTATACTTTCTGGCTGCCGGTAATCATTTCATTCATAATATTAATTGTAGTAAGCTGGAATTATTTCAAACGCATCCGTAAAAGCAAAATAAAATAAGTTCCCATGTTTAGTCTCCGTGTGTACGGTATCCTCATCAATGAGCAAAAGCAGGTATTAGTAAGTGATGAATATATCAGGGGAGGTTTGTACACCAAGTTTCCGGGTGGCGGATTGGAATTTGGTGAAGGAACAAGAGATTGTTTGAAAAGAGAATTTAAGGAAGAAATGAGTCTTGAAGTGGAGGTAGGTGATCATATTTATACTACCGACTATTTTCAGATGAGTGCATTTAATAATCAATTCCAGATCATATCCATCTATTACTTTGCAAAGGCAATGGAACCAATTACTGTCCCGCTGAGAGATAAGCCATTTGACTTTGATGAAGAGCAAATGAAGATATACGAAGCAAAAAAAGAAATAGAAACTTTCCGTTTTATTGACTGGAATAATTTTAATGCTGATGCAGTTACTTTACCAATCGATAAAATTGTGGCGGATATGGTGAAGAATATTTTTTAAACTATCCGGCTGAAGGAATATTCATAAAAGCGTCCGGGTCTTCTCCCATTGCTGCTTTCTTCATTTTTTTTGCTGTATCATGCCCTACATAGTTTTCTATTCTTCTTTCAATAAAATAAATAAGCGGTGTTAATATTATTGCCATAGCAAACTTGTAAGTATAGTTTACCATACAAATGGCTAACACTTTTTGCCAGCTCCAGTTATTACCAAGTTTAAATGCAATGAACAGCACAATAAAACTATCTACCAGCTGAGATATGAGTGTGGACCCGGTTGCCCTTAACCATACCCACTTTTCACCTGTACTTTTTTTAATACGATGAAAAACGGTTACATCAACTATTTGGCTCACTAAAAAAGCTGTAAGACTTCCCAGTATGATCCACATACCCTGTCCGAAAATTGCTGAAAAAGCATTTTGCATATTGGGTACTCCGCTATCAACTTTTGTACTAAGCCACCAATCGGGCGGAATGGTTTTCATGGCAGCATAAAACATAATGAATGCATAGGAAATTAATGCTACTGCCGTATAAGAAATCCGGCGAACGGCTTTTGGTCCATAATATTCATTTACTATATCAGTCATTACAAATTCCAATGGCCAAAGTAACACACCACAAGTAAGGGAGAATGAAAGATTAGATTCGCCAAATAATGTAAAATTGGCCGGCTCCAATCCAAATAATCTTTCTAAAGAAAATATCTTGCCCCCAATACACTCCGCAATTAATGCATTTGCCACAAAAAAAGCTGACATAAAAATGAACAGCTTTGTTGGTTTATCTTTAAGTATGTTATGAATCATGCTATTAATAATTCAGAATTATAAACAAGATAAATGAATTCAAAAATCAAAAAACCAAAATTAACGATAACCAGCCATGCCGGTATTTCTGCTTTTGCATGTCTTTTTCTTGCTATGGCAATAATCGTTACCAGAAAATAAAATATACTTACAATGATTGCCATAAACCAGCCAATAATAATCAACAAACTATTCATCTCTAAGTCTAACTCAAGGTTGGAATATCTGAGCAAAAAACAAAATACAAAGCAAATGTTACAGATAAGAGCCAGTTTTGACAAAAAAGACAGCCATTTCATGTTTTAAAGTTTATTTCTTAAACACAAGTATTCTTCATAATGCCGAAAATAATATTATTTTGTCAATTCAAAATATGTATAATTTTTTAAGCATTATTTGGTATAAAGTTTTGCCGGCCCATTATGGCGGGCAAAAAGATATTTCACGGTTTAACCAGCACCTTGGATTAAAAGTTCATTTAACTGCATTATGTTCTTCCGATAATAAATCCAATGAACCCCTCTCCTATAAGATCGTTGCTGCGCTTCCTGTTTCAAAGACCCAGTTCTTTAACCCTGCCACAAAGAAGTTAATCCTTAATCAAATATCCCGGCAACATTATAGCCATGTAATACTGGAACACCCTTATCATGCATGGATAGGAAAGCATAAAAAAAAATGGGGGGTTAAATTAATTGTACATGCTCACAACATCGAATTCCTGCGCATGAAGCAACGAAAGAAATGGTGGTGGCCCTGGGTAAAATATGTAGAAAAAAAAGCGTTTGACAGGGCAGATTTTATACTTTTTAAGACCAACAAAGATTTACTGCTTGCAAAAGATATGTTTAATGTTACTGATGAAAAATCTATAATAGTTCCTTACGGTACAGATATTAGTAATCAATCAATCTTACCTGAATCAGCAAAAAACAAAATAAGACTTAAACATAATTTAAACCCTGAAGAAAAAATTATCCTGTTTGCCGGAACTCCGGATTACGAACCCAATATAATGGCATTACATAATATCGTTTCACATATTATACCAAAACTCCAAAAATACTCAGTCTTTAAATTCAGAATACTTATTTGTGGCAACCAGCAAGAAGAAACAATCAATCAGTATAAATATCTTCCTGAAATATTATTTACCGGATTTGTAGATTCAATAGACGAATATTTGCAGTCGGCAGATGTATTTATTAATCCTGTTACAACCGGCTCGGGAATACAAACAAAAAATATAGAGGCTATTGCAAACGGGCTTTCAGTTTCGGCAACTCAATTTGCTTCAACAGGATTACCAGATTATTTACATGGCAATAAATTATTGATAAGTGATAACGATAACTGGGAACAATTTGCCCAAAATATCATCGAATTGTCGGGTAAAAAAACACCTACACCTTCTCAATTTTATACCGATTTTTACTGGGGAAACATTATAGACAGAATCCTTAGCATTGTTTTATAGATATTCTTATTGGCAAAATGCTGCCAATCGGCCAAAATACCATTATTTTGCCTCACCAAAAACAGATAAAACTCCATCTATGAAGTTTGATTTTAAAAAACTGGTACCGCATATCATTGCTGTTGTAATTTTTCTGTCTGCATCCTGTTTGTTTAGCAAACCAGTTTTGCAGGGTAATGTTTTAAGTCAACATGATGTTTTAGGCTGGAAAGGAATGGCCCAAAATGCATTTGAGTATAAAGAAAAGAATGGTCATTTCCCATTATGGAATACTGCATTGTTCAGCGGTATGCCTAACTACCAGGTGGCAATGGATAGTAAATCTGTTTTACCGGATATTAATAAAGTTGTTACACTTGGCTTACCAAAACCAATCAATTTCTTTTTTCTTGCCTGTATATGCTTTTATATTTTATGTATTGTATTAAAAGCAAATCCTTATGTTGGCATTGCGGGTGCATTGGCATTTGCTTTCTCCAGTTACAACCCGATAATTATTGGTGCAGGTCACGAAACTAAAATGTATGCTATAGCGTACATGCCAGCTCTGCTGGCCGGTGTATTATTGATTTATTATAAAAGTTATATCTCAGGCTTATGCCTCGCAGCATGGAGTGCAGTAATGGAAGTAGGTGTTAATCATGCGCAGATTACTTATTACCTGTTTTTGGTGGTGGCTGCTGTTTCTATTGTATTTGCCATTGATTGGATACGTAAAAAAGAATGGAAGCATTTATTTATTGCTTTTTCACTGGCAGCCATTGCCGGTGGTATAGGTGTAGCCGGTTCGGCAGTTATTATGATGCCTACGTATGAATATGCAAAGGCAACGATGCGTGGCGGGAAAGAGGTAGAAATAAAAGACAATAAAATCACCAATACCAAAACTACAGGTCTTGATGCCGATTATGCTTTTTCATACAGTAATGGTTTAGCTGAACCGTTAACCACCTTAATGCCAAATGCATTTGGAGGCGGCAGCGGCAATCCCTTACCGGAAAATTCTAAAGTAATTGAAAAATTAACTGACAAAGGAATTCCTGAAAGCCAGGCCGCACAGGTAGCGTCTGGTTTACCTGCTTATTGGGGCGGTATTCAACCCAACACTGCCGGACCGGTTTATTATGGAGCTTTAATTGTTTTATTAGCATTGCTATCTGTCATTTTTGTAAAGAATACTTTGAAATGGGGATTATTGGCTGCTGCTGCATTTGGAGTAATTCTTTCCTGGGGAAAATATTTTGAAGGGGTCAATCTCTTCTTATTAAATCATCTTCCTTTGTACAATAAATTCCGGGCACCATCCATGGCCATGGTCATTGCACAGTTTGCTGTACCAGTGCTGGCAGTATTAGCCATGCAGGCTATGTTATTTGGAGAAGATAAAGTTGAATTGATAAAAAAGAACTTTAAGAAAATACTTTATGTAACAGGTGGCACTTTAGCTTTCTGTTTTATTGTTTATTTATTACAATCTTACAACAGCGACATCGACAAACAAATTCTTGCAGCATATACAGATAAAAGCGGCAGCAATGAGTTGGGTAAAGCTATTGTAAATGGCATTATACAGGACAGGAAAGCTATGTTTCTTTCCCAATTAATGCGGTTAGTTGGATTTACAGTTCTTTTAATTGGTTTGTTATTTATTTATTCAAGAAAACTTATTTCAGGAACAATAGTAACCATTGCAATTGGATTAATAACATTGATTGATTTGTTTGTAGTGGATGGTACTTATCTCACCGAAAACTCTTACAAGAGTGCTGATGAAATAGCGACTGAGAACTTTACAGCCAACGATGCTGATAAACAAATCAGTAATGATAAAGATGCTCACTTCCGTGTATTTAATACGGGTGGCGACCGTTTTTCAGAAGCAAGAACTTCTTACTTCCATCGTTCTGTTGGTGGTTATCATCCTGCCAAACTTCGTGTTTACCAGGATGTGATTGAAACATACCTCAGCGAAAATCCAAGCCAGGAAGTGTTGAATGCATTAGACACCAAATACATTTTGTTTACAGATCAATCAGGCAAACAAATTGTACAGCCCAATCCCGGTGCGTACGGCCCCTGCTGGTTGGTAAAACATATTTTATTTATTGACAGCGCTGCCGGCCAGTTAACTGCTTTGGGTAACACTAAATTAAAAGACACAGTTATACTGGATAGAACTTTAGAAAAAACTATTCAGCAACCTTCTTTTGATTCAGCTGCATCTATTAAGCTGGTGAAATATGATAATGATGCTATTGAATACAGTTCATCTGCTTCTTCACCGCAATTTGCCGTATTAAGTGAAGTGTATTATCCAATGGGCTGGAATGCATATGTAGATGGCAAGAAAACAGATTATGTGAAAGCTGATTATTTCCTGAGGGGAGTTGCAGTACCGGCAGGCAATCATAAAATAGAATTTAAGTTTGAGCCTTCAACCTACTACACCGGAAGAAATATATCGTTTGCTATTTCTATCGTCTTATTATTATTGCTGGTTGCAACCATTTTTGGGAAATGGAAGAAAAGTAAGACTACAGTTTGATGAAGAAGATTGCCGCCATCATTCCGTATGCATATTTACCCGGTCAATCGGGTGGACAAAAATCCTTTGCCGGTTTTTATGAATACCTTGGTAATAAAGCAGAACTATATGCTTTTGGTCCCCCGGAAAATGATGCAATATTAGCTACTACTTATTCTTTGCAGCCATATTTAAAAAGCAGTCAGTTAAGATATGCTGATATTTTTTCCTTCTTTCGCTTTAAGAAATTCATTCAGCAAAACAAGATTGAGTACCTGATCATTGAACATCCTTACATGGGATGGTTGGGATGGATGTTGAAGAAAGCATGTAACATAAAACTGATAGTTCATACACACAACATAGAGTACCAACGATTCCGCTCAATAGGAAAATGGTGGTGGCGAATATTAAAACTATATGAAGGCTGGACATTAAGACAAGCAGATTATATTTTTTGTATTACAGAAGAAGACAGGTTAGGAATGATTAATCACCTGAATATTTCAGAAAAAACCAGTGTAAATATTCCATACGGAATAAAACAGGAAACAGCACCGGCTGATAAATCCGCCACCAAAGAAAGTGTTTGCATTGAACAGCAAATAGACAAAAACACTACTATTTTATTTTTTAATGGACTATTAAGTTATTATCCTAATAAAGAAGCGGTGGATTTGATATTAGATGAAATCAATCCGCTGCTGCTACAAACGGATTTACAATATGAAATATTGATTGCCGGCAAGAATCTTCCGGAGAAATACCAGCAATTAAAACCCTGGAATGATAAACATGTAAGATATCTTGGTTTTGTAGATGATATTGATCGCTACACAAAAGCTGCTGATATTTTATTAAATCCGGTAATGAGTGGTGGTGGAGTTAAAACAAAAATGATTGAAGCTCTGGGACTGAATACAACTGTCGTATCCACAGAGACTGGTGCCGCAGGTGTAAGACGAGATGTGTGCGGGAAAAAATTACTGGTTGTAAAAGATAATGACTGGGAACAATTTGTAGAAACAGTATTAAAAGCAGCTTCCAATAAAAATGCTGCTATACCGGAAGACTTTTACAAACAATTCAGCTGGAAAGGAATTATTGAAAAGGTGTTAAAGTTTATTGAGCAATAATCTCCATTTTAAACCCGTCCTTTATCGCTTTTACCAGTTGCTTTTTCCTGGCTTTGTCATACCGCAAATAATAGTTGAATAACCGGACAACTATAACATAAGCAAAAAGATAAAGCTTGCGCAATCCTTTATAATGTTTACGGATAAAATATATCTTATTCCGGTTGCCATAGTAAATATAAAACATTGAATCATCTCCCCCACTGCTGGATGATACTTTGTGATCAATATACAACGAAGGTTCATACCAGACTTTAAATCCTTTCTCCACAGCCCTTAAAACAAAATCTGTGTCATCGTAATAAGCGAAATAGCGTTCATCCATTATACCGATTTCTTTAATTACATCAGCATGAACTATTAAAAAACAGGTGGGCACATAAGTCACATACTTAGCCACATTAAATTCCGGTGCATCTTTCTGCTTCATTCCATAGTGAACACCCAATGCCATTTTATTATCTATAAAACCACCCGCCATCCAGAGTAAATCGCTATCATGATAAAAAATCTTTGGCGAAACCATTTTATGCAGCTCACACAACGTCACCATTTGACTCAGCAGAAAATTTTGCGGAATAAAAATGTCATTATTTAGAAAAAGAAGATAACAGCAATTATCGTTTAAAGCTTTTTCAATACCGATATTATTACCTGCTGCCACACCAATATTTCCTCCGGCATCAATATGTTCAACAGCTGCTAAAGGGTATTTCTGTTGCCAACGCTGAATTAAAGCAGTAGTATTTTCATTCGCTGAATTATCTACCAGGTATAATTTATAATTCTTATAATCCTGCTTTGAGATTCCTGAGAAGAAATCTTCCAGTACTTCATCGCTCTTATATAAAACAGTTATTAAACCTAAGGCGGGCATATATTTACTTCATTAATCCTTTTGATTTCATTTCCTGCAATGAGCCTTTGTAATCTATCAAAGCTACTTCCTGCTGATTTACCCAGTTGGTGAATTGTTGTATTCCCTCTTTAAAAGATACTTTTGGTTTAAATCCTAGTTTCTGCTCAGCCAGCTTCAACTCAGCATAATTGTGACGGATATCACCCAAACGAAAATCACCGGAAATATTGAGTGGAACATTAATACCGTAACTATCTATCAGTGTTTGTGCTACTTCCATCACTGTTGTTGGAATACCTGTACCTACGTTGAATACATTGTTTTTCGCTTCTGCTTTCTCAATACCAGCAACAGTTGCATTTACTACATCATCAATAAAAACAAAATCACGGCTTTCTTTTCCATCTTCAAAAATATTGATGGGCTGATTATTCTTTATAAGATTGGAAAAGATAGAAAGTATCCCCGTATAAGGATTTTTTAAGGATTGTCCCGGACCGTAAACATTCTGATAACGGAAAGCTACCGGCTCAATACCAATAGTTGGGCAAACCGTCATCACCATTTGCTCCTGTACCTGCTTGGTAATTCCATATACTGAAGTTGGATGTATTTTGCTTTGTTCATCTGTCGCTACTAATTGCAATTCCTCATCATCTAACCAGCTTACTTCAAATTTTCCAGCTACTAATCTTTCCCTGCTTCTTGATTCAGGATAAACATAACCGTATTTTTTTGACAAGTATCTTCCTTCACCATAAATAGCACGGGATGATGCTATCACTATCCTCTTAACATCATATTTATTATTTGCCAGCAAATCGAGCATTAAGGATGTAGCTCCAATGTTTACATCTGTATATTTCCTTATTTGGTACATGGATTGACCTGTCCCTGTTTCTGCGGCCAGATGAACAATCACTTCTTGTTCCGGCAATACTTTTTTCAAATCCGTTTCATTACTTACATCACCTTTTACAAAAGTTACTTTGTCTTTGATCCTTAAAAAAAGTTCAGAAGTGTTTTCAGCATCTTTACCATGTATTTGCTCTGATAAATTATCCAGCGCTGTAATAACATGCCCTCTTGCTATTAAAGCCAACGCAAGAGATGAACCAATAAAACCTGCACCACCTGTAATTAATATTTTCATTTGCTATGCAATAAATTCACCCTCCGCATTGGTTTTTTCCCAATTGCCAGATGAAGGATTAAAACGTTTAATAATTTTAGCCGGCGAACCAACCGCCACACAAAAGTCAGGAATATCTTTTGTTACAACCGAATTAGCTCCCACCACACTATTCTTTCCAATAACAGCACCTATCACACATACATTTTCCCCAAGCCAGCAACCATCTTTAAGAATAACAGGATTGGTTTGCTTAACCGGCTGATCAATGACCGGCACATTAATATTTTCATAAGAATGAATATTATCGCTGAGATAAACTTTATCAGCTATCAGCACTTTTCTGCCAATTTCAATTAATGAAGAAGCATAGATATGGCAATTGTTACCAATATAAGTTCCATCACCAATTATTAATTTACAATTTGCATCACCAGTAACCGGATCAGCAGCCAGCCATGTGTTTTTTCGTACATAAACATTCTTCCCGATAAATATCCTTTTGCCGCCGGTTATAGTTGGTTGCAGCAATTTACTTCCTGCCCCAATACTTCCTAATTGAAGTTTGAAGAATGGATATTTGAAAAGATAATAAAACAGTTTATGCAGCATGTTTATCTCAATGTTTTTCCTGCTTCCTTATTTACCAGAAAAGCCTGGTTTTCTTCTGTAAAATACCGTCGAAAGAAACGGATCATAATACTATATCGTCTTATTCCGATCAATTTCTTAATGATCTTAAAGAACAAATGTACATAAGCGAATTTTTTGCTGAAGTTTTTTACTGTTTTATTGGTGAGTTTATCAGCAGATACCGGTGAATGATCCAGCAATCCTTTTTTCTTCAACTGTGCAAAGTAAGTTACTTCACCTGTTGAAAAAGGATATTCAGGTTCCATATTCAGTTCGAGTAAACGCCGGTACATTCTTCGGTGCAAACTCAAAACACCCACTCCATTCTCATACATGCTATACGAATACTTTAAACTGGAATAGGTTTTAAAATTACTATTAGCCAATGCTTCGCCATATTTTTCAAAAACGGGTTGAAGATCGGCATAATCTGTCATTTGATCATTCTTATGTACTACTTGTCCACTTCCAATTTGAGAATAATCATAACCGGAGAAATGAACAAATAGCAATGGTTCTTTAGTTGCAATATCATCATCTCTGTCCTGAACATAATAAACACCATCCTCTACCGACACTTTTCGTTCATGAAAATTCCAGGGAGCAGCATTGATTCCACGATGGCGGGAGATATGATATTGCTGATCAGTAAAAATTGCTGGCAATAAATTAATCCATTTCTGATCGGTTGCCGTACCCTGGTCATTATCAAAAAAACAATGATGCACTAACCGGTGATGCCACCAGGCTAAAAATTTATCAGTTGTTTCCGATTTCTTCAAACCAATAAAGCCAAGATTAAAAGTACCGTTTAGTAAAAACAAAAAATCCTCATAATTGCCTTTAAAAGGGGTTTGTATATTCAGGATATGTGGTGTAACAACAATAGATGCTTCATTCAGCTGATCAAATACAACCTGTAATGGATTAAATATATAAATATCAGGATCAAAATAAAGTATCTTATCATATCCCTTTGTAAAGAGGTATTGGAAGCTGGTTGCTTTAATGGCTGTACAAAACTCAACCAGGTTATATTTAAAAGCCATCTGCTCCCACTCAGTTGCAGGAATATTTAGAACATCTTTTGCGGTAAGCACATTAGCAGGAAGTGTTTGCTGTAATCCCTCAGCACCATCCCATTCATCTGCCACAACAATAAAAAATTCTGCCTCTGAATGTTTGCGAACAGAAGATTCCAGCACTTGTGCAAGGCCGGTATAATTTTTGGCGACTATGGTAAAAATGGCGTTCAAATCTTTTTTGTTTGATCAAGGATCATTTGAATCGGGAATAACAATAATCCCATCAGTACATATTTCAGCATGGAAATATTAAAACCATTCTCCTTCAAATTGACTCTCACGAAAGTAGCAATTTCAGCTAATCTTCCCTTTTTTAAAAAATGATGAATGATACCACGGTATAACCTGAATTGCGGCTTGACAATTTGGTTATGCTTTGTTTGTGCTCCGGCAAAACCATTGTGAAATATATCAGCAAAAACTGTTTCCAGTTTTTTATTATCGAAATCAATTAACTCAATCAATCCATCAGCAGATTTATGTAATTTTTTAAAATTCAGTGATAGAGGGTTAAAATAATAAGCATCGGGTGCTAAAATCTGTACCATTGGTAACGGCTTAGCCGCTATGCTGGTTGCCGCCCAGCTTATACCACTGGAACAACCGAGTAATAATGTACAGTAATGCGTTAATCCTACTGTTTCCCTGATGGATAAAGTATTACCGTCTATAATATTGGGATGATCAAAATTATATGGTCTTGGGCCCGATAAAATCACACAGGTATTTTCTTCTTTTAAAATTCGTATTGAATAATCGAGAATAATCTCATCGGTAAGATTGAGTTGCTTTGTTTGTGGAGCACATTCAAATAAAACAACATTTTTGTAATTAGACAGGCTATGTTTCTGCGCAAATTTTTCAGCTGTGTCTTTTTCGTTTTCTGTTAGATGCAAAACCGGAGCTGTATCAACTGTAATTGTCAATCCTGAACTTCTGTAAACAGAGCAACAAACAGTTCCATCGTAATACTTCATATTAGTACCAAGCAGTTGAGAAATGATCACCTCCGTATATATACCAGCTCTTTTTTTTTCAAACGCTTCATTCACTACTTTGTTAAAGACTTCTTCATTCTGTGCTGCATCAGAGATAATTACTTCTTCTATTACATCAATATCTGGATTATTCAGCAGTATGTTCCTGCATTTGGAAGAAACGATCCATGTCAATTCACAATCAGGATGATCATTTTTAATTTGCCGGGCTATTGTAGTGGCAAATAAACAATCTCCATTGGAGAACAATTGAATCAGTACTATTTTCTTCCTGTTACTCATGCTTGCTGCAACATCAGTTGTGCTAACTGCTTTAATGAAGTTTTAGGTTTCCAGCCTAATGATTGTATCAACGATGAGTCAGAAACTAATTGTTTATATTCTGCTTCAAATCCTTTTTCAATAGCTACGTAATCTTTCCAGTTCTTTCCAACAAGCGAAAAACATTCTGTTAAAAAATCCGCAATAGAATAACCTATTCCTGAACCAAGATTTGCTTCAAACACTTTATCCTGGTTTACCAAACACCAGATAGCTTCCACCACATCGCCTGCAAAAGTCCATTCTTTGATGGTATTAATATCCCCGATGAGTAATTTTTCATTACTGCCTGAAGAAATTCGCTTTGCTGCTTTGGCAATTTTTTGTGCCACATGCCGCTCTGATCTCCTCGGACTATCATGATTAAAGAAATAACCCACATAAGTTTTTATTCCATGAATATTCCGAAAATACCTCGCAGCATAAACAGATTGTATGCGACTAACAGAATAAGCATCTCTTGCTTCGAAAGGATCAGACTCTTTTATCGGCTGATTATGGTTGACAAATTGTAATCCACTTCCCGAAATAAAAACTTTTGTTTGTGGTGAATGAAGTTTCACTGCTTCTAAAATATTTAATGTGCCGGTGGAAATTGTTTGATGGTTTTCAAACATTACCTCGTGCCGTGTAGTGGAATTAGCGGCTAAATGAAAGATGAATGGCGGTTGATGGTCCTGAACAAGTGACTGCACATCTTCAAAATTAGTAATATCGGCTTTTATGTAATCACCATTCCGTGATATACCAATAACTTCTATTCCCTGCTGTTGCAGCAAAGATTGAAGATAAAATCCATCCTGGCCATTCGCTCCAAATAGTATTGCTTTCATCTTATTGAAATATATCGTTCCGGCAAAAAAGTGTGTTCAGGTTTGTATCAGCATATACACGATAACCCTGCGTCAGCATATAATTAATGATCTCCTGATTTTTATTCGTGGTATTATTCAACGAAAACTCTATTGTTTCAACGCATAGTAATTCCGGTCTGAGTTTTTTGAAGTCAATACTTTTCAAAATAGCCAGGTCTAACCCTTCCACATCTAACGATATAAAATTTACCTGTTCAAAATTATATTTCTTCGCAATATGCTCCACTGTATCTAACTGCACTTTTGACTGATGATAAGCAATTCCTGAGTCTTTACTCTTTTTATCAGCATCTTCTTTTGAAAAAGTATTCCATGCACTGTAATGTCCATCAAAAAAATAAAAATCAGCTTCAGCAGCAACGGTAACAGAAACACCAATATTCAAAACTATATCGTTTGGTCTTGCTTTTTTTAATGATGGAATTAAACTTATATCCGGTTCAATACAAACTCCTTTGCTTCCTTTAAGGTAGAACAAATAAGTATTGTTCCCTTTAACAGGTTGATTGGCGCCAATATCAATATAAACAGGCTGCTTTATACCAATACTCTCAAAAAAGTAATCAGCAATTATATCTTCACCACTCTGCGAATAACTCACTTTCGAACGCAACTGAATGGTATCTGCGGCTTTTTTTAATTTGGTGAGTATCCTTGACAAATTCATGAAAAGCTATTCAGTGGTTCAGGATTTTTTATAAATATCAATGGTAGGAATTGGGAAAATAAATCCTGTTCCTTTTTCCAAAGCCTCTTTTTCTCTTTCAATAAATTCGGCTTTAAAGTGCCAGGGTAATACCAAATAATAATCCGGATTCATTGCCCTGCTCTCTGCCTCACTAATGATTGGAATGTTAGTACCTAATGTATAAGCTCCATATTTATCAGGGTTACGTTCTGCAGCATATTCTACCAGCATACTGTTTATATCACACCATTGTAAAATGGTATTGCCTTTGGTGGAAGCACCATAAATATGAACTTTCTTTCCCTGCCTTTTTAAATCAACTAAAAGATTATGCAGATCATCTTTCACTTTTTCAATACGATACTGAAAAGCGATATATGGTTTATCGGTATCCAGTTCAAGATCAAATTCTTTTTGTCTTATTTCATTCATCAGGTGATGATCAGCAAGATTATAGTACAAACCGCTTTCTTTGTGTGTGGCAAAACAACGGATACTACCACCATTAATATCGTTAAAGCTGATCTTGAATATCTTCATATCACCCATGGCCGCAATTTTCTCTAATACAGCCAAACTGTAATACTCTAAATGCTCATGGCAAATAGTATCATAACTATCCAGCTCTATCATTCGGGGCATATAACTCATCTCAAACACCCAGATACCCTCCGGCGACAATGAATGTTTTATATTCTTTACAAATGCAACAGGATCTTCCAGATCATAAAACATCGCAATGGAAGTAATCACATCCATCTTAGCATCACCCATTACTTTACTCAACTCGGCAGAAGGGAAAATATCCTGTACCACTTTGGCACCTTTTACTTCCTGCGCCACATCACTGGGATCACAACCGTATTTTTCAAATGAAGCCGGATAATAGCCGAGTAAAGTACCATCGTTACAGCCAATATCTAATACATTTCCTTTATGACTCTTTAACAAACCTAATGCTTCATCAACAATACCTTTTAAATGGTTTCGCATGGTAGCATTTGTACCGCTTCGATACCAGTAAGCAGCATATAAAATTTCCGGGGGAACACTATGTTCCATTTGCAACAAGCCGCATGCATTTTCATCTAATTGTGGATTACAGCGAACCAATGAACAATTGATCTTACGGGTAGAAGGCATTTCTTTACCGGGCTTAACAAACGAACCCTGTAAATACTGAGGTCCCAAATCAATTACGGGAGTTAAAGAAGATGAACCGCAAACCCTGCAGGTTGTTCTCTTTCTAACATGCATACGAACTTATTTTTTAGATTGAAGCAATTCTACAAATTTCAGGTCAATAGCGTCAATACATTTATTGCGTTCCAGGTTAAGAACCGCTAATTGTTTTATAAGACCATCCTTTTCAGCCACCGGTATATTTTCAATATCGTAACCTTTTTCCACTTCATGCCAAAGACGGCAATTAACATCTGCCAACTGAAAGAATAAACTTCCGATAGCTCCTGTAACTTCCTTCACTTCGTTTCCCTCTTTTTTAAATACTTTGTTGGCAGCAAAGGTGAGTCGTTCCACAGGAATATTACCAGCTATTGCAGCTTGTACATATTCATCAATTTCCTGCTGAAGTTGACTAGCTTGTCTGGCAAGGCTTTCCAGCCGCTGTGGGTCTTCTGAATGATATTCCTTCAATTTTACGATAGTGAGTTTATCACAAAGCATCCCTAAAGTTTCTGCCATATTTCCGGTAGTTAGGTTTCCCGCAAAGATATTCGTTGCACGTTAATATCCCTTAAATATTATTGGTTAAATACAACGGCCTGTGTATTTGATGACCATTGAAAATCTCCTTACTTTTATCGCATGAGTAACGTCATCAGGCGGCAAAGTATCATTACTACGGCTATTATTTTTTTTGGCTTTGGAATTGGATTCATTAACAATCTTTTCTTCACCAGTTCCCATTATTTTCAGCCTGATGAATATGGACTTACCCGTACACTCTTTGATTTCAGCAACCTGATCTATGCGTTTACCTTTTTAGGTGGCACGGCCATCATGTATAAATTTTATCCTTACTATGAAAACAATCTTAAGGAAGAAGATAATGATCTGCTTAGCTGGATGCTGGTAATACCACTAATTGCATTTATCATTTTTCTGTTTGTGGCTACCGCTTTTAAAGGATTTTTTATAAGAAAATTCAGCGCCAATTCCCCGCAATTAATCACTTACTATTTCTGGATATTTCCATTTGGCTTCGCACTGCTTATTTATAATCTTCTTGATGGCTACTGTAATAGTATTAAAAGAACAGTAATTACAAACTTCCTTAAAGAAACAGTATTAAGGATACTTACATTAATACTGATCTTATTGTTTGTCTTTAAGATTATTGATTATCCCGTTTTCATAAAATTGTTCAGTTTACTTTATATCGTATTGGTGGTTATTTTGATACTTTACCTGCATAAACAAGGCAAATTTCATCTTAGTCTAAAACCAAGCAAACTCACACGCCGACTTTGGAAAAAGATGTTGCCTTTTGCCATATTTATTTTTGCCGGTACATTGATCAGCACTATTGCAGCTTCATTTGACAGTTTAATTATTTCTTCAAAGCTTGCCAATGCACAGGCCATGGTGGGGATATTTACTTTCTCCACATATATCAGCAATATTATACAGGTGCCGCAAAGAAGTGTGATAGCCATATCTATTCCATTTCTTTCTGAAGCATGGAGAAAAAAAGATCATCAGCGAATACAAACCATTTACCAGCGAAGCAGTATTAATCTTTTACTGATTGCATTATTTCTCTTTGGTAATATCTGGCTCAATTATGAAAATGCAATTAATACGCTCCATCTTAATCCTGTTTACCTGCAGGGAAAATACGTAGTGTTATTGATGGGAATAAAAATATTGGTGGATATGGGTACAGGTGTAAACGGCCAGATCATTGGCACTTCTAATTACTGGAAGGTTGAATTTTTCACTGGTATATTTCTGTTGTTATTGCTGATACCAATGAACTTTATTTTAGTCCCCAGGATTGGAATTACCGGTGCTGCTATTTCAAGTTTAGCAGCTTATACCTGTTACAATATTGTGCGATTAGGATTCCTCTGGTATAAATTCAGGATGCAGCCATTTAGTACTAAAACCTTAGTGGTTTTAGCATTGGGAGTAATAGCCTACTTAGTTGTTTTCTATTTAACTCCGGGCTTAAGTGGCTGGTTGTCCATCTTTATTAAAAGTGCTTTCTTTAGCCTGTTATTTGTGGTTGCTACCTGGTATTTAAAACTCACGCCTGATTTTGAACCGATATTAAACACTGTGAAAAAGCGATTCGGTATCAAAGGAAAGGCTTAACTGAAGGAATTTTTTCAATGCTTTCTTTTTATCATTATCTAAGTAATAACGAATATGCTGTGTATAATATTTCTTTAAATCAATACCTTGTTTATTTTCGATAGTGTTAATCACATCATCAATATGGGTTACACCATATTCATTTGCAGCATTAAATTCTTTTACAAAATTTTCCGATAATTTTTTATTGCTTACCCAGGCGGCAAAGATGAACGGCAATCCGGTCATTTGCTTCCATGCTTCTGCCAGGTCGTAGCAGTATGCAGAATTTTTCTTTTGTTCAAAAGCCCGGTCGCCAATAACAACAGCGGCGGTTGTTCCTTTAATTTCCTGTCGGTATTCTTTTTGGCTGTAAATAATATCAGGGCTTATCTTCCAGTAATCTCTCAATAAAACCCTTGCCAGTTCATTGGAGGTGCGGGACTGGTAATCGAGAATAACCATTTTTATTTCATTAACCGGTACCTCGCTAAAAAGACATACAGAAGCCACTTCCCCATCAGCTGCAATTCCATAGTCGCTTACAATATAACTTTCCTTCAGGTGCGGAATGGTAGCCACGGGTACTAACGCTATATCTGCATCGCCATCAATAAGCCATTGGGCAATTTTTGAAGGGTAATCAACTTTTAATTCTATCTTATTCATCACAGGAGATTGTTCAATCCCGTATAACAGCGGCAGGGTATTCAGATAACTTACGGCTGCAATCCTTATTTTACTATCCAATTTTACTTTAGTTTTGCGGAGCAAATTTACACCACGAAATTTTAATAATGGAATTACAAAATCTTACCGCCATTTCGCCCATTGATGGTCGTTACCGTAACCAGTTACAGTTTTTAGCTGACTATTTTTCTGAATATGCCCTTATCCGTTTCCGCATTTTTGTGGAAATTGAATATTTCATCGCCCTATCAGAAGAAAAATTCTTTGCTTTAAATACATCGCATAAAAAAACATTGCGGAGTATTTATGAACATTTCACTATTGAGAAGGCCACAGAAATAAAAAATCTTGAAAGCATAACGAATCACGATGTAAAGGCCGTTGAATATTTCGTTAAGAAAGAACTCGACTTTTTGCATTTAGATTCATTAAAAGAATGGGTTCATTTTGGATTAACCTCGCAGGATATCAATAACACAGCAGTTCCATTATTGTGGAAAGAAGCTGTAGAAAATGAATATTATCCATCTGTTTCCAACTTCGTACTGCAATTAAAAAAATTAGCCAAAGAATGGTCAGGTGTTTCCATGCTGGCCCGTACACATGGACAACCGGCCTCTCCTACTTCCTTAGGTAAAGAAATAATGGTGTATGTAGAAAGATTAGAAAACCAATTAAGCAATCTTGCCCAAATTCCTTTTACTGCCAAGTTTGGCGGCGCCACTGGAAATTTTAATGCACATGTAGTTGCTTATCCTAAAAAAGACTGGACAAAATTTGGCAATAGCTTTTTAGAAAAGAAATTAGGATTACAACGCCAGCAGTTCACTACACAAATTGAACACTACGATAATTTAGCAGCACAGTTTGATGCCATCAAACGAATCAATACCATTTTGATTGACTTTGCCCGTGATATATGGACCTATGTTTCGATGGATTACTTTAAACAAAAGGTGAAGAAAGGCGAAGTGGGCAGCAGCGCCATGCCACATAAAGTAAACCCGATTGATTTTGAAAATGCCGAAGGTAATTTAGGTATAGCTAATGCTTTGTTTGAACATCTTTCATCGAAGCTTCCTATTTCAAGATTACAGAGAGATTTAACTGATTCAACTGTATTACGCAATATTGGTGTTCCATTTGCTCACACCATTCTTTCTCTTAAATCCCTGGAAAAAGGATTGAATAAATTAGTATTGAACGAAATAAAAATAAAAGCTGATTTGGAAGACAACTGGGCGGTGGTAGCAGAAGCCATTCAAACTATTTTGAGAAGAGAAAATTATCCATCACCATACGAAGTGTTGAAAGACTTAACCAGGGGTGCTGCTAAAATTGATAAAACAACCATTCACAGGTTCATCTCTGGATTAAAGGTTTCTGCTGCTGTTAAAAAAGAATTGAAAGCTATTACACCGCATAATTATACCGGCTTGGTTAGAAAGTTTTAGATTCTGAAGTTTGCAATTAATCCAACTTTTGCAGATCAATAATAATGATAAATAGTGTATATTTATGAACCTGCATTGTATATATGAAACGAATCTTATTTACTTTACTAATACTTCAGTTATACTGTATTGCGTTTGGTCAAACAGATACTACATTTTGGTTTGCGGCACCAGATAACGACGTTGTCAATAATCCTACATATGGACAGTACGATCGCCCAATATATTTAAGAATTAGCACGTATTCTTCCGTTGCCAATGTTACAATTTCAATACCAGCTAACTCAGGTTTTATCCCAATCACTTTATCTATTCCTGCAAACTCCACTTCTTCTATTAATTTAACACCTTCAATAAATTTAATTGAAAATTTCAATGCAAATACGATTGAAAATAAAGGAATTTTGATTGTATCTTCTGCAAACATATCAGTATACTATGAAGTTAATAGCTCATCTTGTCAATGCAATCCGGAATTATTTTCTTTAAAAGGAAAAAACGCATTAGGCATAGATTTTATAATTCCTTCACAAACAACATGGAGTTTAGATACCATCAGGCATCCCGATCCCAGGGCAGCTTTTGACATTGTTGCTACTGAAAACAACACCTCAATTACGATTACTCCTTCAAAACCATTGGTAGGACGTCCGGCAAATATCCCATTCACAATAAATTTAAACAGAGGACAAACTTTTTCGTGCCAAGGACTATATAAAAATGAAAGCAACTTATTAAATGGAAGCAAGGTTGTATCAGACAAACCAATTTCAGTTACATCCAAAGAAGATTTGTCATTCGCTGATGGGCCATGTGCTGACCTGGCGGGAGATCAATTAATTCCTTCAAGCGTAATGGGCAAAGAGTTTGCCATAGTAAGGGGTAATTTAACGCCAAGGGACAAGGTTATCATTTCGGCCATACAAAATAATACCAATATATATTTTGATGGATCATCTACTCCAATTACAACAATTAATGTCGGGCAGTCTTTTGAATATGATATAACCTCAACTTTATCGCTGTATATAGTGGCCGACAAAACTGTAAATGTTCTACACTATACTGGTACGGGTTGTGAGCTTGGCTCTGCGGTAATTCCAAAATTAGATTGTACAGGCTCTAATTCAGTTGCATTGGTAAGAAGTAATCCGGGAAATGCTATTTTATTGTTAGTTACAAAAAATGGGAACCAGGGAAACTTCCTTGTAAATGGAGCCAGTGGAATTATTAGTGCATCAGATTTTTCTGTGCTTACCGGAACAGGTGGAGCATATGTATATAGCAAGAAAGATATTAGTGCTTCAATGCCTTTAAATGTTGCAACAAGAATAACAAACTCTTCTGGGACATTCCAATTAGGTTTTATTAATTCTTATTCCGGAGGATCCATGTATGGTTATTTTTCAAATTTCAAAACGAGCAATACCAGTTTCTCTCAAACAGAAGTTTGTAAAACAGATTCCATACAACTTACAGCATTTGGCGGCATATCCTATCAATGGTCACCATCAATTGGCTTAAACAACCCCAATATTTCAACCCCAAAAGCATCCCCACCTGCAACTACAAATTACAAAGTTTTAATTAACACAATTGATGGATGTATAGATTCTGCGTTTGTAAAAGTTATTGTAAATAATTGCAACCCACCAATTGTAATCAACGATTACACCCCAGTACTGGCTTTGTATCCCTGCAAAAACATTTTAACTGTTGAAAATGCTGGAGCATTTAATGTGGGTGATACCTTATTAATGATACAAATGAAAGGTGCTGTAATTGATTCATCCAATACAGCCGCATTTGGAAGTATTACTGATTATAAAAGTGCCGGTAATTATGAGTTTAATTATATAAAATCAAAATCAGGTAACAGTATAGAGTTACTCAATACTATTAGCAGAACTTATGAAATACCTGCCGGCAAAGTTCAATTAGTTCGTGTTCCTTATTATAGTGATGTAACATTTAACTCCGTTCTCACCTGTTTACCATGGGATGGCAGTAAAGGTGGTATAGTGGCGTTCAACTCTTCCGGAACAGTTACGTTAAACGCTGATGTTGACGTGAGCCAGAAGGGATTTACTGGAGGCCTTTATGAGCAACTACCTTCAGCATGTGATGCTACTGATTATTTTTATCCTCAATCTTCAACCAGCGCTGCATTAAAAGGTGAAGGTATCGTTTCACTCAGCAACAATATGATAAGAGGCAGAGGAAAAGCTGCCAATGGTGGTGGCAGTGGAAATGATCATAACTCTGGTGGTGCCGGTGGTAGCAATGCAGGTGCTGGTGGAAATGGTGGAAAGGAATTTGGAAGTGGTTTCTGTGCCGGAATTGCGAATGGTGGTATTGGCGGTTCTCCATTAAATTATTCAAATGCTTCTAATAAGATATTTCTTGGTGGCGGTGGTGGTGCTGGTGATATAAATGGAGTTTTTGGTGGGTTTAAAGGCGGTAATGGCGGAGGTATTGTTATTATTAATGCAAATTTAATTGCCGGAAACAATAACAATATTAAGAGTCTTGGCGAAGATGCAGCAGACTGCACTACTAATGATTGCTGGGAAAGCGGCAGTGGTGGTGGGGCTGGTGGAACTGTTCTTATTAATTCAAACTCTATTGTAACAAACATAACTGTTAATACTTCCGGAGGTAAGGGCGGAAGTTTAAGTAATACCAATGCAAATGGCTATAGTGCTCCGGGTGGCGGTGGCGGTGGTGGATTACTTTGGGTAAACAGTAATGCTTTATCCCCTGCTATTATTTATACTTCCAATGGGGGAACCAATGGATTATTTACTGAATTAAATGAAACAGGCGGAGCCACCAATGGCAGCAACGGAAATAGTATGACAAATCTTATTGTTCCTGTCACAATTGTTCCATTCAAGCCCAATATAGATTCAGTTCGTTTTAAGGATAGTATTTTTAATTGCTCTTCATTTGATTTTAAAGGACAAGCATACATCAATACTAATCCAATAAATTCATGGCAATGGAATTTTGGCAACGGGGCAACAGCTTCTTCACAAAATACTTCATACTCTTACAGTACTGATGGAACTTTTCCTGTAAAACTTATCATTACCGATATTAATGGGTGCAAAGACAGTACAACAAAAAATGTAATTGTTCAGAGTTTAACTGTTGATGCCGGAAACGACACCACTATTTGTAAGAACACTGCTTACCAGCTTAATACTTCAGTTCTTAATGGCATAAGCTTTACCTGGACTCCCGTACAATACCTCAATAATAACACTATCCAAAATCCAATTGCTACTATCAATTCATCTCAAAAGTTTTACTTTACTGCCAACAATAGTATCGGTTGCATAGCTACTGATTCTGTAACATTGGCTGTTTATCCGGATCCTCAATTCAATATCTCTCCTGATCAATCTATTTGTAAAAATGAAACCGCTCAATTAATCGCCACAGGTGGCAATACTTATCAATGGAAAAATGAAAGCTCTTTATCTGCATTAAATATTCCCAACCCATCAGCATCGCCTGCAACTACCACCACTTATGCAGTTAAAGTAACAGATCAATGTAATATTTCAGACAGTCTTTTTACAACCATTACTGTTAATGACCTTCCTGTTATCGGACTTACTAAATCAAATGATATTGATTGTTCAAATGATAAGGCTATGCTTTCAGCTACAGGTGCCACTGAATACATTTGGTCACCAGTCACTGGTCTTGATAATCCATCATCACCAAACCCGGTTTCATCACCAACCACTACAACAGAATATACGGTAAGGGGAACAGATGCGAATGGTTGCAGTGCAGAGGGCAAAATAACAGTTGAAGTAACCACTAACAACAAATCAGGTTATAATATACCCAATGCATTTACTCCCAATGGAGATGGAAAGAATGATTGCATTAGAGTTAAATACTGGGGGCCAACATTAGAATTTGAATTTAATATCTATACCCGCTGGGGTGAAAAAGTATTTACTTCAAAAAATACCGACTCATGCTGGGACGGAACTTACAAGGGAGTTCAACAGCCTCTTGGAGTATACGTATATTACATTAAAGCAAAAACAGCTTGTGGAGATGTATTTAAGAAAGGTACTATTACCCTGATACGATAACTACATCAGTACAAGTACACATCTTCAAATAAAAAATATTCCGGCTGCCCTTGCTGGAAAGTGATAGCCAGTACATCATATTGTACCATCTTCCAGCCGGGATTTTGAAAAAGAAACTCCTCTCCTGCTTTCATCAGGTTTTCCAATTTTTTACGGTCAACCGATTCTTCGGGATGGCCAAATTTTGTACTGGTTCTTGTTTTTACTTCAATAAAATGAAGCTTAGCGGCTTTATGGGCTATAATATCAATTTCATAATGAGAATGCCGCCAGTTGGTATGCAAAACAGTATAACCTTTATCCATGAAATACTGTACAGCTAAGGTTTCACCATCTTTTCCGGTTTTGTTATGACGGGCCATATTACAAATTAGGTATAATAACTATTTATTGGGCCAAAATCCTTTTCCACAGCCTGTAGAAAAGTGCTTTTACAAAAAATTGAACGGAAACTTTAATTGGCTATTTTTGCAGGCACAAACATTATTGAGATGAAGTTTAATAAATCTGTTGTTTATTCTTTTTTATTGCTGGTTATTGTGGCAGCGGTTTACCGCATTTTACCAAAACCCGAAAGTTTATGGGGCTTTGCGCCTCAAATTGCGATGGCGATATTTGGAGGTTCTGTTATTAAGGATAAAAAGATGGCCTTTCTTTTACCACTTTTATCCATGTTTATTTCAGATGCGTTATTCCAACTGCTTTATGTTACTGGAATAGGCAATACTCCAGGTTTCTATTCAGGTCAATTGACAAATTATATTTTGTTTGGACTATTAACTGTGGTTGGATTCTTTATTAACCAACGTAATGTTTTACAAATTGGATTAGGTGCTGTGGCTGCTCCTGTTTTATATTTTTTAATCTCCAACTTCCAGGTGTGGATTGGTGGTGGCGGCTGGCAAAGGCCAAAAACATTTAACGGTTTAATGATATGTTATAATGATGGTTTACCTTTCTTTAAAGGAAGTTTGATCGCCACAGTGTTCTTCTCCATTGTATTGTTTGGCGGTTATTACCTCCTCACCAAAAAAGATGCAGTTGCTGCTAAAGTAAAAGCTTAATAAAATTTTCTTTATAATTGAAAAGTCCTGCTGGTTAGCAGGACTTTTTTATTTCAAGAAAGTAATTATCATAAATCCATGCGATAAAAGAAATCTGTTTCTCTTACCCATCCATTTTTTTCGTAAACAGATTGAGCAGTGGTATTATCAGCACCCGTTTGCAACAGCAACCAGCGGCTTCCTGTTTCTTTTCCAAACTGTTTTGCTTCTTCTAATAATAATTTACCAACACCATGTTTACGGGCATTGGCTGCCACATACAAATCATTCAGCAACCAGGCCCTTTTTAATCCAACTGATGAAAAGATGGGATACAATTGCATGAAGCCAACCGGTATATCATCAGCATAAGCTATAAACACTAAAGATTCATTCCTGCTCAACCGGTCTTTTAAAAAAGAAGCAGCCGAACTGATATCAGGCGGCTGCTTATAAAATTGACGGTATTCATCAAAAAGAAAAGCAATGGAATCAACTTCAGTTTCACCAATCTTTTTAACTGTAATACTCATGTAACTTTTTTATGCTAATGAAGCATCCATAGTAATGGCCATATTCAATGCTTTGCTCACCGGACAATTTGCTTTCGCATCTTCTGCACAAGCCTGAAATTGTTCAGCAGTAATGCCGGGAACAGTTGCTTTCACTGATAAGTGAGAAGACGTAATAACACCCGCATCTAATGTTACGGTGGATGTTGTTTCAATAGTATCAGCAGTAAAACCGGCAGCATTTAAAATAAAAGCCAGTTTCATTGAAAAACAACCTGAATGGGCTGCAGCAATCAGTTCTTCAGGATTAGTTCCTATTCCCTGTTCAAATCTTGACAGGTAAGAATATTGATTCTTGTTTAATACGGTGCTTTGTGTAGTTAGATTACCGTTTCCTTCTTTACCCGAGCCGTTCCATACGGCAGTAGCTGTACGCTTCATGTGTTATGATTTTAATTTTATTAAATTCGGTTTTAAAATAAGACTGCAATATATGATAACATGGGATGATTTTGAAAAAGTTGATATGCGGGCCGGAACAATTATTGAAGTAAATGATTTTCCCAATGCCCGTAAACCGGCTTACCAGTTAACAGTTGATTTTGGTGAATTAGGATTAAAGAAATCTTCAGCTCAAATAACTCACCTGTATAAAAAAGAAGAACTGTTAGGCAAACAGGTTATTGCTGTTGTCAATTTCCCACCTAAACAAATTGCCAATTTTTTCAGTGAATGTTTGGTGATGGGAGTTTACACCGAAAATAAAGAAGTGGTATTATTACAGCCAGATAAAAAAGTGCACAACGGTGGAAAGGTAGGCTGATGATTGCCTTTTAAATTTTAAATCAGCAGTCATTTTATCCCCTCCGTGGAGGGGCAATAGTGATTTACAATAGAGACTTCTTAATGGGGTGGGTCAGGGATGCTATAATTTGAAATGTGCCCAACTGAAACATATATTTAATGTTTTAAGTATATTCGTGCAACCCATTAAAATGCAAACGCTTTTTTGCACTTACTATCATTCACCTCTTGGTATCATTCGTATTTGCAGTACGGATCGTTTTGTCAGCGAAGTACATTTCATGCGGGAAGAAGAAATTGCTCTCTCAGATATGACGCCATCACTGGTATTGCCCGATATAATTCGTGATTGTGTAGAACAGTTAATTGAATATTTCCAGGGCAAAAGAAAAAATTTTACTGTAGCTGTTTACCAGGATGGAACCGATTTTCAGCAAATTGTATGGAATGAATTATTGGGTATTTCCTTCGGCAAAACCATCAGTTACATGACGCTTTCCAAACGCATTGGTGATCCCAAAGCCATCCGTGCTGTTGGTACTACCAATGGAAAAAATAAAATTGCGGTGATTGTTCCCTGTCACAGAGTAATTGGTTCCAATGGTGAATTAACCGGTTACGCCGGTGGTTTATGGAGAAAGAAATGGTTATTGGAACATGAGATGAAGATTGCACATGGTGTACAAACATTGTTTTGATTTTCATGTTTAATAGCAAGCACATAATGTAACTTTAAATAAACAGCCATAAAACCCCGGCCTGTTACAACCGGGGCTTTGCATTATTTGCACCTTACTGCTATGCTACTGTTAATGTGCCGGTAAATGCACTGCTGGCAATTACCTTACCATCCTCACTTATGAAGCCGATATACGTTTCTACCTGCTCACCAATAAAAGATGATACGGCAAGGCTGCCTGCCTGTGTGCTGCGTTCCGGGCCTGTTGTGGTGTAAATACACTGGTTTTTAGCCGGACAATATACCACCAGTATAGATTTATCCGTTGGCATAGCTTTGCCCGTACCAGCGTTATTTGTCCAGGTAAAATTTACGCCACCACCTGCAGAGCTTGCCGCAGGTGACAATGCATTGGGCAAATCGCCCCGGCTTACCAAGGCCATACTGTAATCAACCGTATAGGCAGGATAGCTACCGCTCACCGCATTGGTTAAAGTGTAACGCAGGGCGTTGTTAAAGCCCGTCATTTTAATAGCATAGTCTTTAAAACTTACTGCCAGTAAACCCGCTATTGGCTGCAGAAATTTTACCGATAATGCAAATTTTGCCTGCTGTTCCAGTTGGGGTTGCGTAAAACTGCTTCTTTTTGAAGATGACTGGCTGCGCATATAATCTATGCCCTTCCAGGTTCCGCCAATTACGGTACCTACTTTGCCGGAAAAACCGCCAAGGATACCTTTGTTAATGATTCCCATAAATTAAGTTTTTTCAGAGTTATTGATTTTATTTTGGCAACTGCTTTTATGTTACTAGTACACAGTAAAGTTGCTGCCTGTCGGTATTATTAACTATTAATATTTTGTTTTAGTATAGGCTGTCCTCACCTGGCGTTAGTTGGCTTTATTTGGCGTTAATAGATTGTACACCCCGCTCAAATTGCAGGACAAATCAACCTACATTATTTTTCTTAAAAAATGTTTCCGTTCCTCTTTAATAGCACGACGGGAGTTTAAAACAACCTGCATTGTTAAAATTTAAATAATACGTTATGCAACAAAAAATGAAAAAGCAACTTCCTCAATTAAATCTGTTAGAAACATTCGCTCAATTTATCAGAGTATCACAATCAGGAAGAAGGTTGACACCATCTGGCAAGAAAATTACAAAGGGCACAATTGTGAATTATTTGTATGCTCAGAAACTATTAACTGAATATGAAGAGAAAGAAAAAGTAAAAATCCGTGTTCAACTTTTGCATAGAGCATCTTTAAGAATTCTGCAACGGGAGAAAAATTACTGGCAACGTTTCTTTATTCAATTTTCTGGTTTTTTGTATAAAGAGAAAGGTTATGGCGATAATTATATGGCCAATATTTTTAAAATACTCAGAACCTTCTTTAATTATCTTCAAAAAGAAAAAGGTCTGATTGTAGGAAATTATCATAAAGGATTTAGAATACCTTCACAACAACCATCTCCTGTTGTATTGAATCCAGAACAATTAAAATTCCTTATTACGAATAAAGAATTTGAAGATTCTCTTTCTCCTTATCTTAAAAGGGCAAAAGACATTTTCATTTTTGGTTGTACCGTTGCTTTAAGATATTCGGATTTAATGAGGCTTAAAAAATCTAACATTATTGAAAATAATGGAGGAAGTTACCTGTCAATATTTACCCAGAAAACAAATACTGAAATTAAAGTTCCCCTTCCACAGTATGCACTTCAAATTGCCAATAAGTATAAAAGAAAGGCCGGAGTATATGTGCTACCACGACTTTCCTCAACTAACCTAAATCTCCAGGTTAAAAAATTAATGAAAGCAGCCGGATGGGTTACCCCTTTACCTAAAAACACGAGCTATCGGGGAAAAATGGTAGAGCATAAAACTGCCGAAGGAGAAACCTGGGAATTTTACCGGCATATAACTGCACATACCATGCGCAGAACAGCTATAACGACTTTACTTATTTTGGGTGTCCCAGAAACGGTAGTGAGAAAAATATCTGGTCATGCACCAGGAAGCAAGGAGTTTTATAAATACGTGGGAATTGCGCAGGATTACCTGAATACTGAAGTAAAAAAAGCTCAAGAAAAATTGATAGAAAATCACTCAATTTACCCATTAAAGAATAGCGCCTAATTTTCACAAAAAAGTAGCATTTTATACTGCCATTTTCAGCATTTTAGGTTAAATTTATTAAAGAGAAAGTTCTTTGAAACCTATAGCGGTTTTAAGTTGTATTCGAAGCCATTATTATCCGTTCGGCTTGACAATGGCGGGAATAAGTTCGAAGGCTGCGGGTGCATTAGAAAACAAACTTAGATACAACGCAAAAGAGGAGCAAAGCAAAGAGTTTAGTGACGGCAGCGGACTTGAATGGATTGACTTCGGAGCAAGGATGTATGATGCACAGATAGGTCGCTTTCATACAATAGACCCGTTAGCGGATAAGATGCGTAGATGGTCTCCTTATGCTTTTGCATTTGATAACCCACTTCGTTTTATAGACCCTGATGGAATGGCCCCCAATGAGGCTAATGATGATAACCGAAAGAAGTATGAGAAAAAATTTGAGAGAAAAGTAAGTCGAGTTTTAAATAAGATGAAAGAAGATGGAGCAAGTAAATCTGAAATCAATGCAAAGGCCCACGAGTTAAGCGATAAATTCCAGAATAAAAAATGGTTTAGATATTTTGGTGCTGAAAATCAAAGTAAATTATCTGGGAAAGGCAATATGAATGGGTATGGCCAAGAGAAGGGTAACACATCAAGTGCAACAGGATGGAAAGTAAATGAACGGATTGAAATAGTGCCTTTCCAAACCGAGACAACTAAAAGAGATTTTGGTGCATCAAGAGATGGTACACCTAATCAAATGCCTAATAATACAGAGCTCAATACAAATTTAACAGTAAGCCCTGGCGGAACAGTAAGTGCAGAGTTTACACCATTTTCTCAGCCTGATGCTTTAAGTATATTGGGAACTACTGAAGGCGGCAATAAGGCTGAGGTTTTATCAACAAACGGTGAAGTAAGTCGTACAGGAGCTGATGAAGAAACGAGCATAAAACTTGCACCTGTTACCGTCACGAGCCGAATGCAATTGTCGTTCAGAGTTACTAATACACAGGAGACGACAAACAGGCCAGACCAATGGCGACTTAGTGTAACAGTAACCAATCCTGTATTTACCGTCAATCCTTATCAGGCAGTGAAATCAAATTTATCATATTAATAACCCTATGTGTATGAGACAGATGATATTGCTATTGAAGTTTATCGTACTATTTAATTTTTGTAATGCACAATCCGATACAGTTTTTAATCAGAAAGATGTAAATGGATTACGTCAGGGCTATTGGAAAGTGACAATGACGGATATTAAGGGTAGAACCTACCTGTATGCTATTGAGGTTTATAAAGACAATAAAAAAAATGGCTTATGTTTTTATTATTATCCTAATGGGAAAAAGCAGAGTGAAATAAGTTATAGAAATGATACATTGAATGGACTTTCTAAGTATTACAGGTCTTATGGTGTGATACAGTATGAAGAAAACTTTATTGATGGGAAATCTCATGGATTTAAACGTTATTATAACACCAGCGGTGAACTTGCCGAGGAGCAAGAATACACAGACGGAGCAGTCACAGGAACTTATAATTTGTATTCCAAGAAACAGAATATAATAGTAACCAGCTATAACATAAACGGTATTGAAAATGGTGTACGAAAAGTTTATTCTGATAACAATAAGAAGGAACTATTAAAAGAATTTGATTTTACAAATGGGATTAGGGTTGGAGCAAGGTATTACAAAAACGGTAAGCTTATTAAAGAAGAAAAGTTTAATTATGAGGAAGAACTAAAAAAAGATAAAGAGCTTCAAACAAAAAGCAAAACAGTAGATGGCTGATTTAATTTTTTATATTAAGATAAACAACAAAGCCGCAGCGATGCGGCTTTTGTATTTTACAGCGTTTGCAGCTTAGCTGATTTTATCAGCCCATCAAGGGCGTACAAAATATATTCTTTGTCTTTCTCCGGCAGGTTGTTTAAATCATTGAGCCGTTTTACCATCGCAGTATCTTTTAAGAAATTAGATTGTTTGTTCTCACCCAACAGGTAACCGGCTGTTGTATCAAGAGCGGCCGCCAGTTTTTTAACCACATCAATAGAAGGGGCAACTTCATCCCGTTCATACTTGCCGATGATAGAGTGATTAGTGTTGAGGGATTTTGCCAGTTCACTTTGTGAAATGCCCTTTGCTTCCCTGCATTCTTTTAGTTTTTTACCGAAGCTTGTTGCCATGTTATAAGTTCATTTATGACGCAGAAACCCACTAAAAGCAGTGAGAATGTAAAAATACCGTTCAAATGTGAAAGAAAAAAGTCAGATAGTTTTGGCTTTAGTAGTCAGATGTTATACTTTTGGGTCAAATGTGAACGGAAAAATATTTTTACAATGGCAACAGAAAACAAAATAGACAGCAGCAACCCCAACGCAATAACCTACTGCACGGAAGAATTAGGGTTTACAATTTTAGGCGGCATCCGCATGGATGGACTTGATAGGTTGAGGGTAACCATACGAATAGAAGTAATCAATAGAAAGTTTGAACACTACCAAAACAATCCTGAAATAGCAGGACTGCCAGTAAACCACAACTTAGATTTATACAACGATGTGCAGGTAGAAAAATTAATCCGCAAAGCAGCAGAGCGTTTAGAAGTAGGAACATTACAGATAACAAAATCCATTGCAGATATTACAAGACAATTGGAGCTCTACAGGTTGCAGCAAATAGAAGAACAACAAATAGCGAAGGAAGTAAAAAAGAAAATATTATCAGCAGATGAAAGAGAAGCAGCAACAAAAGCAAAGCACCTTTACAAACAAAGACATCCGCAAAATATTACGATTGCCAGGCACAACAGTAAGAAGATACCACAACGAACTTTTACAAAACGGTTACATCAAATTACAGGACAGCAAAAAGAAAAAAGGTTACCTGTTTGAAATCGTCAGCTACGAAGAATATACACAACTGCAAAAGAGCATCAGCATTGTATTGGATGAAATCCTGCAACAGCTACGAACCACTAAGCCACCAATGAGCCAAAGCGGTAATGGCTCAATGAAAGGCAAGGCTGCAAAGCTTTTAATCGAAGTGAGCCAGTAGAATTACAAAACGTACAGCCGAGCAAAAATTTATTTACATCAAACCAAACGGAAATGAAAAGATTACCCGTAACGGCTCCGCCGTACCAATACATTGAAAAGAGTTTTAAAGAATGGTTACAGGCGTTAGGCTACTCATGGCAGGGTGTGTATTACATGCCGATACAGGTAAGGGGATTATTAAATTACTTAGAGAGGCAAAATAAAGCCCAATTAGCGGACATCACAGCCGAAGCCATAAAAGACTATTACTACAACGAATTAAAGCAAAGAAAGAACTGTATGAGGGATGCAGGAACATTAAGCAACAAGCACCTCAATAAAAATTTACAGGCATTAAGAAAGTTCGTTGAATACTTACGGCAGACAGGAAAATTACAAATCCCATTACTCAATATTAAACAGGAAGAAATTATCAACAACAAACCAACCGTATTAACCGAGGAAGAAATAAAGCAACTCTATAAAGCAACAGAGCAGCCACATGAACAAAAGAAATATCATAAAGGAGAAATTATTTACAAAGCCCTGCAACAAAGAGATGCAGCGATGTTAGGTATTTTTTACGGTTGCGGTTTACGAAGAAACGAAGGCTATCACTTAAACATTACAGACATTAATATAGAAAGTGCAGTAGTACATGTAACCAAAGGGAAAGGCTATAAAGAAAGGTTCGTACCGATAAGCAGAAAAGGAATAGAACACATAACAACTTACCTCTACGATGCAAGGCCAATGCTGATTACAGACAATAAAGAAGAAGCATTTTTTTTAAATCACAATGGCAAAAGGTTGGGCGGCCAGATGCTTATGAAATGTGTACAGGCTCTTGCAATAAGAACAAATGATACAGGACTGCAGCAAAAAGAAATCGGCTTACATACACTCAGGCACTCAATCGCTACACACCTGCTTGCACATGGAATGGACTTAGAAAAGATAAAGGATTTTTTAGGGCATAGCAGTTTAGAAAGCACACAAATTTATACACACTTAATAAACGAAGACAATGAATAAGTTTAAAGAATGGTTACAGATAAAAGGCTACACAAAAAAAAGTATTGAAACAATCATACAGGCAACAGGATATTTTTTAGTGTGGAGCGAAAAGGAAAATGTAACAGACATTGCAGCGGTAACACATAACGACATCATAGCTTACATACAACATTACAACCTCAAAGGCACAGGCAAAAAAACGATAGCACATTACATCCTGCACTTAAAAAAATATTTTGATTGGCTGATGAGTGAAGGCGAAGTGAGCGACAACCCATGCAGCAACATAAAAATAAAAGGCATCAAAAGAAAAGTATTGCATGAAATATTAAGCGTTGAAGAACTTGAAAAACTGTACAATGATTATGCAACCGAAATCACTTTACAAAAAACAGAACGGATGAAATGCCTGCCACCAATGACTTTACACACACTTGCAAGAAAGCGGAACAAAATTATTTTAGGCTTGATTGTTTACCAGGGCTTACGGTCACATGAAATTATACAACTGCAAATCATTGATGTAAAATTAAGAGAAGGAAAAATATTTATAGCAGGAACAAAACGAAGCAACGAAAGAACATTGAAATTAGAAAGCCATCAGGTTTTTGATTTATTGGATTACATCAACGATACAAGAAAACAGATTTTACAGCACAGGAATATTACAGTACCTGCACAGGAACTTTTTTTAAACCTTGAAGGAAGCCCGAACGTAAATAATATGTTCAGCATGTTACTTGTTCATCTAAAGAAAATGAACAGTAAAATAAAAGCAACAGAACAGTTGAGAGCAAGTGTAATTGTTCATTGGCTGAAATTATATAATCTTCGTAAGGTTCAAATCATGGCGGGACATCGTTACATCAGCACAACAGAAGGTTACAAAGCAAACAATCTTGAAGACCTGAAAGAAGACATCAAAAATTATCATCCGTTCTAAAACCGAAATCCCCAAACCCACCGCACAGGCACGGCTTAGGCTTGAGCCAACACACAGAAGCCAGCACACACAAGCCTTATGCGGTGGTGCAGTCAGTTTTTTTGTCATGGTTTTTGTAAGCCGACACACGACAGCACATTTATTTTTTTAAAAGACAAGAAAAAAATAAAAGAGCTGTAGCCAACGCCACGAACAAAAACCCACGCCAAAAAAACTGCCTGAAGCTAAATAACATAATGGCTATTATAGTCTCTCCCACGCTCATGCAAGCATGCTCTAAAGCCTATAATAGAACATTATATTAAATAGCCACCACCGCATTGCAATAAAAAAAATAAAGCTCTGCCAAGCAGCTATGAGTTTTATTTTTTTTATTGCAGCCGTGCCAAAGACAGCCAACGCTTCCCCAAGTTGCCATGCAAAGCATGATTCTATTTTTATGCTGTCTCCTTCCAGTCGGTCAACAGCAAAGCCTGCGGCAGCATGGCAGCTTCGCTATTCTTTTATTTTTTTTGATTGATGCAATGTTGAACAGACTTTATAAAATCGAACAGAGGGCTTTAAAAACTGTCGCAGCCGCCGCAAGTCTCTAAAACTTTGGAGAGAATGCCGGCGGCTTTGACTTGCAAAAAAAACTTATTCGATTGCCCCGGCAACAGTATGATAATTTATAGTTCATAAAGGGGCAATCAAATAAATTTTTTTCGCTGCTGTCAGTCTCTGCAACTTTAAAGAGTGAGTGAATTATTTTTTAAGCTTCATTAAATTTTTATACAACTCACACAGGCGAAGGCATGGACGACATGGGCAGCAGCACCCAGCCAAGTGCATGACCTGAGCAGGCGAATATACATGAGCAAATACATATACCTGCAAGCATGTGTGTATGAGAAAAAACTTTATCTTTATGCAGTTGAGGCATTAAAAAAGTTCTTTGATTTTTTTGGTAGATGTGTAGGGAAAAGTGGAAGTGCGGAGAAAAGTACGAACTTATTACACCGCCTTCGGGCTAACAATGAGTGGACTTAGTAGCAAAGCGATGAGTTTTGCAAATCCACAGAATAAAGTTAAGTTTAATGGAAAAGAAGAACAGCGACAGGAGTTTAGTGACGGTAGTGGATTGGAGTGGTTGGATTATGGAGCAAGGATGTATGATGCTCAAATTGGAAGGTGGAGCGTAATAGATCCATTGAGTGAAAAGAGCATGAAACTGAGTCCATATAATTATGCTTATAACAATCCAATTCGGTTTATTGATCCTGATGGAATGCGACCAATAAATGAAGCTGAAGAATTTGGAAATGAGAATGAGAAAAAGAACAATCAGACAATAAATTATATTGTTTTACTTAATACAACTACAAATGAAACAACAGTTCTTTCGGCCCCTGGGACAGATGAGACTGAGGATAGTTATACTACACTTGTAAATGAATCGCCGACATCTTCCTCAGTTGAGGAGGAACAAACGCCACAACCTGAAAAAAACAATTGGAGTTACCAAGAATATATTGAAAAGTGGGAGAAAGAACATGGAAAAAAAAATGACTGAAGACCAAAAAAAGGTGCTTGCAAATGGTTGTATTGGAATTACTGAATTGGCACTAGGAAGAACCTACGATGATGGCCCGCCACCACTTGACTTATCTTTCTCTACATTTGACAAAGCTTTATCAATAGCAAAAGGAATAGAAAAACAAATAAAGATGGGCTCCAAAGAATACCCAGCAAATGCAAGTGTAATAGTATTTTCAGTTAGATTCTGGTCGCAAGATCCAAACAAATTTCAACCTGATAAGTTTGGGAAGGTTGACATGTCAGGGTATAATTATGCTGCTAGACCATGGGATAACTCTGGTGGTTACATTCCTTTTGATTATGGTCTTTACGAAAAAGGAAAAAATACTTGGTTGCATGCAAACCAATCACAATCGTCACCAGGAGGTATGACTGTTTTCCGAAGCACTTTAAAGGATTTTTCAATCCCTTTAATGAATTTTAACCGTCAAGTCTTTTCGGTTGCTGTTACAACAGAACCACAATAATTTAAAAGTAATCACATGAAAAAATTAAAATTAATTGCAATGACCTTTATTTTATTTTCTTCTTTTTGCAAAAGGCAAGAAATAGTCGAAATTAAAGGAGAAGCACAAAATTTAAAGGAAGGTGCTGTGGTAATTTCAGAAAAAGATAAATATTTTTATTATTTAGACGGAATGTACAGATGGGAAGATAGTATTGTCGGAAAAAGAATAAAGGTGAAAGGGGTTCTTCTAATTAAAGAAACCCCGCCAATAAAGCCCGGAGAACCACCTAAGCAACAAATTGGTGGAATAAAGCGGTTTATATTGACGCCGAAATGGGAGTTTATAAAAAAGTAACGTTTAAAAAGGTCTCGATCTCCTTCCTTTGCTCACATAAACACATGCCAGGTATCCCTCATAGCACTATACAGATAGCGCTATGAGGGTTGCTGCGGAAGACTTACCCGGTTCCACCTGGGAAAGCTCTTCCTTGCAATGCATCCCTGTCATGGTTTATGGCTGTAGTCAGTCGCCTTCGTCCACTGCTCCTAAAGCTGGATAACGTATTCGCTCATCACTCATACCCAATCCATCTTCCGCAGTTCCTCCATCGTTCCCCGATGCTTCACGGCATCAGTAAAAGGTATGCTTCATTCCCAGCAACGTCTCCCCCGAGCCTGCGTGCCTGCCGGGACGTTGCGCCTTCGAAGACCTCATTCCCAGCAACGTCTCCTCCCAGGCAAAGAGAGCAGGTAGGGACGTTGCGTCATCGGAGACATAAAGCCCGTAACTTAGCTATATGCCAGTTAAACGAACCATACCATATAAATACGGTATCTATTCCATCACCTTCACCTGCTATAACTGGTTGCCTTTAATTGAAATGACAAACGGATACGATATTGTCTATAACTGGTTTGATTATTTAAAGCAGCAGGGGCATTATATAACCGGCTATGTTATTATGCCCAACCATGTGCATGTAATCATCGGTTTCCGGCAAACGAAACAGGATATTAATACCATAATTGGAAACGGCAAACGGTTTATGGCCTATGAAATAATAAACCGTTTAAAAGCGAAAGGAGAGAATGAGTTGTTGCAAAAATTGGAACAAAATGTGGAAGCTTCCCGTAAGGCCAATAATAAAAAACATGAAGTATGGGAATTATCATTTGACTGGAAGCAATGTGAAACACTGGATTTTATTATACAGAAATTGAATTATTTTCACCGTAATCCCTGTAAAGGTAAATGGGAGTTGTGCGTTAATGCCGTGGATTATGTTCACAGTTCGGCCCGGTATTATACAATGGGCCAACAGGGAATATATGAAGTTATCAACTGTGCAGATTTGCTGGAGATAGATTTGGGTAAAGAACAGGCATAGGTCTTCGAAGGCGCAACGTCCCGACAGGCACGCAGGCTCGGGGGAGACGTTGCTGGGAATGA
>JACQDV010000062.1 GCA_016200915.1 Sphingobacteriales bacterium
CTGGATGAGTTTTGTTACAGGTTTAACCGGTGCAATGCAGTAGAAAGAATTTTTCACAACATAACTGGAAGGATGATGTATCATCAGCCAGTAACTGTTAATCAACTAAAAATGGAGTAGCTAAATGCCTACTTCGATAAAGTTTTTTAGTTTATCTGATAAACATTAAAACAAAAGCCTGCTGAATAATTTCAGCAGGCTTAGAGTATTTTACAAGTGTAAATTATTTCTTCGGAAAATTAGCATCAGCTTTTACTTCTTCAATCTGCTGCATGTGACGGTTACTATGTGCACCAATGAACAGGATCATTTGATAAGAATCAAAAGAGGCGAAACCCATATTCACCACATGATTTCTCAAATCAGCATTTGTTCCTTTAATATAATCAATCAGCTTACCACGGTTTTCTTTAAAGGATGCAATAGCTTCGTCTAAATTTTTGAAACCGGTATTTTGAGGCTCAAGCGGAGCAAATGTTTTTACTTTGTTGGCACGGCTTTCAATATTTTTCTTCACATCATCATCGCTCATTTTTATATCTGCTCTTTTTTCGGGATTGGCATTTTCTTTTAATTGCTTTTCCACATTTGCCCAAAGCAGTTTCTCTGAGGCGGCAATATGCATCATGCATTCTTCTACACCCCATTTATCAGGAGCTGCTTTGAATTTTAACTGAGCATCACTCAATCCTTTTACAGAAGCCAATACTCCGTCTTCCGTTTCAGTAAGGAATTTTGCTGCATCCGCTTTTTCTTTATCTGTTATTGGACCAGCCTGCTGGGTAAATGAAACCAATACGAGTGATGCAACCGCTACTAATAATTTTTTCATAAATGATTTTTTAGTTGGTAAATGAAATAAAGACGTTTGGAAGGGACGAAAAGGGACAGGTAATTTACGAATTATTTTAAATGTTGGTTTTAAAAAATTATTACATATTTCTCCTGTACTGACCACCTACTTCATACAAAGCATGGGTAATTTGACCGAGTGAACAGTATTTCACTGTTTCCATCAGCTCTTCAAATAAATTACCATTATTGATAGCAACCTGCTGCAGTTTCTTTAATGCTTCGGCAGATATGTTTTCATTTCTTTTCCGGAATGCCTGCAGGTTTTGTATCTGTTGTTCTTTTTCCTCAGTGGTGCTTCGGATTACTTCGTTGGGAATGACAGTTGGTGAGCCTTTTTTATTTAAAAAAGTATTTACGCCGATCAATGGCAGTTCCCCGGTATGTTTCTGATGTTCATAAACCAGGCTTTCTTCCTGTATCTTATTCCGTTGATACATTCGTTCCATTGCACCTAATACGCCACCTCTTTCTGTTAAGCGGTCAAATTCTTTTAGCACCGCTTCTTCTACTAAATCTGTTAACTCTTCTATTGCAAAAGAACCCTGTATAACATTTTCTGTTTTAGCAGAACCTAATTCCCTGTTAATGATCAATTGAATGGCCATCGCTCTTCTTACACTTTCTTCAGTCGGTGTAGTAATGGCTTCATCATAAGCATTTGTATGCAATGAATTGCAGTTATCATAAATCGCATACAATGCCTGTAATGTGGTACGTATATCGTTGAAATCAATTTCCTGTGCATGCAAACTTCTGCCGGAGGTTTGAATATGATACTTCAGCATCTGGCTCCGTTTATTGGCCTTGTATTTATACTTCATTGCTTTGGCCCAGATTCTTCTTGCTACTCTTCCAATAACACTATACTCAGCGTCCATTCCGTTGCTGAAGAAGAAAGATAAGTTGGGAGCGAAATCATCAATATTCATTCCACGGCTCAAATAATATTCTACATAAGTAAAACCATTGGCCAATGTAAATGCTAATTGAGTAATGGGATTAGCTCCTGCTTCCGCAATATGATAACCACTGATAGAAACAGAATAAAAGTTTCTTACATTTTGCTGAATGAAATATTCCTGCACATCACCCATCAGTTTCAAAGCAAATTCTGTGGAGAAGATGCAAGTATTTTGTGCCTGGTCTTCTTTTAAAATATCTGCCTGAACTGTTCCTCTTACTTGTTGCAGTGCTATTTGTTTACACTGAGTATATACTTCAGCAGACAATACTTCATCACCGCTTAATCCTAATAATTTTAAACCTAATCCATTATTGCCTTCTGGCAATATTCCTGGAAATAAAGCATTAAAATATTGGGGTCTTACAGTTTTACCATATTTTTTTTCAAAAGCTTCATTGACCATTGACCACTGACCATTGACCTCCATCCATTTTTCACATTGCTGATCAATAGCTGCATTCATAAAAAATGCCAGCAACATAGGAGCCGGACCGTTAATCGTCATGCTCACCGATGTTTTAGGATCGCAGAGATCAAAACCACTATATAATTTTTTTGCATCATCTATGGTAGCAATACTTACGCCGCTGTTACCAATCTTTCCATATATATCCGGACGATGATCGGGATCTTCTCCATATAAAGTAACACTGTCAAATGCTGTTGATAACCGTTTGGCTGGTTGATCCACACTTACATAATGAAATCTTCTGTTTGTTCTTTCTGGCCCGCCTTCGCCTGCAAACATTCTTGTAGGATCTTCACCTTCCCGCTTCAATGGAAATACACCGGACGTAAATGGAAAGCTGCCGGGAAAATTTTCCTGTGCCTGCCATCTTAACAGATCACCCCAGTCTTTATGTTTTGGCAAAACAACTTTAGGAATTCTCGTACCGGATAAACTGATGGTAAACATTTCCTGTTTAATTATTTTATCCCGCACTTTGTATTCATAATAATCTTTTTGATAGGCTTTAATTTTATCGGGCCAGTTGCTGATCAGTTTTCTTGAAACTGGTGTTAGTTGATCTGTAAAAAACGAAATCTGCTTTTTTATTTCTTCTATAACCGCTGACGGGGCTTTAGCCGCCGTCAGGGTATCCATCGCACCATTAAGCTGATATAATTTTGTTGCGATAGCAGTTTGTTCCTTTACTAATTGATTATAGTTGCGGTTGTCCTCACTTATCTCACTTAAATATCTTGTTCTGTTAGATGGAATAATTGCTTGTGAGACTTTTGCTGTCCCGCCTGAGGCGGGATGAAATTCACCAAATGTTATTGTTGTTTTTGCTTCAATTTTCTTTAGTAACAATTCAAACAAATGATTTACACCATCATCATTGAATTTACTGGCCATGGTTCCTACAATTGGTAACTCATCATCTTTTGAAGTCCATAAGCCATGATTGCGTTTGTATTGTTTGCGTACATCAGCTAATGCATCTAATGCACCGGCTTTATCAAATTTGTTGATGCAAACTAAATCTGCATAATCCAGCATGTTGATCTTTTCCAACTGTGAAGCTGCTCCGTATTCGGGAGTCATCACATACAAACTCACATCACAGTAATCTAAAATAGAAGCATCACTTTGCCCTACGCCGGCTGATTCTAAAATAATAAAATCAAATCCTGCTGCTTTGCAAATATCAATTGCTTCCTGAACTGCTCCACTTAATGCTGTATTATCATCTCTTGTTGCCAGAGAACGCATATAGGCTCGTGGATGAGAGATGGAATTCATTCTTATTCTATCGCCGAGCAATGCACCACCTGTTTTTTTCTTAGAAGGATCAACTGAGATAACAGCGATTGTTTTATCTGAAAAATTATTTAGAAAGCGACGAACAATTTCATCAGTAACAGATGATTTACCTGCGCCTCCTGTACCTGTGATACCTAAAACGGGAATTGTTTTTACTGTCAACTGTGAACTGTCAACTGTCAACTGACCACCATTTTCAGCATTTGTAATTTGCCTGGCTATCTTTCTTACATCTTTTGCTTCTCCCAGCGTCATGGCTGTTTTATAATCACCAGCACCATTTAAAGTGATATCACATTGTTTAATCACATCTTCAATCATTCCTTCCAATCCCATCTTTCTTCCATCATCGGGGGAATAAATTCTGGTAATGCCATAATGGTGTAATTCGTCAATTTCTTCCGGCAAAATGGTTCCGCCACCACCACCAAATATTTTTATATGACCACAACCGTTTTCTTCCAGCAAGTCTTTCATGTATTTAAAAAACTCTACATGCCCTCCCTGGTATGAAGTAATGGCAATACCCTGTACATCTTCTTCAATTGCTGCTTCCACAATTTCTTTTACGCTTCGATTATGTCCTAAATGAATGATCTCTGCACCTTTGCTTTGCATAATGCGGCGCATAATGTTGATAGCAGCATCATGCCCGTCAAAAAGAGAAGCAGCTGTTACGATTCTGATCTTGTTGTTGATAGTTGACATAAAAAAATTTGCCTAACAAATGTTAGGCAAATTTAATGAACTTCTTAAAAGATGCCCTGTTATCCGGACATTTAAAATAAGACTATTAACTACTATTGTGTAAGTATAAGCGTCGAAGGTCCATTGTCATAACTATTACCTCCGGGGCCATCTGCTTTTACTTCCATTGTTAGTTTAATATACTTTGTACATGAAAATACATACCCTGCAAAATTACTAGCTCCGGCTACACCATAGGCTGTCATATTATATCCACCACCATAATCACCAAAGTTTACTTTTTTTACGGTGGCAGAGCCTGTTGCAGGATCAATATCAACTACCAGTTTTTTTACAACACTTCCATAAATTGGATTTGGCCATACATTAGACAAATCAATTTGATTTGCACCCGGCCCATCCACAACAGTAACTAAATCTCCTTTTACCCAATCGTTCCAATCATCTTGAACAACTTTCCATGAGCCACCCACTGGGCCAATAAAAGGACAAGTAATATATGCAGTGAAATAAAAAGCTGCACCATAAGTAGGGCCAGTTACTAATCCGCTACCATTATTATTACCAGTATTGTTTACATCAAAGACCTGACCTGACTTAGTAGTAATTCTGTTATAGAAAGTGTAGAAAGAGCCCGGTTGCAGATCAGCAGGGGTAACACCCAATGCTGTGAGCAATTCACTTCCTGTTACTTTAATATCAACTCCACCGCTCGCATTGGCAATAGTTTTAACCTTACGCCATTTCGCTACATCATAGCTGGCGCCTACAGCAACAAATACATCTATACTTGTTATGTCTTCACCACCTGAATACTGGCTTACATTAATACCAACTGTTGAAGATGCCAAATTCGAATAATCAAAATTGAGGTTATATGATTTATTTAGCACCAGGTAAGTACCCTTTCCCCAACCCGATGGATCAGAAAAAGGATTATCATTTACCTTCTTACAGGAAACCATTCCAGAGAAGGCAATTATTACAAAGAGATACCATATTGTTTTTTTCATAACTTAATTTTTTGAGATTCACACTTTTACTTAATAAAGTTATCAGGGTTATTATCCCAAAAAACTTTATTGGCCTGATCACCCGGCTTTTTCTGAGCAGGTGCATTTGAGTTCCTGTCAACATATACTGAAGGATAGAACCAGGAACGCATAAACAAACCCGGATCAGCTACATAAACCACTAACTGAACATTAAATGGAGAACCGGTACGTCTCAGGTTATTATATGGTTCAATTCCATTACCCCATAAAGCAATATGATACTCAGTCATAACAACATCTAACCTACCGGGATCTGTAGTCGCATTGTCATATAAAGTACCAACTAATGTTTTGTAGTTAGTTATTTGCGTTGCTAATTGATCGTTAGGTGTAATAGTCTGCCCTAAAGCTGCCGGAAATTTCGTAACCTTATCAATTGAAGCAGCCACTCCATTTATCAAATGCGTTTTTGCATCTCCATTGGTTGTGATACCAAGTTTTATAGCAGCTTCCGCCTGTAAAAATTCAGTAAATGATGATAACCATATCGGGTTAATACCTTTACCGGCAGAACCCATTCCTAAAGATACTTTTGTTCCCTGGTTTGCATCATACTGGCCACCTGCAGGATATACACCCCATGCAGTACGATAATCACCATCCGGTGGTGAACCACTGGCATCACCATGGTCACGACCCCAGTAACCCCTTCCAATATAGCAGTATGGGGTTGAATCAGGTACACTTGGATACCAGGCTGGTTGGGATGTTCCAAAACATGGTAAAGTTTGAGAGTTAGCAGGAGCACTGTTTAACACCTGGCGGTAGAAGTAATAACGTAAACGGGGATCTCCGGTAGTTCTTGATTGGGTAGTATTACTAATGTTCGGACTACCTCCATATTTTTGGGCACTTACCAACCACATAAAATAGTTACTTAAATAATCACCCACACCACCAGAGTTAACGTAGTTGCTGGCATAGTGAGGATGGCGGCTATCAGGAGTAAGATTTGTACTGTACTGGAATACAAAATCCTGGTTAGCGGCTTTTATCAAATCGTTTTCAGTTATCAATGCCTGAATTTTAGCTGTTGCGGAAGCATCTACCAATCTTGTTTGCATTAAAAATTTCAGCTTAAGTGTTTTGGCCAAAGTAATCCATCTTGCCTTATTACCTGCATAAAACAAATCGTTTGCAGGTGAAGCAGCGGAAGTTTTACCTAAGTCAACAAGTGCGCCATCTAATAAAGCTAATACACCTGTATATACGCTGGCACCACCATCTGCTTTAGGATTAGTATTACCATCCCCCAGATTCGCTTCGCTAAAAGGAATATCACCAAACATATCCACCATTGTTCCATAAGTATAGGCTTTAAGTATTTTGGCAATACCTGAAGCAAAAAACTTATTTTGTTTTTGAGCTAATGGAATTAAAGCATCGGCATTTTTTACTACACCAGTGTAAGCTGTTGTCCACATTCCATCAAAAGAGGCAGGAGAATAAGCGTTACGGTATAAAGGACCATACCAGGTTTGTTGTCTGGATAATTGCGCTCCAATATCTGATGCATTACTCCAGAAGCCATTAAAGTTTAACTGAACAGCATTCAGGTACAAATCAACGTCTGCTGTAGCAGGGCTGGGCAAATTGGGATTATCCAGCAAGCTGTCCAACCGCTTGGAACATGACGCAAATGTTGCGATCAGTGTTACCGCTATTATGAATTTATTAAATTTCATTTTTCTCATTTTTAAATTTGAATTAGAAAGTAACTTTTATGCTTGCACCAAAACGACGGGCAGATGGACCTGATAAAAGTTCCAAACCTCTACCATTACCCACACCTGTACCGGAAGCTTCCGGATCAAAATGAGTGTATTTAGGGAAGTTAGGAGCATTATACCAAAGGTTGTTTCCATTAACAACAAACGACATTGATGTAAATGGAGTTTTAGTTAAAAGTTTATTTGGTACTTCAAAAGCTAAAGAAACTTCTCTTATTCTGAATACTGTTGCATCATAAATTCCAGACTCATAAGAACCGCCGCCAGGGATATTATTTGTAAAGTATGCCTGTGTTGCAGAGATCTGGATTGTATTAGGGTTACCGTTTTTATCCACACCAGGTAAAATGATCGGCAAAGCCCTGTCAAACTTAGTATCAGCAGTTACACCACGACCTAACAATGCATCAGCTGTTGAAGAGAACATTTTGCCACCTTTTGTAAAGTCTAACTGAAAACGAAAGCTTACAAAACGGTAACGTAAAGTGCTGCTACCATTTATTCTGTATAAAGGAGTTGGGTCACCAATTACGCCAATAGTACTGGAGTTAATATAGTTACCATCAGTTCCAACTAATTTTTGTCCGGTTTTAGTTTCTCTTTCAAAATAGTTACCCATGATGATATTAATTGGGTACCCATTTTTAGCAAAAGTTCCAAAATTGCTGTAACCAGATATACCTACTTGCTGTATGTCTGAAGGGATATCACTTACTTTACTCCTGTTGAGTGTGTAATTCATATCCAGTTGCCAGCTCCAGTCTTTGTTTCTGATAACAGTATAGCCCATTCCTAATTCAATACCCTTGTTCTCTACACTACCCGCATTGAATTCTTCAAAAGTATAACCAGTTGCAGGGTCAAGTGATCTTGTTAGGATTTGATTTTTAGATGTACGCTTATAAAAAGTTAAATCAACGTTTAATCGGCTGTTTATAAACTTACCTTCTAATCCTGCTTCAATTTCACGGGGAGATTCAGGCTTTAAGTTTGGATTGGGAAGTTTATTAGGAATACTATTGGTGTTTATATTAGTAGTTCCCGCTGTTACAAATTGCTTAGTAGCAATATCAAGAGAAGCCCTTGTATTATAAAAACTTGCAGGATAGTTTGCGCTTGTTGAGTAACCAACCCTTAATTTCAAGAAGTTAATTGCTTTACTGTCTTTTAGTAAGTTTAATACACTTGTAGGAATGAAAGACAATGATCCGTTAGGATAGAACACAGAACGGTTTGCTGGTTCCAGCTTAGAAGACCAGTCCTGGCGTCCACCCACTGTTGCATAAACGAAATCTTTATAACCTACAGTAGCAAAACCATAAGCACCTTGTAACAAGCTTTTTTGTATATAATTAAGTGGGGCCCCTCCTTCAGAGAAAGCTGTATGTTCAACAAAATTTCCATGATTTAAAATGCCGTAAACCAGCTGCTGAGAACTTGTCTGACCAGTTTGATCGTATGAATATGATCTTGAACTGACGCCAGCTGTTAAGTCCAATGAGATATCATTTAACCTCTTCCCATACTGCGCTATGAAGTTATTATCCCAAATAGTATTGGTACCATTGCTGCTTCTCATGATACCCAAAGGAGTGAAGATACCACCTTTGTTCTGAGCATACATTTGGTTTTCCGTATAGTTATCGTAACCAATTTTATATGTCAGGTTAAGCCCTTTAATCAATTCATATACTACTGACATTTGACCGTACACACGGCTTACTTTATCCTGTGTAAATGAGTTGTACAAAGTCCAGCGTGGGTTTTGAATATCATTAGAGTTTCTGTAGTAAACAGATCCCCGTGTTGAAGGGAATTCGTAAGGAAGACCCATTAAATCAACAGCTGTTGGCGTGTACAGTACGTTACCAAAAACTGAAGCATTAGACGGGTTGTTACCATAGCTGTCACTGGTTGGAGGTGAAGCAACGTCTGTATTCACATAGTTAATGGTAGCAGAAACTTTTAATTTATCAGAAAACTTAAGCGTACCACCCATACCAAGGTTATTCTTATACATTCTGTTGCCAATTAAATAACCCTGATCATCAGTATAGCTATAGCTTACGTTATAGTTCAGCTTTGATGCCGTACCAGCTACGTTGATGGATGTATTCTTAGCAGAACCTGTTCTGAAGAAATTAGGAACACTATTATAGAATTTATATTCATATGGCGCCCCCGTAAACTGAGGAAAGTCGACCGCATATTTTGCCTTATCATAAGGGTGTGTTACCACAACTGGAGGGTTTTTGAAAGCACCACCCCAGTTACTAAAAAATGCAATACCCACACTTATATCAAAACCACCACCATATTTATCATTGTATTCTGGCAAAATTGCTTTTGTAACAGAGTACGACTGAGAAACAGTAATTTCTGGCTTTACTCTGGCTTTATCAGTAGCACCGTTTTTTGTTGTAATAAGAATTACACCGTTACGACCAGCTTCACCATAAATGGTAGTTGCACTTAACCCTTTAAGGATACTTACGTTTTCAATATTGTTTGGATCAATATCCAATAAACGGCTTGAAGTACCGATACCGAAGGTAAAGTTCGCCTGAGAATTGGTGCTGTTATCAAACGGCACGCCATCCACAATAATAAGTGGAGAAGAGTTACCTGTGATAGTACTGATACCGCGGATGCTGATATTAGTACCGCTACCTGTTAAACCGGTAGTGCTTAAAATGTTCAATCCGGGTGCCTTACCATTTAATACCCTGGCTAAGTCACCTTCAGGTCTTAATTCTAAATCTTTTTTATCAACGGAAGCAACAGCATAACCTAATGCCTTTTTTTCACGTTTGATACCAACAGCTGTTACAACTACTTCTGTCAGTTCGGATTTAGCTTGTTTTAAAGTAATGTTTAAAGAAGAACTGGCGGCTGCTTCAATTGTTTCAAATCCTACAGCACTTATTTGCAAAGTGGCTTTGGGAGGAACTGAAAGTTTGAAAGTACCATCTTGACCGGCACTTGTACCGGTTCTTGATCCCTTAATTTTGATTGTAGCTCCCGGGATTGGGGCTCCGGAAGCGTCGGTAACCCGGCCGGTTACCTCAATTGACTGGGCAAATGTATGCGCTACAAATAGCAACATTCCCAGCAAGCTGGTTAGAAATTTTCTCATGTCATTAATTTTTGGTTCGGCAAAATAGTTAAAAATAATAAAAAAAGTATCCTGTGTATAAGATTTATTTGACAGCTCGAAAACTTAAATTGCTGCATTAGGGTGTCTTGATCGGCAAAAACTTTAAAATATTACATCAATAAAAGTTGTCATGTTTGTACCATTTTTATAAAAAAAATACCGCTAATCCCTAGATCTTGATATATATACCATAATATAATATAGAAGGTTCGCAACAGATGCCAAAGCAGCTACCACATAGGTTGAAGCGGCCTATTTTAGTGCATTCGGTGCTTTGTCATGCTCAACCTGGTTTGTCAACCCGGAGTTTTCCAGCCATTTTAATGCTCTGCCGGAAGCATCAAATTCTACTGGCAGTGTAATTATAGAGAAGAGCGTAGATATAGCGAATAATACAATACCTATTAATAATACCGTTTGGCTACCCCCTCCAAAACCAAAAATTCCCAATCCGGCTAAGATAACCCATTGTGAGAGAGTGGTACTTATCTGTACTATAGGAACGAGCCTTGACCTGAGCATCAGCATTGAATAAGCTGTTATATGCTGAACAGCATGACCATATTCATGGGCGGCTACGGCAGTCGCAGAAACATTCCGTCCGGCATATACGTCAGGGCTGAGGTTTACGGTTTTGTTCATTGGGTTGTAGTGATCGGATAAAAAACCATCTACCGAAACCACCTGGACATCATAAATCCCGTTGTCTTTCAGCATTTTTCCAGCCACTTCCTTACCACTCAGGCCGGACGAAGCAGGCACTTTACTGTATTCTTCAAACCGGCTTTTCAGCCTGCCCTGTACCACCATACCCGGAATCAAAAAAACCATCGATATTAAAATTAAGCCCATCATAGTTGTAAAATTTTATATGCTTTTTTAATACAATTCTATCAAAAGAATTACCATTTTTTACGAAGACCCATTTTCGCAGGTTAAAAAAAAATTGGAGCATTTTTGAACTCATAAATGATTGATTGCCAAATGGGCAAGAAATCAGTTGATATGTTTTAAAAAGTGCTTAAATATTTGATTTTCAAATAATTAAATAGCATTATAAACTATACTAACAGTGATGCACACACTTGAAAAAAAATTATGCACAAGCCCCAAAATTAATTTTGTAATGTTCCGGCAATTTGTAATTTAGTGCCAGAATTTAATGGGTTAGTAAGTACAAAGGGTCAGCAGAAATGCCGACCCTTTTACTTTTAAATACATCAACAATTACATCAAAAAATTTTATTCATCTTATTATTAAATTTTTAATCGCAAATTTTATTCTTACTTCATTACCATTCGCTTTTTCTAATTTTAATTTTTAAATCAGCAGAAAGAAATATTGATGAGTAAAGTTAAAACAGCATTCTTTTGTTCTAATTGCGGATATGAATCAACAAAGTGGTTAGGTAAATGTCCATCATGCAATCAATGGAACAGTTTTGTTGAAGAAGTAATTAGTAAAGACAATAAGTTATCAGAAACAGATTGGAAAAAATATTCAACTGATAAAAAAGAAATCAAAACTATTTCGATTAATGAAGTGGTAAGCAGTGAAGAAAAAAGAATTCCTACAACAGATAATGAATTAAATCGTGTATTGGGTGGAGGTATTGTTCCCGGAAGTATTGTATTGGTTGCCGGTGAACCCGGTATTGGTAAATCAACTTTGTTCTTACAAAATGGATTGAACTTAAAAAATGTAACCACACTTTATATCAGCGGTGAAGAAAGCGAACAACAAATAAAGATGAGAGCTGACCGGTTAAAAATCAGCAATGAAAATTTTTATTTGCTTACAGAGACGAATACACAAACTATTTTCCAGGAGATAAAAAAACTAAGACCACAATTGGTGATTGTTGATTCTATTCAAACATTACAATCTCCCTATATTGAATCTTCCCCCGGCAGTGTATCGCAAATAAGAGAATGTGCGGCAGAGTTTCAACGATTCGCCAAAGAAACACATACGCCGGTATTTTTAATTGGGCACATCACCAAAGATGGAAGTATTGCCGGTCCAAAAATTTTGGAACACATGGTTGATACTGTACTTCAGTTTGAAGGCGACCAGCATTATGCTTACCGGATATTGCGTACCTTAAAGAATCGTTTTGGTTCTACAGCAGAATTGGGTATTTATGAAATGAGTGAAAAAGGAATGAGAGCAGTAACGAACCCAAGCGAAATATTAATCACACAAAAAGAAGATCAGTTAAGTGGTGTTGCTATTGCTGCAACCATTGAAGGAATGCGGCCGTTGCTGATTGAGGTACAGGCGTTGGTTACACAATCAGTTTATGGCACACCACAACGAACCGTAAGCGGATTTGATTTAAGAAGATTACAATTGTTATTAGCTGTATTGGAAAAACGTGGTGGTTTTCATTTTGGTGTTAAAGATGTTTTTGTAAATATTGCCGGTGGATTAAAAGTGGAAGATCCTTCGATTGATTTGGCAATGGTGTGTGCATTGCTGAGTTCTTATGAAGATATTCCTGTGCCACAGCATATTTGTTTTGCTGGTGAAGTAGGATTGAGTGGAGAAATCCGTGCAGTGAACCGGATTGAACAACGTATTGCAGAAGCAGAGAAATTAGGTTTTGAAAAAATTATTGTGAGCAAATACAATCAAAAAGGATTAGGCTCGCAAAAGTTTAATATTGATATAGTGATGGTGGGAAGAGTGGATGAAGTTTATCGTCAACTTTTTTAATGAGCACAATTAACCTGATTAAAAACGGGCTTACACAGCTTTTCTTTCCGCATACTTGTTACGGATGTGGCAGCGATTTATTATCAGAAGAAAGTTTATTATGTCTTCGCTGCCTCAATGATTTACCTGAAACTAATTTTGCCAAACATGCTAATAATCCAATCGAAAAAATATTTTGGGGAAGAATGCCGGTTACAGCAGCCATGACTGGTTTTTATTTTTCCAAGCATGCCATTATTCAAACTTTAATTCATCAACTTAAATACAAAGGCAAGAAAGAAGTAGGTCTCTTTTTAGGCAACCGCTTAGCTATGCAATTGAAAGACTCCAACCGGTTTAATCAAATTGATGCTTTGATTCCTTTGCCACTCTTTCCTGATAAGCTCAAGAAACGTGGTTATAACCAGGCGGTAGTTATTGCCGATGGAATGAGTGAAGTATTGGGAATACCTGTTTTAAATAATGTCATTACCAGAAAAATATTTACCGAAACACAAACTCATAAAGGAAGAACTGACCGCTGGCAAAATGTAAAAGAAAGTTTTGAATTGCTCAATGCTGATGCGATTCAAAACAAGCATGTACTGTTGATAGATGATGTAATTACTACAGGTGCCACAACAGAAGCTTGCGGCAGTGTGCTTTTATCGGCCAATAATGTTCGGTTAAGTATTGCAGCTTTAGCCTTTGCCACAGATTAATTGATTCTCCCTCACACTATTTTTGATACGCAAGCGTTATTTTTGAACGAATGAAATGCGCTTTTAAAAATTTTCATTTGCTTATTTTCATTAAAATGAAAATTTTTAACCGGCAAATAACCTGTGGCTAAATGCCAACTAATATAACACATGAAACTGCTTACTTACATAACCCTGGTTTTCTTTTTGGGCATTGCCATTGTTTCTTGTAAAAAAGATAGATTACTGACGGATTCCAACGCCTCTTTAACCGTTAAGAGCGACACGTTAAAATTTGATACCGTTTTTACCAGCACCGGTTCCATTACACAATATTTCACTATTGTAAATCCTAATAAGCAAAAGATTCAACTTTCTTCTGTTAAGCTAATGGGTGGCGCTGCTTCTGCTTTTAAAATAAATGCAGATGGTATTGCCGGACCAACCATCAACAACATAGAAATTGAAGCCAACGACAGTATTTATGTTTTTGTTCTGGTTACTATCAACCCCAATGCAGCCAATCTTCCTTTTATAATTAATGATAGTATTCAAATAAACTGGAACGGTAACAAAACTTACAAGCAATTGCAGGCATGGGGACAAAATGCTCATTTCCTAAGAAACAAAGTGATTGAAGAGAGTACTACCTGGGATAATGATTTGCCTTATGTAATATTAGGCGGATTGCAGGTGGCTGCTGATGTAACGCTTACTATCAATCCAGGAGTAAAAGTTTATAGTCATGCCGATGCCCCATTTATAGTTGATGGCACATTAACGATTAATGGAACAAAACAGGATAGTGTTGTTTTTCGTGGCGACCGGTTGGATAAAGATTACCGTGATTTTCCCGGCTCCTGGCCTGGTATTTATTTCCGTGACAAGAGTAAAGACAACCAGCTTACTTATACCATCATCAAAAATGCTTACCAGGGAATTGTTGCGCAAAACCCATCCACAACTGCCAATCCTAAAGTAACATTATCACAATGTATCATTGATAATATTTATGATGCAGGAATATTAGGTGTTCAATCCAGTATTAAAGCTGATAACTGTTTAATCAGCAACTGTGGTAATAATGTTGCTATAGCATTGGGTGGAGATTATGCATTTACGCATTGTACGATGGCAACTTATTCGTCAACTTATATCAATCACAAAAATCCAGTGTTGTTTGCCAGCAATGCCATAAAACAAAACAACCAAACACTCACCAGAAACCTCATCGCCAATTTTACCAATTGCATTATTTGGGGCGAAGGTGGTACTGTAGAGGATGAAGTAGTAACCGACAAACAGGGCAATAATATCTTCAATCTAACTTTCGATAATGTTTTATACAAGGTAACTACTGATCCTGCTAACGCAACATTTAATGCTTCCATTAAAAACCAGGCACCTGTGTTTGATAGCATAGATGTAAGCAAACGATATTATGATTTCCATCTTAAAGCTGAATCACCTGCTATCAATAAAGGAAAAGCAACCAGTCTGACTATTGATTTAGATGGTAAGCCCCGTGCTGTTGGTTTACCAGACCTTGGATGTTATGAAAAACAGTAACCTTCTGTTTACGAAGCAGAACTACTTTCAATTAACATTTTACCCAACTTATTTGCCTTAAATTTGTTTTCTTCTAATTACACCAACTATAAAATATAAGAAATGAAAACATTATTCCTGGTATTGTTGCTGACGACGGTTACAACTTCTTCCATCTATGATTTTAAAGTAGATGCTTTATCAAAAGGCAAGTCTATTAACCTGGCTGATTATAAAGGGAAAAAGATTTTAATTGTAAATACCGCTTCCAAATGTGGTTTTACACCGCAATATGAAGGATTGGAAAAATTATACGAGACTTATAAAAATGAATTAGTGATTATTGGTTTTCCTGCCAACAACTTTGGTTCACAGGAACCGGGAAGCAACGAAGAAATTGGGGAGTTTTGTAAAAAGAATTATGGCGTAAGTTTTCCAATGGCTTCAAAAGTTTCTGTAAAAGGAGATGACATCCATCCCTTATTCCAGTATTTAGTAGCCGAGGCAAAGAAATTAGGAAAGGACGATCCAATCAAATGGAATTTCACCAAGTTTTTATTAGATGAAAATGGAAAACTGATTGATGTATTTCCCAGCAAAGTAAAACCGATGGATGAAGAAATTACCAAATATCTAAGCAAACCATAATAAGGTTTTAAATAAAAAAGCGATGGAGTAGTTCATCGCTTTTTTATTTATAAAACACCAGCCATTTCTTTTTAATGAAAGGAGTAAAACTGCTATGATCATACAGGTTAGCCGAGGCTATTGAACCATCGGCGTTATTGATCACCTCGAAAGAAAATCTTACCGACTGCCCGGAAATATTCACAATATCACTTTTGTTTTTATTTAAAAATAATGGCAAAAAGACCGGCAACTCTGATCCAGCATTATCAATGTTCAGTGTTTGGTAATCTTTTAAATAAAAATCATTTACCAGTAAACTGTTTTTTTGAGCAGTATTATGATAAGTATAACTGTCTTTAAAAGAGGTCAGCGAATCAGGAACAGCCTCTGCAATATTTCCATTGGTTATTTTGTATTTATATCCCACTCTTGAAAATGGTTTTAGTGTATCACCTGCATACAACAAATATTCAGACGATACGATAGCAGTTCCGGAATAGTCAATATTAAATCTTGAAACCAGCACATCAGGGTCGCCGGGAAAATCTGCCGGTATATAAATTTTCATACCGGCTAATTTACCATCACTGGTATAATTATAATATGTCTTCCATATCACATGGTTGTTCTCTAAAAAAATACGATCCTTCTCAACAAGTTTATCGCCACTGTATTTATAATTGATCTGGTTAACCAGTTTATTACCGGCTGATTGAAACAGTAAATACCTTAATACATAATCAACCCGGTTATTACTGTAAATAAACTTTACTGCTGTGCTGTCAAGATAAACAACTGAATCCAGTTTTGTAATTGCTGCTGGTTGTATATCATTTTTTTTACGACAGGATGAATTAATTGCTAAAGCAATACAAAAAAGCAATACAGGTGTTATGGTATGTTGAAGTATCTTTCTCAAAGCAGTTTTCTGAATCTACAAATTAAGCTATTCTGCTTTTTTGGCAAAAGCCAATCTTTTTTCAATACTTCCTTTCCTATCTTCGCAACGCATGCAATTCTCTTCCATCATAGGACAAAAAGAAACTAAACAACAACTCGTTGAATTAATTCAGCAAAACCGGCTGAGTCATGCCTTGTTGTTTTTGGGAAACGAAGGCAGCGGTGCATTACCATTAGCCTTAGCTTTTGCTCAATACATCGTATGTGAAGAAGTAAATGGTAAAAAGCAAGTAGCAAGCGGTCCATCATTATTTGGCGATGAACCAACCACAAACGACAAACAACAAACAACAAACCTAACCGAGCCTTGCGGCACATGCCCCGCCTGTGTAAAAGCAAGACAACTCATTCATCCCGATATTCATTTTTCTTATCCGGTTATTCCGAAGAAGAGCGGTGATAAACCGGTGAGCACCGATTATATTGCTGAATGGAGAGAATTTATTTTACAATTTCCTTATGGCAATGTGTATGACTGGCTGCAGTTTATTGGTGCAGAAAACAAACAGGGAAATATTACCGCTGAAGAATGCAATGACATCATCCGCAAACTGAGTTTAAAGAGTTTTGAAAGCGAATACAAAATTTTAATTCAGTGGATGCCGGAATATTTGGGTAAGGAAGGAAACAAATTACTCAAACTAATTGAAGAGCCACCACCCAATACTTTATTTATACTGGTGGCAGAAAATGAATCGCTGGTTTTGCCCACCATCATTTCGAGAACACAATTAGTAAAGATTCCGCCGATTGATGCGGCTGAAGTAGAAGAAGCATTATTACAACGCACCAAGCTTTCACCGGAACAGGCAAGACAAATTGCGAGTGTGTGTGAAGGAAATTTCCGGGATGCATTACAATTAATGCAGCATGCCGAAGAAGACTGGCAATCATTATTAAGAGAATGGTTGAACGCTACTTTAAAAACCGGACCTATTGCCCAGGTAAAATGGGTAGAAGAAATCAGCAAGCTGGGAAGAGAAAAACAAAAACAATTCCTGCGTTATTTCAATCACCTGCTGGAACAAGCCATCCGTATTAAATTAATGGGCGGAGAAAATATTCATCTCCCGGAAAATGAATTTGACTTTGCCCAACGGCTGAACAAAATTGCCGGCATCAGTCAGCAGCAGGCAATTATTGAAGAATTAGACAAAGCCACTTATTTTATTGAACGGAATGCAAATGCCAAGATGCTGTTTCTGGCACTCACCATCAAGTTCAATCATATTATTTTAAATAAGGTTGTGGTGGAGGCGTGGTAACTGGTTGCTGGTTGGACGATGACCGTTGGTGGTTGGCCGGAAGTGAAAAAATTGTTTGATGGTTTGATTGCTGGATTGTTATGATGAATTCATACAAATAGTCACAACAATCAAACAATAGAACAATCAAACCATTCTACTAACCCTGCTCAACCGCTGTCGGGGTTTTCAACCGCCGACAGGGTGGGATGCACTACTTTAAAAACAAATCGCTACTTTTGAATAATTGAGGTGGACATGAGCCGTGGCGGGGCGAAGAATTGAAGCGGTGTGACCGGTTTTCAAACAGCAAACATTGGTATTTTTTTATATATACGATTGTGGCCAATGAGACCTTTTGGACGACCATTGAACGGAACCCCGAAGTGTGCGACGCAACCAAAGCTTAATAGCAATACTGGTGCTTAGTACATCACTCTTCTCCCCTCTCATTTATTCATTAAAATTTTTATTAGCTATATGGGCTGTAGTTCTTGTGGTACGGGCGGCGGAAAAGTGCTGGGATGTAAAAGCAACGGCGGGTGCAGCACCGGCAGTTGCAACCGTATGAATGTGCATGACTGGCTGGCAAACCTTCCATTCTCTGATCCCGAAAGCAGTTGCAAAGTGATTGAGATTTCTTTTAATAACGGAAGCCGTAAAGATTTTTACCGCAATACAACTTTACAATATTTTGAAAAGGGTGATATGGTTTCAGTGGAAGGTGTAAGTGGTTTTGATGTAGGCATGGTAAACCTTACCGGCGAACTGGTGCGTTTGCAAATGAAGAAGAAAGAAGTGGACGAAGCCAACCCGGAGATGAAAAAAATTTTACGCCGTTCCAGCGATCGTGATATTGAACTCTACCGTCAGAATAAAGAAAGACAGGCAGGCGCTTTATCAAAAGCCCGTTCTATTGCGTTGCAGTTGAAATTAGATATGAAACTAATTGAAGTGGAGATCCAGGCCGATGGTCGTAAAGCTACTTTCTTTTATACTGCTGAAGATAGGGTTGACTTTCGTGAGATGATTAAAATATTTGCTTCGGAATTTAAGGTAAAGGTGGAGATGAAGCAGATTGGTATCCGCCAGGAAGCTGCTAAAGTTGGTGGCATTGGAAGTTGTGGCCGTGAATTATGCTGCAGCAGTTGGTTAACTGACTTTAAGAGTGTAACTACTACGATAGCCCGTTATCAAAATCTTTCTATTAATCAAACCAAGCTAAGCGGACAATGTGGCCGCTTAAAATGTTGTTTGAATTACGAACTCGATACTTATTTGGATGCACTGCAGGATTTTCCTGATAATGCAGATATGATTCAGATAACCCGTGGCACTGCTACTTTAATTAAGAAAGATATTTTCAAAAACCTGATGTGGTATGTGTTGCCTGATAGCAACAAACAATATCCGCTTACTATAAGAAGAGTAAAAGAAATTAAATCACTCAATGCAAAAGGTATTAAGCCGGATGAACTGGAAGCAGTGGAAGTAGTAAGTGGCAAACCAAAAGAAGTAGAGCCTGAATTTGTGGATGTGGTTGGACAAATCAGTTTACGAAGCTTAGAAAGAAGCAGTAAGAAAAAACAACATCGGGATAGAGATAATCGTGGAGGTGACAGAAGAGATAATCGTGGAGGACAACAACGTCCGGATAATCGTAATCAACCACGGCAGGAAAATCAAAATCGTCCACCACAAAGACCAGATAATCGTGGAGGACAACAACAACGTCCTGATAACCGCAATCAGCCAAGACAGGAAAATCAAAATCGTCCGCAACAAAGACCGGATAATCGTAATCAACCACGACCCGATAATAAACCTCCGCAGAAATAATATTGTTAAGAATTATTTATATGTTGGCAGCGATACTTTAGCGACAGGTTAAACATCAAACTGAAGAAAGAAAATAACAATGTGGAGTTTTAACAGATTAAGAGATACCTCAAAAATTGAAACTCACGAAATAATATGGCAAGGACCTTTTTCTTGGACTGGTTACGAAAATGAAAATGACCTTGCCAAAATACCTGATATAGAAGGCATTTATCTATGTACATTTGAATATAACGATGGTTACCTGATATATGCTGCAGGAATTACAAACTCAACAAAAAAAAGATTTAGAAGCCATACGCTTGAATATAAAAGTGGTAACTACACGGTATTAGACGTAGGTGCAGCAGAACAAGGTGTACGAAAAGAAATTTGGCATGGCTGGAAATATGCAAGAACACATCAAGAAGAGTTTAATGAACGAAAAGAAGAAATCCTAAAAGCGGTTAATGAACAACTAAGATATTTTAGGGTTTTTGTAGCCCAGGTTTCCGATAAAAGAATGAGAGAAAGGTTTGAGGCAGCAATAATGCATAACATTTATTATTGTAAAGAACCTTGGGCTGAATTAGCAGACAGAGGAATGTTTTTAAATGGACGATACAATGCTGAAATGCCAATTGAAACAAAAAATATAACCAACTCAAAAATCTACGGACTTCCCGAATCATTAGAAATATAAATGAAGTTAATTACTTGGAACTGCAACATGGCATTTAGGAAAAAGTTAGAAAATACAAACGTTGAATGCAAGAGGTACAAAAGACACAACCTCTATTACTACTTCCGCAGTTTCTGAGACTTGCTGTGGTTGGGGATTTTACGGTTGCATCACCCTTTGCGCTGCAACGATTGAAGCATTTCCCGCCTACTTATTATGCTGTGCATTTTGCTATGATCAATATTGTTGTAAATCTTCGGTGTAGCAGTAAATTTGTATCTTTAAGTTACTAATAACCCGTTGTGCGATTAGAAAAATGTGAATATGTGAAAAAAGAGGTTATGCATAAAAGCCAATACAGTACAGTATTTGCTTAGAAAAAGTGCTTAAATTTTTTCAATGCACAACCTCAAAACAAATTTCGACAAGATTTA
>JACQDV010000063.1 GCA_016200915.1 Sphingobacteriales bacterium
ACGAAGCAATCTGCTTTATAGATAGCAGGAAGATTGATTTTGTAAGAGCAGATTGCCACTACAAGCTACGCAAGTCTCGCAATGACGGTATTTGTGTGTTTGTTGAGTTCTTGTGCTGCTGTGGTGAAGGGCTGTAGTTCTTTATTATGCAAAGTCGTAGGTACAACCTACGACTAGTTGGAGTATTCTACCTAATAGATATTTTTCCTCTTTCTCTTCTGAATTTTTTCGGAAATAATGTATTGATTATTCCAAAGAATGCAGAAACACAGCATGCTCCCTCTTTGTATAAGTCTTTGTAATTTTTTTTGAAATCCTTTGTTTTTAACTCTTGATTTGTAATCAATAATGTCCATAATTCTTCAACTTCCTTTTTTTCAAAAGCTTTAATATATGGTTGTTTCTTATTTTTTAAATTTGGAATCAGATAAAATACGCATTCTTTACCTAATCGCTTATCTCTAACGCCTCCGAATCTATAGATACCATTGTCTTTAGATTTGTAGATACTTTTTCCAAATGGGATGGATTTAGATTTATTGAATATTTTTTTTGAGAAGGCCATAATGTGTATTTAATGATTTTGTATTGATTAAAATTATGAAAAACTGTGCTAAAACTTTTAAAAATATTCTATATACTTGTATTTGATAAATGTATATTTCATATGAAAGAACTTATTTTAAATCTTCTTATTGTCAGTCTTTTTTTTCAGATTTCAAGTTGTGAAAATGAATCTGCGGAAGATAGATTCAAAAAAGAGTGGCTTGTGCAGATAAGAACTCCTGCTCAGGATTCTATTGAAAATGTAAAATCTATGCTTTTTTCAATTAAAGACAGTGGTTTATTTCGAAAGGGAATTGATTCTTTAATAATGTCTCATAAAGATAAAGCAGAATGGCTGTTTAATATTCACCATAATTCATATTATATAGCCCCATTTGCTTACAAATTTGATAATGGACTTTTGAAATACTTAGAAAATGTAAATAGTAAAAGTTATCCTTATTGGTTTCGATATAATTTAAAAAACAATATCCCTATATACTTGCTAATACGTGAGTGGGACGTAGAATTTAGTGGTGGCAATCGTTTTGAGAATAATAATTTATCAAGAAAGGATGTAGGCCAAGCATATGATATGGGAAGCTATGAGGCACAAAATGGAACTACATATTCTATATCATTTGTTTACTTGGATAAAAAATATGATACAACTGATTATAAATTTCCAAATTCTGGCATTCATATTTCTACTTTATTTGGCATTCTAAATATTGGTTGTACAGGTCGCATGGGAAGTTTAAGGAGTGATGCCTTTAATTATTTTACCCCTGATTACCAATTTGGAATTAAAGATTTTTCAAGATTCGACGATAAATATATGTTTCAAGAACAAAATAATCTTTTAGGTTTTTTATTTGAAAAAAATAATCAGTTTTCGACTATTACTGAGTTACTGCAATCTTCAACTTTCAAGTTTACTTTAAAAAAATATAAAGACTCTCAATCTTCAGATTATAAGTTAACATATTTGAGGTCAAATAAATGATAATAGTTGATGACTTTTAAATAATGCTATTAAAACATGGTGAATAAAACTCCTAACCGTACAAGTGTGCGACGCAACCACAGCTTAATAGCAGCACTTCCGCTAAGTACATAAATCAACAACACTCCGACAAGCTCAGTGTGACAGCATAATATTTACCTGCTATAATTCGGCGCCTCCTTCGTTATCTCAATATCATGTGCATGGCTTTCTTTCATACCAGCATTGGTAATCTTAATGAAAGTAGATTGTTGTAATGCTGCCATATCTTTTGCCCCGCAATAACCCATACCAGCTCTTAAGCCACCGCTGTACTGGTGTACAATTTCACTCAGGTTTCCTTTAAAAGCTACACGTCCTTCAATACCTTCTGGCACTAATTTTTTAATACCATCTTCCACATCCTGGAAATAACGGTCGCTGCTTCCTACCTGCATCGCTCCAATAGAACCCATACCACGGTATTGCTTGAATTTTCTTCCTTCATAAATAATCGTTTCACCCGGACTTTCTTCTGTACCGGCAAACACACTTCCCATCATCACCGTATCAGCACCCGCAGCCAACGCCTTCACCATATCGCCGGTATATCTGATACCACCATCAGCAATCAGCGGAATACCTTTTGGTTTTAATACAGCAGCAGCTTCCATAATAGCCGTGAGCTGCGGTACACCACTACCAGCCACAATACGGGTTGTACAAATAGAACCGGGGCCGATACCAATCTTTACACAATCAGCACCGGCTTCTGCCAATGCTTTTGCGCCTTTGGCTGTTCCCACATTACCCGCAATTACCTGCAGCTTTTTAAAACTCTTCTTTAATAGTTTTAATGAATCAATTACACCTTTAGTATGCCCGTGTGCACTGTCGAGGGCTACCACGTCCACACCTATCTGTTGCAGGGCGGCGGCACGGTCGAGCATATCACCGGTAATACCTAATGCAGCTCCCACCCGTAAACGACCATAAGAATCTTTCACGGCATTGGGGTGACTTTGCACTTTTAATATATCACGGTAAGTAATCAAACCAATTAATGTTCCGTCTTTCTTCACCACCGGCAGTTTCTCTACTTTGGTTTGACGTAAAATTTTTTCCGCTTTCTTTAAATCCGTTCCTTCAGGAGCAATGATGAGGTTCTGACTCGTCATCACTTCACTCACTTTACGTTTTTTATTGTCTTCAAAACGAAGGTCACGGTTGGTGAGGATGCCCACTAATTTATTATTATGACTTACAATAGGAATACCACCAATTTTATTTTCAGCCATCAATCGCAATGCATCGCCAATGGTGGCCTCTTCATGTAACGTGATGGGGTCAATAATGAGTCCGCTTTCACTGCGTTTTACTTTGCGTACCTGTTCGGACTGCCGTTCAATCGTCATGTTTTTGTGCAGAATGCCGAGACCGCCTTCTCTGGCAAGGGCGATAGCTAATGTTGCTTCTGTAACGGTGTCCATCGCTGCGGAGAGCATGGGCAGGTTGAGCGGAATTGCTTTGGTGAGGCGTGTGCGGATGTCCACTTCCCGTGGTAATACCTGCGAATAGGCGGGCATTAATAATACATCGTCGAATGTTAAACCTTCACCAAAAAAACGTTTGGAATAAGTGTTGGAGGAGGGGAGAATATTTCTTGTTGCCATGTGCAAAGATAGTGCAGCGGGCAAATTGTGCCAAAAGTTTTTGTGAGTGGTGAATTGTCAATGGTGAATAGTGAATGAATGATGTACTTAGCTGAGGTGCTGCTATTCAGCTGTGGTTGTGTCACTCACTTGTGCGTTCGGTAATGCTATGCTGCTTTTTATTTCACGCAAAGGAGCTAAGGAGCAGAGGCGCAAAGTAAAGTGCGTCTTTGTATTTTCTTTGCCTCTTTGCGTGAAAGACTCGCATTAAACCATTTTATAAAGTTTACCTGGCAACTGGTTAATGATTCCCTGCAATTCCAAATTGAGTATTGCTGCGGCTACATGACTGCTGCTGAGTCCGCTCTTTAAATACATTTCATCAATATGAACAGGAGATTGTTCTTTTAAAATTTTAATGATGATCTGTTCATCAGGAGTCAGGTCAATAAACAATTCCCTTTGGATTTTGGGTTTTGACTTTTTATTACTTGTCCATTGCATTTGTTCAATCACATCTTCCGCAGAAGTGATGAGCATAGCTTTATTGGTTTTGATTAAAAAATTACAGCCTTCGCTTTTACTGTCGTTTATCTTTCCGGGTATGGCAAATACATCTTTATTGTAGCTATTAGCCAGTTCAGCCGTAATCATACTTCCTCCTTTTACAGAAGTTTCAATTACAATCACACAATCACTCATGCCGGCAACTATCCTGTTTCGCTTGGGAAAATTTTGTTTATCAGGTTTAGTATCACTGATGAATTCAGTTAATAGTCCGCCTTGTTCCACCATTTCTTTTGCCATATTAGTGTGAGTGGATGGATAAATTCTATCGAGACTATGTGCCAGTACACCTACTGTTTTTAAATTATTCTTCATTGCCAGTTTATGTGCAATAGAATCCACACCATAAGCCAGTCCGCTGATGATGAGGATATCATGATTAGCAAATTCATCAATCAGTTTTTCTGTTACTAATTTGCCATAATCCGTATTATTCCTGGTGCCAACAATGCTTACAATTTTTGCTGTGTTCAAATCTGCATTGCCACGATAATAAAGTAAGGTTGATGCATCGTAACAATTGAGTAATCGTTTGGGGTATTTCTCCGCACCATAGATAAGTGTTTCAATTTTATATTTTTCAATAAATGCCAGTTCTTCTTCAGCCCTTGAAAAATTAGTAAAATCTTTTATGCTCTTTGCCCTTACCGAACCAATGCCGGGAATTTTATCCAGTTCACCTTTCCTGGCTTCAAATATTTTTTGTGCATCATTATTATATGCCTGCAGCAATACCTTGGCATGTACATCGCCAATGTTGGGGACGAGGGTTAATGCGATATGATGGAGCAAGCTCAAGGTTTGTTTGTGGTTTGTTGTTTGTAGTTTGTGGTTGAAATATGCTTATTGCGGCCAAGTATTGCCGAAGTGCAGGGAATAGAATTCCGTCCGCCCCGGCTAACCGCTGCCGAGTAAAGATAAAAAAGATGATGATATGCACATAGCTAAATAGATAAGGTCAAGCTGAATATGCAGCCTAGCAGAATTACAAAGGTTGAAACACGGCTTCCGTCAGCCTGCATTTTGGCAATACATTTGTTGTAAGCTGCCCTTCTCTGTTAGTAAGAAATTAAGGCAAGGTGAAATTTAAACCTTGCCTTAACTTTTGTTTTTATTGAATAATAACTTTAGTCGTTGCGGTCTCACCATTTCTTTCAGTAGTCAGTATGTACACACCTGCTTTTAAGCCTCTGATGTCCAAATTATAGTTCATAAGTTTGGATTCATTAAACGTCCATCTTTTTAAGACCTGATTTGTATTAATGTCGGCTATTGCAAAGTTTGTTCTACCTAATATTTTAGTGTTATTTACTGCATTACTATTTGCTTCACTTGGGCTGTCGGTTTTTGTAATAGACACATTTAAAACATCTTTGGTCGGATTTGGACTAACAGCTACCCTGCCGAAACCGCCAATTGACACAACATTGAATGAATATGTTCTGCGTATAGTGCCGCAATTAGTTCCAGCGTCTAAGTAAATGTTTTTATAAACGCTTCCATATCCGTAAGGTGAAGATTGAAAACCAGCCGTGAAATTTAAACCATTTGCTGTGATATTTTCAAAAGACCATGTGTTAATTGGAAATGTCTGAGTAGTAATTGTAAAAACAATTGAAACCCATGAGTTGCGGGGTACATATAAGTTTTGATAAGTATCATTTGTTATAGAGTATTGGGTTGAACCTCCATTGACCGTATAGTGACCAATAATAGTTCCAGCAGGAGTAATTGTGTTAGGTAATGCAGATATATTAGTTGTATTAGTTGTCAGCGCATTTGTACCTGCATAGTCAAGCCAGTTGCTTAATCTTGTAGAGTTAGTTCCACCTCCTGTCCATGATATGTCAAATCTTCCGTACTCTCCGATAGAAGGAAGTTGGATGTTGCAGAAACAATTATTATCCCCTATGTTACAAATATTGTTTTGGTTTCCATGTAGCTGCCCAATTAATCGATGGTTCTCATCAAATAGTGCTGAGCCAGATGAACCATGCTGAACAATTCCTTGGTCAAAAGTCGCTCTCCAATGATTATTTGCACCATTAAACCAAGAAACTGAGACAGGTGCTTGAAAATCATGGCTAATTTTCATTAAATCTCCTGATGGATGATGAATTGATGTGGTCATTACGGGTAGATTCCCAGTTCTTGACCAGCCAGAATAGGTGATTCCAGAATTAGTTGCTGGAATTTGATTTAACTCTACAAGTGCAAAGTCTGTTGCAGCATTATTTGCCCTTAACTGGCATCCATTAAACTGAACATCTTCCCTCCAACCAGTATTTGTTGCACAATCAGAGCTCCAAGTTTGAAATTGAAACACCCAATTTGTAACATTTGAGTTTAGGCAATGATTTGCTGTTAACAAGTATGGCCTGTTGGTACCGCAAGTATTCATTACTAAAGTGCCAGTACAAATTTCGTTACCGCCTGAAACAATCAGGGCAACGGAATTTCGTTCATTTTCCCATCCAGCTCCGGGTGGGCAAACAACATTTATATTGCAATTCCCTGATGTGCCAGGGTTGCCGAAAAAACCGCCACCTACATGACGATACCCTAGAGACATTTTCTTGACTCTCAATTTTACTTCAGGAGCTTCATTACTTGGAACTGAAAGTTTAAAGTAAAGTTCATTTCCCTGATATATTCTTGTGGCCCATATATTACTTGGATTATCTTCTTTTGATGTAATACTATCAGTCAATTCAAAATTTGTAAAGATGCTTAAAACAGTATTAGGGCTTAATTTGAACTCGCTAAATTGAAAAGAAAGGTTTAGAGCTTTATCTACTGAAAATTTTATTGAATAAACAATATTGTTACCGACCCTAAATGCTTTTGCTAACTTGATGACGTCATAGTTGACATCTATAGTTTCTGCGAATTTATTTTTAAATTCTGACAGATTTTTGGAATCAGCTGCACTTTGCTTTAAAGTTTCAAAATTGGGCGGGGCAGTTACCAAGATTTCATTAAATGAACCCGTTGTGCGATTAGAAAAATGTGAATATGTGAAAAAAGAGGTTATGCATAAAAGCCAATACAGTACAGTATTTGCTTAGAAAAAGTGCTTAAATTTTTTCAATGCACAACCTCAAAACAAATTTCGACAAGATTTA
>JACQDV010000065.1 GCA_016200915.1 Sphingobacteriales bacterium
GAGGAGGAAGATCAAAATGATTTCAAGCAGCCTGAACTTGGGTTTTAGCCCTTTGGGCTACTTCTTCAAGCCACCGCCTTTGGCGGTGGTAATTGACTTATGAAATAAGTGAAGTAATAAAAATTATGCAACCGGTAGTTGCACAATTATGAAATCAAGAAACTATATGTCCGTCACTGCGAGGCACGAAGCAGTCTGCTTCATGAATGGCGCAATGACTACTACTTGTGAGAGCAGATTGCCACGACAAGCTACGCAAGTCTCGCAATGACGGAGTTGGTGTGTTTGATTGAGCTTTTGAAGTACTGTGGTGAAGGGCATTGATGCCATGAGTTTTAAAGTGTAGATTCAACCTGAGCTTAAAAGAGAGATAAAGAATATTAATCTTCTGTATTTGCTACAAATGTCAGAAAAGCGAGAAATAGAAATACACCAGGAATAAAAAAAAGAGAATAAAAAATTATTTTCCAAATTAGAGGCATTGTAGTCAAGTCAACATTTACTTTAAAAAAGTAAGCCACAATACTAAAAACTATAATCTCAATTAGGAAACTTCCTACTGCAAATATTACTAACATAAGAATTCTTAGCATATAAGGCATTGGTGCCTTTTCAGATTTCTCTTTGTTCAATTCATCTGGATTTAATTCTTTTTTTTCAATTTTCTGACTTAGTATCTTTTTTGATTTCCTATTAGAAAACATTTGATGGAATTGTGGTATAAGCCCTAAGATTGCCACTAATAAAGCTCCCAATGCTATTAAATTTGAAGTTTCCATTCTCAAATTTACAAACTCTTATCTCAGTTTTTGTAAACTCTAAAATGACAGATTTATAAACAAAATTTTCTGTTGCATAAAATTTCCCATCGTACAAGTGTGCGACCGCAGCTTAATAGCAGCACTTCAGCTAAGTACATAATCTTTCTTCTTCCATGTGCATAACCTGTTCTCCAATAAAAATTGCTCACATTTACCATTTTTCTGTGGATAAGTGGGGCGGTGGGAAATTGGCCTCATTCCGCTAAATTCGCAGCCGTGTAAATTGCAGCATACTGCATTTTAGTTATTGTATTTAATGTATTTCATTTATTAACCTAATATAACCCTCCCCCTCAAGGGGGAGTTAGGAGGGGGTCATGGCTAAAGCAAAAGAATCGGAAAAAGATACTAACCTGTTTGATTACAATGAAGACTCGATTAAAACTCTCGAGTGGCGGGAGCATATTCGTCTGCGTCCCGGTATGTATATTGGTAAATTAGGCGATGGCGCCAGTCCCGATGATGGTATTTATGTGCTGCTGAAAGAAGTTATTGACAACTGTATTGACGAGCATACCATGGGCTACGGCAAACAAATTGATGTTACCATTGAAAAAGGTGTATGTACGGTTAGGGATTATGGCCGTGGTATTCCTTTGGGTAAAGTGGTAGATGTGGTGAGCAAAATAAACACAGGAGCCAAGTACGACAGCAAAGTGTTTCAAAAAGCCGTTGGTTTAAATGGTGTGGGTACAAAGGCGGTGAATGCATTGAGCAGTTCATTTAAGGTTACCGCTTTTCGTGATGGTAAAGAAAAAACAGCGGAGTTTGAAAAAGGATTACTGATAAAAGAACATAAGGAAGCAAAAAGTGGTGAAGGCAATGGAACGCTGGTAACTTTTATACCGGATGAAACAGTATTTAAAAATTTTCATTACCTGCATGAGTATCTCGATAACCAGTTCTGGAATTATTGTTATTTGAATGCAGGACTTATCATCAATTTCAATGGCAAGAAATATGTTTCTAAAAATGGTTTGCTGGACTTGTTGCAGCGTAAAACCAATGCCGATGATATTCGTTATCCCATTATTCATTTGCAGGGAGAAGATATTGAAGTAGCCCTCACCCACGAAAATCAATACGGAGAAGAATATTATTCATTTGTAAATGGTCAGTTTACAACGCAGGGTGGAACACACTTAGCGGCTTTCCGTGAAGCGTATGTAAAAACGATCCGTGATTTTTATAAGAAGGATTATGATGCGGCGGATGTAAGAGGTAGTATTTGTGCTGCTATATCCGTAAGAGTACAGGAGCCGGTGTTTGAAAGTCAAACCAAAACAAAATTAGGTTCACAGGTTGTGTATGAAGGCGGCCCAAGTATGAAAAATTTTGTAGCTGATTTTCTTGCCCGTGATTTGGATCTGTACTTACATAAAAATCCCACAGTTGCAGATGCATTAAAAAAACGCATTGAGCAAAACGAAAGAGAACGTAAAGAATTAGCCGGTATTAAAAAGCTGGCCAATGAAAGAGCCAAGAAAGCCAATCTTCATAACAAGAAACTCCGTGACTGCCGTTATCATTACAACGATGAGCCAAGCGGTAAGGATAAAGATGTGATCATTGAAAAAGCAAAAGAGAGTACCATTTTTATTACGGAGGGTGATAGTGCCAGTGGTTCCATTACCAAATCGAGGAATATGGAAACACAGGCGGTTTTTAGTCTGCGTGGTAAACCGCTGAACAGTTATGGCTTAACCAAAAAAGTTGTGTATGAAAACGAAGAGTTCAACCTCTTGCAACATGCATTGAATATTGAAGAAGGATATGAAGGGTTGCGTTATAACAATATTGTTTTCGCTACCGATGCGGATGTGGATGGTATGCACATTCGTTTATTGCTGATGACCTTTTTCCTGCAGTTCTTTCCTGACCTGGTGAAGAATGGACATGTATATATTTTACAAACACCATTGTTCCGGGTAAGAGATAAGAAAGAAACTTTTTATTGTTACGATGAAAAGGAAAAACAGGAAGCGATTAAGAAGTTAGGCGGTAAGCCGGAGATAACACGTTTTAAAGGATTAGGAGAGATAAGCCCGGAAGAGTTTGCAAGATTCATAGGACCTGAAATGAAATTAGACCCGGTGATGCTATTACCGGAAATGCATATTCAGCAATTACTCGAATATTATATGGGTAAGAATACACCGGAACGGCAGGATTTTATTATTGATAATTTGAAGGTGGAGCTGGATTTGGTGGAAACCCCCTAACCCCCTGAAGGGGGAATTAAAACTTCATTCTCTGTTGAAGTTTTACTAACTATTTCTTAATTAAAAAATCTCATTAACAGAGAAATGGGAAGCCCCTGTAGGGGTTTGGGGTATGGTACACATTGTATTTAATGAAGCGGATGTAAAAGTTTTACAGGAAGCGATTGCCTTAGATGAAAGTATGCAGGGTGAAGTACTGCAGGTGAAAGATGATTATGCTGTTGGGCCGATTGCCAACATATATGCAGAAGAGGGAATAGAAGCAAGAAAGCAATGGTGGAGAGAGGTACTGGCTGGTGGGGATTATTCTGGCAAAGTTGATACTGGCGAAGTAAATGATATTAAGCTGGTGAATGAATTAAAAGCAAAGCTTACTGAGAATACAGAAGAGATACTTTGGATATGGGCAGCACAAAACAAGCATGATGTAAGTGGTTATTACTGGCTGATGAGTCAGCTGAAGGATTTCCAGGGAAGAATATTTATTCTTTATCTCAACAATCTTCCGTTCATCAATGAGAAGGGAAATATTTTTTATCCGGAGTGGCTGCATACTATTCAGCCTAAAGAATTTTTAAAAGCGAGGAAACTGGCGAGAGAAATTACGCTGAGTGAATTTGAAGTTGATCCTGATATCTGGCAAAAACTCTGTGAAGAAAACAAAGGTGTTCGTTTGCTCGAAGGAGGAAAGAAATTAACACAGGAAGATTATGATTTTTATGATAGCGAATTAAAAAAATATATAACCGGCGATTGGCAAAAGGCCAGCAAAATAATTCACAACTTTTTGCACAAAGCCAAACACACCACCGGTGATGCTTATTTGCTATGGAGGTTAAAAAGAATGATTACCGAAGGGGTGTTTGATGTACAGGGTGAAGTGGCTAAGATGAAAGATTTTGAAGTAAAACAAAAAGCTAAGCAGGAAGAAACAGTAAGTGAATAATTACTAAAACCGTTGCGCCTTAAAAACTTAGCGCCTTTGCGAGAAATTTTTCCTCGCAAAGACGCTAAGGAGCAAAGAAACAAGAGAAAGAAATGAGTGCAGCTAAAAATAAACTGAAAGATTTATTAGAAAATGACGGAGGTATCCAGGGACAGTACAAAACATGGTTTTTGGATTATGCTTCTTATGTAATATTAGAACGTGCCGTACCAGCAGTGGAAGATGGATTGAAACCTGTGCAACGCCGTATTCTTCATGCAATGAAGGAGATGGATGATGGACGCTTTAACAAAGTAGCGAACATCATTGGTCAGTCCATGCAGTATCATCCGCATGGTGATGCGAGTATTGGTGATGCGCTGGTGAACATGGGACAAAAAGATTTGCTGATTGAAACACAGGGTAACTGGGGTGATGTAAGAACGGGCGATGATGCGGCAGCTCCCCGTTATATTGAAGCAAGACTTTCCAAGTTTGCCTTAGATGTTGCCTTCAATAATAAAACCACTGAATGGGCTTTGAGTTATGATGGTCGTAAAAACGAACCAGTGACCTTGCCAATGAAGTTTCCTTTGTTACTGGCACAGGGAGCAGAGGGTATTGCGGTTGGCCTGGCAACAAAAATTCTTCCTCATAATTTTTGTGAGCTGATTGAAGCCTCTATCAAATATTTAAGAGGAAAACGTTTTGAACTTATTCCTGATTTTCTTACAGGAGGAATGATTGATGCTACCAATTACAATGATGGCAAACGGGGTGGTAAAGTAAGAGTGAGAGTACATATTGAAGAAGCAGATAAAAAAACATTGCTGATTAAAGATGTTCCGTATGGTGTTACTACTTCTTCGTTGATTGATTCTATCATCAAAGCAAACGACCAGGGGAAAATTAAAATTAAAAAAGTAACGGATAATACTGCTGCTGAAGTAGAGATACAAATTGATCTGGCGCCGGGTATTTCTCCTGATATTACTATTGATGCATTGTATGCATTTACGGATTGTGAAGTTTCCATTTCACCAAACGCTTGCGTTATTTCAAACCAGAAACCACAATTTCTTGGTGTAAATGAATTACTTAAATTTTCTGCAGAACAAACAAAAGAATTGCTGAAGAAAGAGCTGGAGATCAGGTTGGCTGAGTTGCAAGAGAAATGGCATTATACTTCGCTCGAGAAAATATTCTTTGAAGAAAAAATATACAAAGAGCTGGAGAAGAAACATGCTACATGGGATAAAGTAATTGAAGCAATAGGAGATGCATTCAAACCTTTCCGTAAACAGTTGAGGAGAGATATTACAAGAGAAGATATCATTAAGCTGACAGAAAAACCTGTACGCCGTATTTATCGGTTAGATATAGATGAACTCAACGAACAAATAAAAGGATTAGAAGCTGATATCAAGCAAGTAAAACATGATTTAGCGAACCTCGTTGATTATGCTGTAGCATATTATGAAAATTTATTAAAAAAATATGGCAAAGGTCGTGAACGTAAAACAGAAATCAAACTGTTTGAAACCGTTCAGGCAAAAACCGTGGCTATTGCAAATACTAAGCTGTACGTAAACCGTGAAGATGGTTTTGTTGGTACTTCATTAAAGAAAGATGAGTTTGTATGCGATTGTTCTGACCTGGATGATATCATCGTTTTTGCCAAACGGGGTATTATGAAAGTGGTGAAGGTGCAGGATAAAGCCTATATCGGGAAAGATATTTTGCATGTGGCCATCTTTCAGAAAAATGATGAACGCACTACGTACAATATGATTTATGTGGATGGAAAAACAGGTGTGAGTTATGCCAAGCGTTTTAATGTTACCGGTGTTACCAGAGATAAGGAATATGATCTTACAAAAGGTGATGAAAAGAGTAAAGTGCATTACTTCACCGCCAACCCCAATGGTGAGGCAGAAGTAGTGAAGATTAATCTTAGCCCAAGCTGCAGTGCCAGGAATAAAGAACTGGAATTTTATTTTGAAACACTGGAAATAAAAGGCCGTAGCAGCATGGGTAACCAGGTGACCAAGTATCCTATCAAATCAGTTAAGTTAAAAGAAGCCGGCAAATCAACTTTGAGCGGACGTAAGCTTTGGTTTGATGATCAGTTTGGAAGATTGAATACTGAGGAGAAAGGACAATACTTGGGCAGTTTTCAACCGGAAGAACAGATATTGGTGATTTACCGTGATGGTAACTATGAAATCACCGACCAGGAGTTAACGCAGAAGCTTGACCCTGAGAATGTGATCTTCATTAATAAATTCAATCCTGAAAAAATTATTACAGCTGTGTACCTGGATAACGACAAATACCAGTACAATGTAAAACGCTTCAAGATTGAGACCACTACATTAAAGAATAAATTCTTCTTCATTAAAGAAGGTGAAGGGAACTATGTAGAAGCAGTAACTACTGCAGAAGAACCAATATTAGCGATGCAGAGTGGTCGTGGTGCGCAGGTGAGAAAAGCTAAAATTAAAATTGCAAAAGTGGCAGAGATAATGGGATGGAAAGCAGTAGGAGCGAAGCTGGCTGATTATAACAAGAGCATTGAGATGGAATGGCAAAATCCTAAAGAAGAAGATAAGCAGGGAGAATTGTTTGAATAGCATGTTGCTGTTAGCAATTAAAGTAAAGTGTTTGGGATTTGTAAGAGGTGAAGGAACGCTGATGTTTTATGATTATTAAGATAATCGCAGATAAATCATAACCAATCATAACAATCTGCTTCATCTGTGTTCAATCCTTCTGAATATAGCTTAGAACCCTGATGTGTGGGACGCAGGGGACGATGCTTAAAATACCGCAGTTGGTATCAACAACAATGATATGGTATTAAAATAAAAAATCCCGTCCCAAAGATGTTGGAGACGGGATTACTTTTTTGATAAGTGCATAATTAAATATGAGCTTCAATCTTTTTTACAAAATTTGCTTTGGGTTGTGCACCTACTAATTTATCAACCACCTTGCCACCTTTTACAAAAAGAATAGCAGGGATAGATGTAATACCAAAATTAATGCTGAGCTGCGGATTATGGTCAACGTTTACTTTACCAACGTTTACTTTACCATCATACTCTTTGCTCAGTTCCTCAATAACTGGCCCGATTGCACGGCAGGGGCCGCACCACTCAGCCCAAAAATCGATAACGGTTAATTTATCTGAAGCGATTACTTCTGTTTGAAAATTACCATCTGTGAATTCTTTTGCCATAGTTTTATTTTACTTTTTTTGTTTTCTGATTTGGTATAGAGAAGTGCAAATTTAAGCCCAATCAGGTTAAAATGATGTTATGACATTTTCCACAGTATGTTTACATCCCTGAAATGGTAAGCTAACCGACATTAGTTGCCAATTGGTCAGCGTTTTCCTGCATTTTCTTCATGGGCTGCCAGCGGAAGAAAGTGAGCGAACGCCACAACCATTCAACCGGCCCATAGTTATAACGGCTTAGCCACCAACGTGCAAAAATGGCCTGGATGATATATACCGCAAAGCCAATCAGAATATTAACAGCAGGACTTGTCTTTAAAAACAATCCTAACCCGAAATGATAAAACAATAAGACACCAAATAATGTTTGCGATACATAACTGGTTAACGCCATTTTACCTACATAAGACAAAGTGAATAACCATTTCTGCCAGCGAATACGGTACATGAGCATGGTTAGCCCGGAGAGATAAAAAATTGTCATGGCTGTGCTGGCAAAATCCATTAAGAAATTAAATAGAAGCAGCATGGCACGGTTATTCTCCCAACCAAGTTTTAATACCTGGTTTGCAGCAAACAAACTGATGGCAATAACGATAGGAGCAAGCGTAATAAAACCACTGAATTTGCAAATGCGTTTGATAGTTGGTTTTACATCAGTTAAATTTTCAAACCATTTTTTACGGCCAACATAAGTGCCGAGCATAAAGAACCCAAGCGTAATATAAATTCTTCCGCTGTCGAATTGAAAAGCAAATTTTGTTGATAAGCCCTGCCAGTTGTTCTTTATCATGTCGAAGAATGAACCGCTTTTTATAACATCATAATATCGCTGCGCATCTTCACCAACAGATGGTGGTGTATTACCGGTAGGAGGTTTTTGTGTGAAATAATGAATGACATCCATTATTCTTGCCGGTAGATTAAACACCAGTAATAAAGCAATGATGAGTAATAAACGATTGCTGATGTTTCTTACAAATAACAGGATAAACCCAAGCGGAACGTAGATAGAAAGAATATCGCCTCTCCATAATGCATGATGTATTAAGCCGATGACGCCCAGAATGGCCAGTCGCCATGCATACCGCCATACAAAACTCTCTTCCTTTTTTTGCAGGCTTTGCATTTGCAGAAAGAAACTTAAACCAAAGAGGAATGAAAAGAAAGTAAAGAATTTTCCAAAAACAAAAATGCCGTTAATGATACTTACGGCCTGGCTGCCTGCATCGCTGTACATTTGGTAAACTTGCTGAGGTAGTCCTGCGCCAGTGTACCAATAAATAAAATGAGCGAAAATAATTCCCAATAAAGCAAAGCCACGGAGGGCATCTACCGCTACTATCCGGCTGGAGGTTTGTGCTGTCATCGTTTAACTTTTACGCAAAAATGCTGGTAAAAGTTACAGCATAAATCCAAAAAGTGACGAACCGTTTGTATAATGGAGTGAAGTAAAAGATTTCAAGATTTGAAAATTTGAAGATGCAAAAATGGCTGCAGGTGTTAATACCAAAGGTTTATTCATCCAGCTTGTATTTTTTGCGGATATACTTTACAGCATCTTCATTTAAGGTAACCTCTCCTGCATCAGCTTGTTTTATGCTTTCTTCAATCCTCTTTTTCCAGTTATCCGGAATTTTTTTCCATTCCGTTTCGTCGTTCTGCTGATGGATGTAATTTTCCACAAGCCCTAAAACTTCTTCCTGTTTTGTATCTGAAAGCTGTTCTATTTCCTGTAAAATTTTTTCTCTTATATTTTGAGGGTTGCTCATGTTATAAATTTACCCAATCCCAAAGTAGTTGTTAAAGGTGTCTGACAACTTTGAGTTGTCTGACACCTGGTTAGGATGTTACCACATTCACTTCCACATCTGCGTTGTTGATCAGGTAGTCCGATAACTCATCATTCATCTCAATTCCTTTTTCAACAGAATAGAGGGTAATTTTATGTTTGGCTTTGGAATCGGTGATGTTAAACTTCAATCCTGTTTTACCGGGATGACGTTTGATGTTTTTCTCCATGAAGTTTATCATTTCACTGGTTACCATCATGGGATGTATTTCCAGCTGCACTTGTTTGGTCATGGTTCGTTTGATGGTTTCCAATAAACAAACACTGGTAACTTTAAATTCAAAATCCTTATCGTTGTTCCATCTTGTTTTAAAACTTCCTGTTACAAACAACACATTGCCCGGCTGAAAATGGTCTTTGAACTTTACATAATCTTCACCAAACAACGCCACTTCCATTTTACCACTGTAATCTTCTAAAGCAAAAATGCCAAACTGTTTTCCATTGCGGCTGATGCGGTGTTGTGCATCAGCAACCAAACCAGCCAGACGGAATTGACGGAAAGGATTGGCATGTGTTAATACTGCTTCCTTAAACTCATTGAAATTGACGATAGTGGTAATGCCATAATGCGTCATCTCAAATTTAAAATTATCCAGCGGGTGACCACTGATGAAGATGCCCATCACTTCTTTTTCATGATCTAACTGCTCCGTTAGCGACCATGGTTCACAATCTACAAGCCGGGGAGGAATGATGTCCGGCATCTGCATATTGCCAAATAAAGTGTTGGCCGTTGAGTTAGCCTGTGTTTGGAAAACGTTGCCAAACTTTATCACTCTTTCTAACCCGGTAACCGTATCACCTTCGGGTTTATAAAAATATTGTGCCCGGTGAAATTGTGTAAAGCAGTCAAATGCACCGGCATAAACCAAACTCTCCAATGTCTTTTTATTTACTGATCGTTGATTCACTCTTTTTATCAAATCAAATACGGTGATATAATTCCCTTTCTTTTGTCTTTCTTCGATAATGCTTTCAATAGCAGCTTCACCTACACCTTTTAAGCCACCTAATCCAAAACGGATTTCACCTTTTTTATTTACGGCAAAACCTTTTAGTGATTCATTAATATCCGGCCCCAGCACTTTTAATCCCATACGGCGGCACTCATCCATAAAGAAAGTAATCTTTTCCAAAGCACCGGCGTTGTTCAATACAGCTGCCATGTATTCACTTGGATAGTGAGATTTTAGATAAGCAGTTTGATAAGCTACATACGCATAACAGGTAGAATGTGATTTATTGAATGCATATTGAGCAAAGGCTTCCCAGTCTGTCCATATTTTTTCTAATACCTCAGCCGGATGATTTTTTGCAGTGGCACCATCAATGAATTGTTTCTTCATTTTGTTGAGCACCGCTATTTGTTTTTTACCCATTGCCTTACGCAACACATCCGCATCACCCTTGCTAAAGCCGGCGAGTTTTTGTGAGAGCAACATCACCTGCTCCTGATATACCGTAATGCCATAGGTTTCTTCCAGGTATTCCTGCATGTCCGGAACATCATAAGTAATTGCTTCTTTACCATGCTTACGGTCAATAAAGTTTGGAATGTATGCTAATGGACCGGGACGATACAATGCGTTCATCGCAATCAAATCATCAAAACGGTCGGGCTTTAATTCCCGCAGGTATTTTTGCATACCGGCACTTTCAAACTGAAAGGTACCATTGGTTTCACCTTTTTGATAGAGTTGAAATGTTTTAGCATCATCCAATGGAATCGCATCAATATCTATATCAATTCCATAATTCAGTTTTATAAGTGCTAAAGCGTTTTTTATAATGGTAAGGGTCTTCAACCCCAAAAAGTCCATCTTTATTACACCGGCTTCCTCAATAATATTTCCTTCAATTTGAGTAACCCACAAATCAGAATCTTTAGCCGTGGCGACAGGAATTAATTCGGTTAAATCTTTTGGAGCAATAATGATACCCGCTGCATGAATACCAGTATTACGAACTGAACCTTCCAATATCTCTGCCTCATGCAATACTTTACTCTCTAATGAATCGCTGTTATATACTTCCCGAATTTTTTTTACCAGTTCCAAATCATCCGGACCGAGACCATCTCTCTCAGCTAATGATTTCTCACCTTCCTTTGCATTTAATGGTGCATGCAATACTCTCCGTAATTCTATGCCTGGTCTTTCCGGAACTAACTTGGCTAACGCATTTGATTCAGGCAACGGTAAGTCCATTACACGGGCCACATCTTTAATACTCATTTTAGCTGCCATAGTACCATAGGTGATGATTTGTGCCACCTGGTTCTTACCATATTTCTCCACTACATAATCAATCACCTTCTGACGGCCTTCATCATCAAAGTCCGTATCTATATCGGGCATTGACTTACGGTCGGGGTTAAGGAAACGCTCAAACAGTAAGTTGTATTTAATCGGGTCGATATTGGTAATGCCAATACAATATGCCACCACTGAACCGGCTGCTGAACCTCGACCTGGACCAATATAAACTCCCTTGTCTCTTCCGGCTTTGATGAAATCACTTACAATTAAGAAGTAACCGGCAAAGCCCATTGTCTTTACTGTAAACAACTCAAAGTTTATTCGCTCTTCTAATTCAGGAGTAATTTCATTGTAGCGTTTATGTGCACCTTCCCATGTAATATGTTTTAAGTACTCCCATTGATTCAAATTAGCATCACTGTGAATTTGAAATTCTTTTGGAATGGGAAAGGCGGGAAGAAGAATATCTCTTTTTAAATCGAGTAAATCAATTTTATCAACTATCTCATTGGTGTTATCAATTGCTTCTGGCAAATCATCAAACACATCGCTCATTTCCTTTGTCGTCTTAAAATAAAACTGGTCGTTAGGAAATGCAAAGCGTTTGTTTTTTATATGTACATCATCATCACTGAATTCACGAAGGGCAGGAGTAGCTTGTTTTTCTCCGGTGTTGATGCAAAGTAAAATATCGTGGGCATTAAAATCAGTTTGGTCAACATAGTGTGAATCGTTGGATGCTATCACTTTCACATTATACTTCTTTGCAAACTTCAGCAGCACTGCATTCACTCTATCCTGTTCTGCCATTCCATGCCGCTGCAACTCCACATAATAATCCTTCTGGAAAATATTGAGCCACCATTTGAATTCATTCTCGGCTTCTTCTTCGCCTTTATACATGATGGCCTGTGGCACCATTGCACCGAGACAACAGGTAGTTGCAATCAATCCTTCATGATGACGATGAATTAATTCTTTATCAATACGGGGATATTTGCTGTACATCCCTTCAATATAACCAAGCGATGTAAGTTTGATTAAGTTCTTATACCCAATTTCGTTTTTGGCTAATAGAATCTGGTGGCAACGTGGGTCTTTCTCTTCTTTAGAAAATGTTTTTTTATGACGGTTTTCTGTAATATAGAACTCACAGCCTACAATAGGTTTTACTTTTGGTTTGCCATCTTCTCCTTTGTGATTATAGGCTTCTTTTACAAATTCAAAAACACCAAACATATTGCCATGGTCAGATATGGCTAATGCAGGCATTCCATCATTAATGGCTTTTTTATATAAGCTTTGTATAGATGCTGCTCCATCCAACAAAGAAAATTGTGTGTGTACGTGTAAATGTGAAAACTTCATTTCTGGTTACCGGTTACTGGTTGCAAGTTACTGGTTTCAGGGTTTGAAGATTTCTAAATTTAAGCTCTTGAAAATTGTTGTGGAAGGAATGTATATAAATACGTTTGAAGGTTTAAGGGTTTAAAGTTTAAAGGTTGTGATGTGATTGCCTGTATTACAAACTGTCAACTGTAATCCGTCAACTGTCAACTTTCTCTGTAATTACCCCTCTTACTATTAAATACTGAGCTAAAACATAAGTGCTCATAATGGCAATACCGGCAAAGGTGAAGGATTGGTAGAATTTATTGATAGCCAATAATGAATCCGACAGCACAAAGAAAAAAGCACCGGCTATAAAAAATATATAAGCTGGTTTTTTAACTTTTCTGAACAGGTTTATGCAGGATGCCAGCATGGTGGATATTACGGCTGCATAGATGGCTACTGGTGCAGCTAAAGCTCCAAGCTTGGGAAATAAAAACCAAACCATTCCAATAGCATAAGCAGCTAATGGCAATATTAACCAGGGATTTTTCTTTAAAAAAGAGCCATGCTTTGATGCGAGGCGAAGAAAATATATGATATAAAAAATATGGGTGAGTAAAAAGCAAATCAGTCCGGGAATAAAATACTTGTCCCATATTAAAAATACATCACCCAAAAACGAAAAGAATAAACCAATTACAATAAGCCGGATGGAAGAAAATTTTTCGGGAGTGCTGCTTATTAATGCCAGCATCAGTAAAGGCATCAATAAAGGCTTTACATAAAATCTTAAAGATTCGTTACCGGTAATAATAATGGATAAATCAGCTATTACAGCTAACCAGAATAACAAAAACCAAATGGCAGATTGCTTCATCTTATTGTTTTAACCGGGCAAATGGTCTTACCAGAGGCTTGAACAGGCGATATAGTGAATCAATCACTTTTGTAGAATCAGTTAAAGAACCATTGATGGGCATTAAAATGTTATAGTGTGCAGAATCCTGTGCTTCAACAAAAACTTTATGCCCGTAACTCTTTAATTCTTGTTGTCTTGCATTGGCACTTTTAGCATAGGTGTACTGGCGCAATTGCACTGCATAGGTATAAACAATTGAATCGGGGATGGCGGTAATAGAAGCAGGTTTGGTTGCCAGTGTATCTATTTTTTTAGTCGCCGTTGTATCTGGAATATTTACTGCAGAGGACGTATCAGTAGTTGAAGGTTCATTGGTTACTTCAGTATTTTCTTTTTGACCTTTATTGGCAAACATAAAATAATATACTGCCCAACCGGCTATAGCCAATACTAAACCTGTAGCTAAAAGGATTAACCATTTTTTTGAAGTACGTCTCGAACCTTCCTCATAATCAAACTCTTTTTCAACGGATGAGAAGTTGGGTTCCTCAATGGTTTTATCACGAAGTTTATGTTCTGCTGGTGCTGTTTCAATTTTGGCAGGAATAATTTGTCCGGATGTAAACTGAATGCCATCTCTTGTTTTATTTAATGATCCCACACCCGGAATAATAAATGGTTTGCCAATATTTAATAACTGCTTACCGGTTGAAAGAAAGGAATCAAGGTCGCTAATAGCCAATGGTTTCATCTTGCCGGTAGTTTTTACCAGATGATTTATCAGTTCAGGAACTTCTTCTGCTTTAGTATCTGGAATAAACTGTATGGCGTTTGGTAATAAAGATGGATCTGTTTTGTCGAATACATTAACAGCCGGGTCAAGTGTAAAATGTCCAATTCCGGGAAGCGTCAGTTTTTTGGTTTCGTATAAGAATAGAGATAAACTTTCCTGTACTTTCATTTTGGTGGTTTGTATTTCCTCCGGTCATCAGCGGCCGGAGAAAGGCAGTTTCATAAGAATGATGACCCAACAAATTTAATGGAATCAAAATGAATTGCATAATTAATTCATCATTTATGTAACGCCATTATAACCCTTATTTTTGCATGAAATAAATAAAATGCTTAGTGCGGAAGAAAAAGATTTTTTAACATACTGGGAAGAAAACAGGGATAAAACAAAGCACTGGACTAGTCACCTTAAAACAGGATTCCTTTACGGATTGATCTTTGCTTTACCAATATTGATCAACTATCTCTCGGGTTGGTTTACCAATATCCGTTTTTATTTACCCGGTACGTTGTTATTTATCAGCATTGCAGTAGCCGGTGTCGTATTCTTCTTTGCCATTTTTTATCAGCGTTACCGTTGGGAAAGAAATGAGCAGTTGTATGAGGAGTTAAGGGCAAAAGAAAAAAACAGCAAGAGCTGATGCAGCGGTTTGGGTACTTTGATAATCATTTACACTGTTTGCATTACATTTGTAAAAAATAATATCCATGATAAAAATGTTATTGCCGGCCTGTGCAGCCCTGATTGTCTTTATCATTTATTCTTCCTGCAGAGTTGTAGATAATGGTTGCGGGTATGAATTGGATCCGGCCATTAAAGCTCCCGATTCAGAAATTGTACGTATGGATAAATACATTAGTGATAGCAGTATCGCTAATGCCACAAAACATTCAAGCGGGTTATACTATCAAATTTTAAATCCGGGAACCGGAAACTATCCCACTCAATGCAACCTGGTTGGTGTTACATATACAGGTAAACTAATTAACGGTTCTGTTTTTGATGCATCCAGTACTAATATTTTCTATTCGCTTAAAGACCTGATATTTGGCTGGCGAATAGGATTACCATTAATTAAATCCGGGGGGGTTATCCGGTTATATGTACCTCCTTCTTTTGGGTATGGACAAACACCGGTAGGAAGTATTCCTAAAAATTCAATTTTAGTATTTGATGTAAACCTGAATGAGGTAAAGTAAACCGACCATTTAATAAGTATTGCCGAGTGCATTTCAAATTTTCGCAACGCACGATTCATTTGAATTTAGATTAGCAGCCTTTTTATCCCCTCCCCGGAGGGGGGCAGTAGTGTTTTAAAATAAAAGATTATTTCATAGGGGTGGGTCAGGGTGCGATAATTTGAAATGCACCCGTATTTCCCCGAAGTAAATTTTGCTTCGGGGCTTTTTTATACTTTTACAAAAATACAGCGCTTGCCACACGAACCTATTTCGGTATTTGATATGTTTAAAATAGGAGTGGGACCATCCAGTTCTCACACACTTGGCCCATGGAGGGCTGCGCAGCGGTTTCTCCAAAGTATAGAAGATTCCGGACGTTTAAATCAAGTGGTTAATATTGAAGTTTTGTTATATGGCTCATTGGCAAAAACCGGGAAAGGGCACGGCACAGATATAGCCATTTTATTAGGATTAAGTGGTGATGATCCTGTAACCTTTGACGTAAGTAATATCAACAGCAAAATCAATGACATCAAAACCATGAAGAAATTATTGCTTCAGGGTAAACATGAAATTGATTTTGATTATGGAGAAGATTTAGATTTTCTAATGAATGAATCTTTACCCTATCATCCCAATGCGGTTACATTTTTAGCCACTTTTACTAATGACGATAAAATTGCCGAAACATACTATAGTATCGGAGGCGGTTTTGTAAAAAAAGAAGGAGAAGGAGCAACTGGCAAAGATGTAGTGCAATTACCTTTCCCGATAGATACAGCAAAAGACCTGTTGCATTGGTGCATGAAAACAGGCATGAGCATTAGTGAAGTGGTAATGGAAAACGAAAATGCCTGGCGTTCCGATACTGAAACAAAAACTGGTGTATTAAATATATGGAAAGTGATGAAAGAATGTATATACAGGGGATGTCATGCTAATGGTGAATTGCCGGGAGGATTGCATGTAAAAAGAAGAGCAGCTGAACTGAATAAAAAACTGATGCGTGGCCGAAGCTATAAAGACTATAATTCATGGCTGGCTACAATACGACAGGGAGGAAAAGACTTTGCATATATATTAGATTGGGTAAGTTGTTTTGCGTTAGCAGTGAATGAAGAAAATGCTTCGTTTGGCAGAGTAGTTACGGCACCTACTAACGGTGCCGCCGGAGTGATTCCGGCAGTGCTGCAGTATTATGTTGCTTTTTGTGATGGGAATAAGGATGAAAAGATCATCCAGTTTTTGCTGACGGCTTCTGAAGTGGGCAGCATATTTAAAAAAGGATCAACTATATCAGCAGCTATGGGCGGATGCCAGGCAGAGATTGGTGTTTCATCAGCCATGGCTGCAGCAGCATTAACGGAATGTATGGGCGGTACACAACGGCAAACATTAATGGCTGCGGAAATAGCCATGGAACATCATCTTGGTTTAACCTGCGATCCAATTGCAGGATTAGTACAGGTTCCCTGTATTGAACGAAATACCATGGGAGCAATTAAAGCTATCACGGCTTCTCAATTAGCCCTGCAAAGCACACCCGATTTTGCTAAAGTATCATTGGATGCAGTAGTTAAAACTATGTGGGAGACTGCCAAGGACATGAGCTTTAAATACAAGGAAACAGCAGAAGGGGGGCTGGCTATTAATATTCCTATTTCTTTGCCGGAGTGTTGATGCACTATAATCTTTATCAGATAATCATCATTCTTCATGATAAATTTATTCATATACACATATGATGAAAGTCAGGTCATCTCTTTTTTAAAAACTCTACCTTTTTGGTAAATTTTAAATCATGAAACAATATCACATTGTATCCCGGATAGCGATCTATATGCTGTCAATTGTATCCATTGCGGTTGGAGTATTTCATATTAAATACCCGCATGATTTATTAGTTTATGTTCCCACTTTTTTGCCCGGTGGTATCACCTGGGCTTATGTAGTAGGTGCCTGTTTTATTGTAACAGGGCTTTCTTTTATGTTTAACCAATATGTAAAATTCACCAGTTACCTGTTAGCTTTCTGGCTGGTATTTTTTATTCTCACCATCCATCTGCCTAATGCATTAAATGCTTCCAATGTTGAAATGCAGCATGCAGCATGGATCAATGTTTTAAAAGATACTGCTATTGCTGCGTTTGCCCTGCATATTGGGGCCAGTGCATTTCACCAGCATTTTCAGCTGGAGAATAATGATTAACAGGGTATGAAATTATATACCAGTATAAGCAGGAGTAATTAAATTTCTGTAACGGAATTAATTGCTTCTGCTTATCTTCATTTTATGACTGAGATAACAATACCCCTGGGGCTACAGCGATATCAATACTTCCTTCAGCAATTGCAAATCATATTATCTGCTGCAGGTAAAGAAGATAATTCTACCTTATATTTTTACCAACAAAATGCCCGTACACCTTTATTTATGTTAGAGGCATTAAGCCGAATTTACCGGAACATTCATAACAGCAAACGATTCACTAAACTTCAAATTCGTTTCAAGCAATTAGAGGATATGCTGGGTGCGGTTGATTATTATGATGGATTTTACAAAGAGTTTAGTGCCAGTAAAGCAGTGCCTGATGATATCATTACTTTTTTATTAAGCAAAAGAGATGAAAACCTTGATATATTAAGAAATGTATTAAATGCCGATAAATGGTTAGGGGAAGAAAGTAAGCGATTAAAAAAGATTCAGAAAAAATTAGAAAGCGCAGATTGGTTAACTGAAACCGCCGAAGGAGAGGAGATAAAACAATACTATGCCAAAAGCGTAAGTGATATTAATGAGCATATAAAAGATAATAAGATAAATTTTGATGATGTAGAAACGGATGTACATGAATTAAGACGTGAGCTGCGCTGGTTAAGCATCTATCCGCAGGCATTGCGTGGTTTAATGCAGTTAACTCCCACTACAGACTCTCCTGAATATTTGAATAAGTATTTAACAGATGAAGTTAAAAACTCTTCCTTCAACAAAATGCCGGATGGAAGCGGATTGAATTATCATATTCAGCTAAGCCAAAATTATTTTTATGCATTGAGCTGGCTTATAGCTGAGTTAGGTAAACTAAAAGATACCGGACTTCGGATTTTAGTAGTTACCGAAGCATTAATGCATATCAAAAAACTAAACCGCAAACAAGCAGAGGTAGAAGCACTGGAATTGTTGGGCGATGGTCAAATGTCGCTGGAACAAATTTTAGTAAAAGCAAAAAAGCTAAGTGAAATATTTTTTAGCGAAAAGATCATTGACCACCTGTTAGTATCATAAGATGCCCATCCCATTTATCGATCATGAAAAGATAAACGAACTGCTTCCAATGAAAGAGTGTATTGGAGTGATGGAAGATATGTTTCGTTCATTAGCTAATAAAACTACTGGTCAGCCATTGCGATCCATTATGTGGTTACCCGATAAAAAAGGATTATTGGGAATGATGCCCGGGTATGCAACTGATTACGGTGTAATGGGAATAAAAGTGATCAGTGTGTTTCATGGCAACAGGCAAAAAGCTTTGCCATCACACCAGGGAGTAGTGATGATCCTTGATTCTAACAATGGAACTCCACTGATGTTGTTTGATGCAAAAGAAATTACTTCCATACGTACAGCTGCTGCCAGCGCTGTTGCTACAAAATTGTTGTCAAATGAAAATGCAGCATGCCTGGCTATTATTGGCTCCGGCGAGCAGGCAGAAAGGCATATTGAAGCGGTTTGTGAAGTAAGAAATGTCAGGCAAATTAACTTATGGAGCCGCAATCAGCAAAATGCCCAGAACTTAGCCAATAAACTTAAAACTAAATATTCAGCTTCCTTTAAAGTATTTTCAAACCCGGCCGATGCGGCAAAAGAAGCTGATATAATCTGTACTGTAACTTCCTCAACACAACCCGTAATTTCTTTTGATTGGATAAAAGCAGGCGCACATATTAATGCAATAGGGGCCTGTACACCAAATGCACAGGAGATTGATAGTGCTACTATGGTGAATGCCAGATTGTATTGTGATTGTTATGACTCCATCTATAACGAACCAGGCGATTTTTTAATCCCTTTCAAACAGGGATTAATCACTAAAGAAAATGTTATTGGCGAAATAGGAGAAGTAATAATCGGAACTAAACCAGGAAGACAAAGTTTTTCTGATATCACCTTATATAAGTCTCTTGGTATTGCAGCCGAGGACATTTTTTCAGCCTTCCACATCTACCACAAGCTCAAGCCTGATTGTTGAATCTTTAGGAAATTTTAGCAATATTTTTTTGAACTATTTCTTCTACTCAATGTTTATTTGCGAAATCAAATAATTGTTCCGTTGTGTTGAACAATTGTTTGATTTAACTGGAACTCTCTTTAACAAATTTGACCTGATGACCGACTTAACTATTACCGACTCGTCTGTTTTGCAGAAGCCACTTGCCCGGCTGTGGCAGGTAATCAATCTTGAGCGTCGTGAAATAGGCGCTATTTATTTCTATTCAATTCTCAATGGTCTTCTGCAGTTAAGTGTACCAATTGGTGTGCAGGCCATTATCAACTTTGTTTTAGCCGGTTCCTTATCTACCTCCATGATTGTTTTAATTTTCCTGGTAGTATTGGGTGTCTTTATGTCGGGGTTAATGCAGATCAATCAAATGCGCATCATCGAAAAAATTCAGCAGCGCATTTTTGCCCGGTATTCATTTGAATTCGCATACCGCATTCCCAAACTAGATTTAAAGAGTGTGGATGGTTATTATCTGCCTGAATTAGTAAACCGTTTTTTTGATACGGTCGCTTTTCAAAAGGGATTAAATAAACTGTTACTCGATATTCCTATCGCCAGTGTACAAATCATTTTTGGTTTAGTGTTGCTTTCTCTCTACAATAGTATATTTATTTTCTTCAGCATATTCCTGGTAGCACTGTTATGGGCAATTATTTATTTTACCAGTGCCAAAGGATTAAGAACAAGTTTACTGGAAAGTGATTACAAGTATGCCGTTGCAGGCTGGTTGGAAGAGTTGGCAAGGGTAGCTAAATCATTTCATTTTTCCAGGAGTTCATCGTTGTCCTTATCCAGGACAGACGAATATGTTACAGGTTATTTAGAAGCAAGAACAAGTCATTTCCGAATTTTAAAATTACAATACTGGACGCTGGTAATTTTCAAAGTATTAATCACTGCTGCCATGTTAATTGTAGGTGGCGTGTTATTAGTACAACAGCAAATTAACGTAGGCCAGTTTATTGCTGCTGAAATTGTCATTATCACAGTACTAACATCGGTTGAAAAAATGATTGCCAGTCTGGATAAAGTGTATGATGTACTCACCAGTGTGGAGAAATTGGGCAAAGTGATTGACAAGCCCCTTGAGAAAAATGGCACACTAAAACTGAATACCGGCCAAAAAGGCATTTCAGTATCGATGGAGGAGGTATGTTTTGGTTATCACAAGGATAATGATATCATAAACAATATAAGTTTCTCAGCACCTTCTGGAACTAAGCTTTGTATTATGGGTAATGATGGTTCTGGCAAATCAACCATCCTGAAATTACTTACCGGTGCTTATAACGATTTTGAAGGATCCATCACCATTAATGAAGTGCCGGTAGGAAATTACAACATCGATAGTATCCGGTCGGAGACTGGTATTCTTTTCACCCAGCAGGATTTATTTCATGGAAGCTTACTGGAAAATATAACATTAGGTCAAAAAGAAATTTTAACAGAAGAAATTGTTGAATTGGCCAATGCGGTGGGACTTACGAATTTTATTCTTTCACTCAAAGATGGATTTGATACATTGATAGATCCTACAGGAAGGCGTTTATCAAAAGGTGTGATACAAAAAACTTTATTGCTAAGGGCATTGGTAGCATCACCTCATTTATTGTTACTGGAAGAACCATGGCAGGGGCTGGAAGAACCTGTTCAGCAATCCATAAAAAAATATCTGATTAATAAAACACCGGGTGTAACCGTATTGGTAGCATCTAATGACGAAAGTTTTGCCCGCCAGTGCCAGCATATTATTATCATTAAAGATGGAACTATTATTAAACAAGGTAACCCATCTGAAATTTTTTAAGCATCAACAGCTATGAATATTCAACTCTTAACACCAGATATAGAAAAAACATGCGGACAAAAGTTAAATGCTTTTGATCATGTTTATTTGAATAGCAAACGAAGTACTGTACGAAAATGGTTTTGGGGAATCATTATCTTTCTTGTCATCTTCTTGTTTCTTCCGTGGACACAAAATATCCGCTCAACCGGTTATGTTACCACATTAAGACAGGAGCAGCGACCACAGGAAATAAATAATATTATCCCCGGAAGGGTAGTAAAATGGTGGGTAAAAGAAGGTGACTTTGTAACGAAAGGAGATACCATTGTTCAGTTAGCAGAAGTAAAAGATGCTTATCTCGATCCCAACTTACTGAAAAGAACACAGGAGCAGTTAACCAATAAACAAGCTGCTGTTGAGTATTATGATAACAAAGTTGGTTCAACCGAACAGCAAATTAAGGCAATGGAAAATGAAAGGGATATTAAATTAAATGCCATTTCACAAAAGATTCAGCAGGTAAAAAGAAAAATTGAAAGTGATAGCGCAGAGTTAAAGGCTGCTAATAATGAATTACAGATAGCAGTACGACAAATGGAAGGAGCCACTAAAATGTATGAAGCAGGTGTAATTCCTTTAACTGAATATGAAAGAAGAAAAGTACAGTTTCAAAATGTACAGGCTAAGCAATTAAAGGCAGAGAATAATTATAACAACAGCAAACAAGATATCATCATTACACAACTAGACCAATCTGGTACTATACAAGGCTATGCAGAGAAGATATCCAAGGCTCAGGGTGATAAGTTCCAGGCTTTATCTCAAATAGGAACTGGCCAGGCCGAGATTGCAAAGTTGCAGGTTGATTATTCTAATTATCGCATTCGAAGCGGACAGTATTATGTTTTAGCGCCACAGGATGGTCAGGTTATCAAAGCAAAAAAGGCTGGTATCAATGAAATGGTGAAAGAAGGTGATATGATTGTAGAGATTGTTCCCGGCAATGTGGAATTTGCTGCGGAAATATGGGTTCGTCCAATGGATCTGCAATTATTAAATATTGGTCAGAAAGTGAGGTTCATGTTTGATGGTTATCCTGCTATTGTATTCAGTGGCTGGCCCAAAGCATCATACGGAACTTTTGGTGGTAAAGTGGTGGCGATAGAAACCAATCGAAGTGAAAATGGTAAGTTCAGAGTGCTGGTGGCAGAAGATAAAGAGGATCGTCCCTGGCCAAAAGATATGAAGCTGGGTAACGGAGCGGTAAGCTTTACACTATTAAAGAATGTCAGCATATGGTATGAGTTATGGCGGAATGTAAATGGTTTCCCGCCTGACTATTATAAATTAACAGAAGCAGGAAAAGAAAAGCAGAAGAAATGAACACGATGATAAAAGCAATATCTTTTTCTATACTGGTAGTCATTTTGCCAATGCATTTGCTTGCACAGGGAGATAGTGTACGGGTATTAAAAGAAGATGAATTTATTGCAGCTGTAAAAGCATATCACCCGATAGCAAAGCAAGGATCATTAATGGTTGATATTGCTAACGCTCAATTAACCGCCATCAGGGGAAATTTTGATCCGGTTCTGCAGGCTAATAATGATAAGAAGACACTGGATGGTAAAAACTATTACAATTATACGAATGGAGAATTGATGGTGCCAACCTGGTATGGCATTGAAGTAAAAGGCGGTTTTGAAAGAAACTATGGCGATTTGATCAACATAGAACTAACACCCGGTAAAAGCAGCTACATGGGTGTAACCATTCCATTAGCTAAAAATTTAGTGATTGATAAAAGAAGGGCATCCCTGCAACAAGCTAAATTATTTACTCAGCAAAGTGAACAGGAAAGAAGAATTGTAATTAATGACCTATTATTAGACGCCTATCAAACTTACTGGAGCTGGAGTAAAGATTATCAAGTTTATAGAATTCTTACCAATGCTGTTTTATTAAATCAGCAACGAATGCAGTTGATACGTATCAGTTTTGAGCAGGGCGACAGAGCTAAAATTGATACAATAGAAGCAATGGCTCAACTGCAAAATTTACAACAGCAATGGACAGAAGCAGAGCTTAAGTACCGTAAATCATCATTTGCCTTATCCAATTTTTTATGGACAGAAACTAATGAACCTGCTTTTATATCAGATAATGTAATTCCAGATAGTATATGGACAGGTATCAATACCGAAGCATTTAAATTAGAAGCATTGGATAGGTGGATGCTGCAGGTAATGAATACCCATCCAAAATTACAGGCGACGAATTTTAAGATTAACAGCATGCAGGTAGAAAAGCGGTTAAAGTTTCAGAGTTTGTTACCTAAAGTAGATGTGAAATATAATTTTTTGCAAAAGGGATACGAACCATGGAAAAACGTAACAGCTAATCTGCTTGATAATAATTATAAGTTTGGATTAGGCGTTTCCATGCCATTGTTTTTACGGCAGGGAAGGGGAGAATGGAAAACGGCCAAACTTAAATTACAAAGCACCACCTATGAAAGACAGCAACAACAATTAGAGATAGAAAATAAAGTTCGTTATTATTATACCGAAATTTTCAACCTTCAGCAACAAGCCGGTTTTCTACAGACAGCTTATAATAATTACAACGAATTATTCAAAGCAGAGGAATTAAGATTTGGCTTGGGCGAAACAACGCTATTTATGCTCAATAGTCGTCAAAACCAGCTTTTAACATCACAGCAAAAGTTGCTGGAAATAAAAGCAAAATTCTTTATTGCTCAGGCTTCATTACAATGGGCTGCTGGTAGTTTACAATAAATCACTGATATAGCGAAAATAACAAACCCCTTCAGGCGAAGGGGTTTGTCTTATTTAATTGTATAGATTATTAGTGTGAAATCTTAGTTCCAAAATTGCCATCCTTACTCAGGATACTTACAAAATAAACACCTTTTGGTAAAGCAGCCATTGGAATAGATTCCGTTTGCCCTTCAGTTACTTTTCCAATTGCTCTTGTGTAAACAACCTGTCCATTGAGGCTGGTTAACTGCAATTGAATTTTGTTGTTAATTGATTTATTAAACAGAAGACTTAATTTATCCGGAGTGTTACCAACTAATTTTACATAACTGTTGCGGCTAAATAAATCATTGATAGCTGATATGCCACTCCAGGATAGTGACCAATCATCAATTGCCGTACTTGCACGGTTACCGCTACAGGTTGATTTTTTCACCGTAGCTACCCTTATATACACAACATCAGAAATATTATCTAAAGCAGTTCCAAAATCAACAGTTACATCTGTATTTGAAAATACTTTATTCCCAGTAACTAATGTTGCAGGAGAGGTTGTAACAGGAGTAAATACAGCAGGACTGGCGCCTGTAGCATAATCAACAATCCAGGTAGTCATTCTTGGGAAACTGGAATCTAAAGATTGTAATTTAAAACTCAATTGAAAGTTTGATTTGCCGGTTGTATTTGCAATTTGAAAAACAAATGCGGCCCCCGAATCTCCAAAAGCGCTAATTTGTCTAACACCCAAAGCTCTGTCGGAAGAACCAGCTTGTGTAGCGCTATCAGTGCCGGGATCAGTGAGGGTTGTATTAGAAGCATAATTTTAAAAGCCCCGTCCTGTTTGTTTCCATGCACCGGGAATATTTATTCCATTTAAGCTTGTATCGGTTCCTAATGCTGTTGCAGTTGCATTCTTTTTTACTGTAAAGCCATTTGGCAAAGTAGTTGAATTAATGACCATACCATTAAAATTCTCCGTGTAGGGTGAAGTATTTAGTGTTACCTGGGCTTTAACTGTAAAGCTGCCAATAAAAAAAGGGCGGGTAAAAATAGTTTCATGCTTGTCGGTTTTAAACGGTAAATATACTTGGTATGTTAATACAATCTGTAAAATACAGGTGTTTTTTTTTATTAAGAATTGATTAATAAAACCAATAGCACTGATAGGGATAAGATTTTAAAAAACAAGATTAAATAAAGCCAATCCGGTTCTTTTTTTATTTGATGAATGGCAATTGGCGGTATTAGTTTTACCCGATTTTTGCAATCCTTCAAAATATGATATATGAAATTCAGGAATTTCCTGCTGTTAGCCTTTGTTGCTGTTTCTGCTTTTGCACATGCACAGGATGGTTACAAATACTCGGTTGACCTCACTAAACTCACCAATGACGAATTGAAAGTAGAGCTGCTTACACCGAAAGTAACCAGGTCTGAAATTATTTTTTACATGCCAAAAATAGTTCCGGGCACCTATAATATCAGTGATTTTGGAAAATTTGTAAGGAATGTGAAGGCTTATGATAAAGCAGGGAAGTCTTTGCCGGTTGCCACACAGTCTGATTCAAATGCCTGGAAAATTAAAAATGCCACAAAACTATATAAGATTGAATACACGGTGGAAGATACATGGGATGCAAAATTTAAGCATAATGTTTACGAAATGGCAGGAACTAATTTTGAAGCCGGGAAAAACTTTGCCATCAACACCTGTGGAATATTTGGATACTTAGATGGAATGAAAAAGCTGCCGTTTGAATTAAACTTTACAAGACCTGTTAATTTTTATGCTTCTACTGCTATGGTGCCTGTAAGTACATCAGCTGAGAAGGATGTTTTTCGTTGTGATAATGCTGATCGTTTGTACGATTCACCAGTTATGTTTTGTGTACCGGATACTACCACAATAAAAGTAGGAGTAACCGATGTGCTGGTTTCTGTTTATTCGCCTAAACATTTGATCACTTCCAAAGGAGTGGCTGACAATTTAAAAACATTGTTATTTGCTGCTAAAAATTATCTCGGTGGTAAACTGCCGGTGAACCGTTACGCATTTATCTATTACTTCAACAGTGAGCAACCAACTGTGCAGGGACAAGGTGCATGGGAGCATTCTTATTCCAGCTTTTATAGTTTGAGAGAGAGGCCTGAGAAAGATGCCATGAACCAGATTGTGGATTTTTCATCACATGAATTTTTTCACATCATTACCCCATTAAACATCTGCTCCAAAGAAGTAAGAGAATTCAATTTTAATAAAGCCGTTTTGTCAAAACATTTATGGTTGTACGAAGGCTCAACCGAATATGATGCACAGCATACACAAGTAACGCAGGGAATGATTACGCCGGAAGAATATTTGAAAAGAATATCGCAAAAAATATTTTTCTCGAGGAAATTTATGAACGATACTTTGCCGTTTACAGAATTGAGTTTGGGCAGTGCCGATAAATACAATCAGCAATATTATAATGTGTACCAAAAAGGAGCTTTAATAAATGCTTGTCTCGATTTATTGCTGAATAAACTTTCCGGTGGTAACTATGGAGAGCATAACCTGAAACATGATCTTTCAATAATGTATGGACCCAGGAATTATTTTAATGACAACGAGCTGTTTGATAAAATAACTCAATTAACTTATCCTGAAGTAAGAACATTCTTCAGCAAATATGTGGAAGGTAACCTGGCAATTCCTTATGAAGAATATTTTGGAATGGCAGGAGTTAATTATATAGTGAAAAGAGAAACGGAATCATTCACACTGGGAGGATTTACTGCCGGAGTAAATGAAGCAGGTAATGTAATTGTTGATAATACCAGAAGGATAAATGAGTTTGGAAAAAAGATGGGATACCAAAAAGGAGATGAAGTGGTGAGTGTAAATGGTGTGGCGGCAAATGCCGGTGATTTTGCTCAGCAGGCATCAAAATTTCTTTCAACAGTTAAAGAAGGAGACACCATTACAGTAGTAGTGAAAAGAAAAAATACATCCGGTTCAATAGATACTGTCACCCTTTCAGCCCCGGCGATGAAAATAAAGAAAACAGAAGAACATGTGCTGGAGTTTAACCCTAATCCAACACCTGAGCAATTGAAAATTCGTAATGCCTGGCTGAATCTGTGCAATAAGTAAAAATGTAAAAGAAAAATATTTTAAAAACCCTGTTTGAAATACAGGTTTTTTTTTATGATGATGGACATTAGTTTAATTGAATGCAGGTAATACCATTGGCAGAAATTAATTTAATAATGGTGTTAACAGGAATACTATCACCGGTTACACGAAGTATTTTATCACAGTCGTGCAGGTCAAAATTTACTTTACAGTGAGGGATATGCTGATTAAGCAGGCAAATGATGGATGATGCCTGCTCTTTATTGGTTACATCTGTCTTAAAAATTTCCAGCATCATTTATTTCTTTTTACAGCAGCAGTAGCTTCATTCTCTTTTAAACGGAATTTTACAATCCGCTCAATCAGCTTCAATGGTAATTTTTCATCTAAAGGAAACTGAACCGAGCCTTTACCTGTTTTATAAACAGATAAATCTTTTTTAAAAGCTTCATGCCCCGTTGGTGTTGCATAAAAACCAATATGCTGCTCATAACCGGCAAAATACACCAGTGGTTTGCCCAGGTACTTATATGCTGCCATTCCATAACTCACCAATTCATCTGATTTTGGAGCTGATGACTTTATCGCCTTTCTCATTTGTTTTAAATACGATTGTGCCACTTTGGGTGCAGCTTCAATGTATTCATCAACAGTTGCGGGTGGTTTGGTTGTTTTCTTCATGTATTACTAAATTTAAATTCCTTTTTTACGTGGAATGCTGAATGCCCTGTTCTCTTTTTCAAACCCAAATTTAGGATAATACTCAAAAGCTGTGGGAACAGATAACAATAATATCATCGTTTCTTCTTCTACCTTCTCTCTTGTTAGGTCAATTAATCTTTTACCAATCTTATGTTGCTGGTAATCGGTATGCACCGCTAAATCTGCCAGGTAAGTACACCATGCCCAGTCTGTAATACATCTGCATACACCAACAAGTTTATCTCCATCCCATGCAGTAATAATAAAGTTGGAACTGTCATACATTTTCTGCATTCGTTCTTTATCATTCACCGGCCGTGGCAGACCACAATTTTTATACAGCTCAATTACTTTTTCAATTTCAGGAGCTTCACCTGTCTTATAGTTTATTTCCATTGCTATTAGTTTACTTATGGTTTGTCTCTGCCAATAAATCTTTCTTTCTCCAGTAAAAAGCTGATGGCCCTTTTAATGTTACGTTCAACAGCCTCTTTGGATTTAAGATGGTTGATATATCTTATTATTTCTTTCTGTTTGTACGGACTTAATTTTTCAAATACTTTTTTGGCTTCTTTATTTTTTAACAAAGCTTTTGCCAGTTTGGGATGAATCGTATGAGTTCTTTCTGCTGCATCAAATTCAACTGTCATATTCACTGTATCACCCACATCTTTCTTTGCTGTTTTTATCATCGGCCCATTGATATATAATCTCCATTTACCGCGGTATTTTACCAGCGTTTGAACATATGCATGTCCTTCAATGATGCCTTTAACCGGTATTGGGCCTTTATCCTTTCCTGCTTCTTTAAAAAGATTATTTAATACAGTTTCCGGTAATAAAACATAGGGATTAACACCAATGATTTCAATAGTGGCTTTGAATTTCTTCATCAAAATTGTTTGCTTTACTCAAAGTTAATTAGCGTCATGCAAACAAATAATAAGTTCATCCGGGATTATGCCTTATTCAGTTTTGTCCGGAAATAATAAGACAGTATTCCCGTAGCAACCACGCAATCATCCCCAGCATGGCAGGATCAAATGAAGGGGAGACTTTAATAATAGAATAAGTTGCTCCCAGCAAATCAAAGAACAAACCGGCATAAGCCCATTCTTTTATAGTTTTTAAACCCGGAATTAGAATGCCAATAGCGCCAATGATTTTAGCGATGCTGATAAACTGGATAAAATAAATTGGATAGCCCATCCCGTCATGAATCATTTTAATAGTATCTTCTGATGGGCCAACGCCGCCTATTGCAGAAAAAATCATTAGTGCAGCAAATAATACAGTGAATACCCAGTAAAGTGTTTTGGTTGTTTTAATTGTCATTTTTAAAAGTTGGTTTGGTTTTAAAATTATTGTGCAGCTGCTTCCAGCTCTGCAATATTAAATTTTTTCATTTTCATGAAGGCCTGCATTACTTTTGGTGCTTTAACAGGGTCGTTCATGAATTTGCCCAGTATCGCCGGGGTAATTTGCCAGGAAACACCAAACTTATCCTTCAACCAGCCACACATACTTTCCTGTCCGCCATCTGCCGTAAAGGTGTTCCAGTAATAATCAATTTCTTCCTGTGTATCGCATGCAACTACTATTGAGAATGCTTCATTAAATGCAAACTTATGCGGCCCTGAACTTTCCATCGCCATCATTGTATAATTATTAGCGGTAAACTGTGCATGTTTTACACGACCTGTTACATCACCTTCACCTTCCTCATACCGGGCGATGCTTTTGATGGATGAGTTCTTAAATACCGTTGTGTAAAAGTTGATTGCTTTTTCTGCATTGCCATTTTGCTCACCAAAAAACATCAACAGGGGAGAAAACTTTTGAGCAACATCTCCTTTCTTCGTAATCATTAACTGCCAGGATAATCCAAATTTGTCCTGTATCCAGCCAAAGCGTTCACTCCATGGATATTTATCAAGCGGCATTAATGGAGAACCACCTTCAGATAATTTTTGCCACGCATTATCAATCTCTTCAATTGTTTCGCATACTGCAAAAATGGAACAGGAAGGATTAAACTTAAACATCGGCCCTCCATTCAGCGCCATAAATTTTTCACCGTGCAGTTCGAATACAACAACAATCGGATTCTCTGAAATAATTTTTAACTTACCGAAAACACTGCCGTAGAATTCGGCTGCCTGGTTTGCATTATTATCATACCACAAACAGGGATTTAATAAGTGTGTCATAACATTTGTTTATTTAGTATAGCAATTGAACATCCATTGCACACCAAACTTATCGGTGCAACTTCCGTAATAAGCACCCCAGAACATATCGGCTAAAGGCATGGTTACTTTTCCATCAGCAGATAATGCTTCAAACAATGTACTGGTTTCATCACGATTGTCTAATTGCAAAGCGATGTGAACATTGTTACCATAATTTACATTAAATCCAAATGATTCAGGTGCATCAGTTCCCATTAATATGTGACCACCAGTAATAGGAAGTTCCACATGCATCACTAAACTTTTATCAGCATCGGGCATCGGTGGCATGCCGGGTTGCGGAGGTATATCTCCAAAGCGGCTGATGGGTACTTTAAACTCAGTCTTGAAAATTGATTTGTAAAAATTGAATGCTTCTTCTGTATTTCCTGGAAAATTTAAATAAGTGCTTACGCTTGACATAGCTGGTTGATTTGAAGTTTATGAAAATTAGTTTTCGCAAATAGATTTTAATTTATTCAATGCTTTGGGCCAGGTTTCTTCAAAATAGGGTTTGAAGTCAGCATTGGAATCCATATCCACTTCGAGCAAAGTGTTACCGTTGTTATTTTTAAAAGTATAGTTCTCCAGTAAACCTGACCATCCTTCTACTTCGGGGCCGCTGGTAATTTCTTCATTACCTTTTAATATACCATTATGTTCGATGCTGATAAATTTATTGGCTACATTTTCTCTTATGTGACTTACCATTCCGCCGTCCACACCATCTTCACCTGTTCCAATAAATAAAATTTTTGAACCTTTATCCCATGAACCTTTGTAATGTGAAGTTGCATTGAATTCGGCAGTCCATGCCCGGTATGTTTCATCATTAGTCATGGTGTTAAAAACTTTTTCAACAGGTGCATTAATGTTGATAGCAAAATGAATTACTTCTAATTTGTTTTCGCCTTCCACATGTTTTTTGAAACTATTGAGAATAGCCTGCCAGCCGCCCTGCTGCATTTCGATAGAGTTAGTATTTTCTGCTTCAAAACTTTCCACCACTTTTGTTTCATTACCATTGGATGAAAACTTTACACTTACTTTTCTTCCATCGCCCATGGTGTATTCAATCAGCTCATATTTTTTAACTACATCATAAGTGCCGCCAAAATCAAAACTAAAACTGCCGTCTTTAGCTGCCATAGTAGCACTAAAGTTTCCACCTTCCCGTAAATCATTTTCTGCTTTTAATGTACACCAGTCATCAGAAGCATTATTCCAGCGAATGATGTGACGGGGTTCTGTCCAGTATTGCCATACTTTTTCAACTGGTGCATTAATGGTTGCTTCTACTGTGATTATCGTTGCCATAAGATTATTTTTTAGAGTTAATTATTTTTTTATCCCTTTAAACAGTGCATAGATAGCCATTGAGTGACCATGACCTAATTCAAAATCATTTTTAAGCCAGCTAACAATTTCACCGGCTTTAACCGTTGGTTTCAATTTGCCTTTTTCCAAAAATCCTTTCTTCTCTGCTAACTTTTTAAAATCATCAGGTGATTTGCCTGTCTTTTTCTGAATATTATCAAGATACGCCTGGAATGGCATAGTATTTATTTTTTTGAGTAATTAAACATCCAGTTAATACCAAACTTATCAATTAGTACGCCAAAGGTTGCTCCCCAAAAAGATTGATGTAAAGGTTCTATTATCTTTCCGCCTTCAGCCAGTCCATTAAAATAAGTATTTATTTCATCACTGCTATGGCAATTAATATTTAGAAATACATTATTTCCGTTGACTATATTTTTCCCCACACAATCAGAAGCCATCAGTACAATTCCATCAGCTGATAAATTACTATGCAAAATTTTCGGTCCCATCTCACTGGGCATTTGAGCTGCCATTGGTGATTCCGCTATTTTCTGCATTACTAATTCTCCGCCTAAGCATTGCTGGTAAAAACTCATTGCTTCACGGGTATTGCCATCAAAGTTTAAATATGCATTTATTTGTGACATAGTAATTTTATTGATTGATTAACGGAACAAGACAACGAACATCTTTTTCTTCTTGATATATCTCCAAACAATAACCATTGGGATCAAGGTCAGGATGTTTCAATAGTTCATGAAAAGTTTTTCCTACAGCTGAGATATTACTCATGAAATCTTTGATCAGTACACCAGTATATGTTCCTTTGCGAATAGTAAAACTTTCAAAGCCTGGTTTATTTGCTTCGTTTGGTTGTAATTCTGTAGCGGCGGCTTTGTAGATGATCTCTCCATTTTCACCCATATAAAAAATGCCGTAAATCGTTCTGCCAGTTACAGATGAAGTAAGTTGGTGCAGTTTTTCAAAAGCAGTCATTACTCCATCGGGAAAGGAACTGGCTCTTACACAAACAACCGGGATATCTTTTTCTATTATGTATTTTTCCATTGCTGAATGTTTACCACACAAAGCTAATTACTCAAACTTACCTTACTGCTGTGGTATTATGACAATGTAAGGGGGTAAATGCGACAAGGTGTGATTATTTATTAAAATCGTTCTTATAAACCAGTTTTCCACTTCCATCTGAAAGTTCCGTATAATCTACTTGCACAAAACCATTTGATATAAAGCCCAGCCCGGTGATTAAGCCGGATGATTTATGATAACTGCAGGAAAAAACTTCTTTCCCGTTAAATTTTATATGAGATGTTTTATTAATAACGGCTACTTCAATATCATTCCATTCATGGGATTAATTGAAGATTGTTGGTTTGGCCATTCAGCTTAACCTCACCATATTGACCATTAATTACACTGGCGTAACCGGAAGGGAAGGTCATGAAATAATTAAAGTTGCGCTGGGTAAACACTTCACACATTAATGAAGCACAGGAAATATTCCTGTTATTGACCACTCTAACGCTGCTTTTAAATAAATAATTATCGCTGCTAACGGTAAAGATGGAGGGGAAATAGGTCATCACATAGAAGTTTTGCTTTTCAAGATTAATCAAACTCTTTTCTGCCTCTTCTTTTGTAATGGTTAAATACCCGTTATTAAAACCTGATACTTTTATGTATTGAGGGTGACTGCTGAAATTTCTTTCTTTAGCATAATAAATCCCTTTGTCAGTAGGAATGCTTACATCAATCGTTTTAATAATTGAATCATTGGCGATGAGTTTGGCAACATGATAACCGGGTTCGTAATAAATATCCGTTAATGTATGATTGTTTTTATCAATTCTTACACGACGGGTGCTGTCCCATGATTGTTGTATAAAAAACTGTCGGCGTTAACTCCTGAAACATCATATTCAAATATTACAGTGTTCGGCAAATCATTAGCTGTTGTTTTTTTAAATGAAAAACTGGCTGTTTTATATGAAACACCGGATGAAGTTTTGCTTCTTATAAAACTAAAAATCATTAACAGTACAGCCAATGCCAGCATATAACTGGTCCATTTATTATAAATCAGTTTGCCTGGTGTAATAGAAGGAATGAAACTATTTTTTGTTTCAGCTACCGGTTGCGATGCTGGCTTACTTTCAACGGTACCAGTAGTTATTTTATATTCCTGCCAGTTTTTAAAACCAAGATAATTGCTGATGGCATTTAAAGTGGCGGTTTGTGGTATGCGGCTGAAGTCTCCGTTTAACAATCGTTTGATGGTTGACACACTGATGAGTGTTCCTGTTTTTTCTTCCAGTTCCTGGCTGATGTGCTCAAAGTCACGATAAGTCATTTCAGAAGGTTTTGAAAAACCATTCTTATGACAAATAGCAGTAATGCATTCTCTTACCAATTCCTGTTCCGTCATCAGTGATTTATTTGTAAGCTAAAATTAAGACATCAACCATGGGTTTCCATCAGCAAAAACAATTTGAACAGGTTTTGAACAAAAATAAACAGGCTTTGAGGAAGCAATTATTTATAAAATTGGGATTGATCTCATTAGCCTTGTTTGTAATACTCCGTTTTATTAATATTTATGGAGATGGGGCACCGTGGTTAGCTCAAAAAAGTGGATTGTACACGTTTCTATCCTTTATCAATTTAACCAAATATCCGCCTTCGCTTGATTATTGTTTATGCTTTATAGGATTACTGTTGTTGATACTGGTGTGGGTGGAAGGATTGCAAAATCGTTTTACAGCCTTCACAACAGTGTATGGCAAAGTGCCATTGTTTTATTTTTTAGTTCATTGGTATATTATTCATCCCATTCTTTTTATTATGGTTTTTATGCAGGGCTTCCATAGCAGTGACCTGGTGTTTGGTTCTAATTTTGGAAGACCTAAGCAGGGTAGCGGTATTGCATTATGGGGTGTGTACCTGGTTTGGATAGGAGTAGTGCTGCTGATGTATCCATTATGTAAATGGTATGGGAACTATAAGTTGTCACATCCGGAGAAAAAATGGTTACGTTATTTATAGTTTTAAATGATACGATTCCCTTGCACACTGGTTTTTTGGAAAGATGAATCAGGATGAAGTTGGGTGATTTGCCTATAAACATGCCGACCATCATTTGCGGCAGTTTGGTGTGTAGGATTAAAGCGAATCAATTTTCTTTTGAATTATTTGTTTATCGGCACTGGTTTTTGCGAATGATAATGCTTTCTCAAAATGTTGCTTAGCTTTTGATGAATCAGTTTCCTTATACAATTCTCCCAGCAAAGTATAATAGTAATGATTGGTATTTAGTTGTAATTTCTCAGCCTCTGTTATAGCTGTTTCATTGCCTCTTGCTTTAGCTAAAGCATAGGTTCTATTCAATGCAGCAATGGGAGAGTAGGATAATTGCAAAAGATGATTGTACAGGTGAAGTATGTTTTCCCATTTTTCTTTGCTATTAGTTTTAATGGTGTGCCAGTAAGCAATACTTGCCTCCAAATGATATTTTGAAACTTGATTTCCCTGTGCGGCTTTATTCAAATGAAAAGCTCCTTTCGTTATCAATTCTGTATTCCACAGCGTTTCATCCTGCTCATCGTACAAAATAATTTCACCAGTTGAATTTTTACGGGCAGCAAACCTTGAGACATGAAAACACATCAATGCATACAAAGCATTTACCATCGGCATGTCTGTTTCTTTATTATTCATCAGCAACTCCAGCAATCGCATGGCTTCATTACATAACTCTTCTCTTACCACCGCATCATTGCTTTCTGAATAATAACCTTCATTAAACAGGAGATATAAAGTGGTTAATACTGTTTGCAATCTGTTCAGCATTTCCCCGCCAGTTGGATAAGTCAATTCTACTTTCTCTGCTCTTAGTTTTTCTTTAGCCCTTGAAAGCCGTTTATTAATCGTTTCTTTATTTGTAAGAAATGCGTTGGCAATTTCATCAATGTCAAAGCCGCAAAGTATGCGAAGTGCCAAACCAATTTGTGCTTCCTGCGGAATAGATGGATGACAAATGGCGAATAACATTCTTAATTGGCCGTCTTTAATATTTTCTTCGCTCATGTCTAATTCAAACTCTTCTGATGCCGGAGTAGTTGCTTTTAGTTCTGCAATTATCTTGTTAGTGAATAATTTATTTCTTGTTAGGTGGTTTTTGGCTTTATTCTTAGCAACTGTATAAAGCCAGGCAGTTGGATTTTCCGGCACACCCTTATACGTCCAGTTTTCAAAGGCCGAAAGAAAAGTATCACTGGCTATATCTTCTGCTATATCTATATGCTCAAAGCCAATCCATTTGCAAAGCACAGCAACAATTTTACTGAACTCAGTGCGGAATAAATGTGGTATCAGTTCCTTTTGTTCCATATAAATAAAGAAGCTGTGAAAAGAATTTCCCCGCAAAGTTCGCTAAGAAAGCAAAGAACGCAATGATATGATCGCTAATCATTTTATTTGCGCCGCATTTTACTTTGCGTTCTTTGGTGAACTTATTAAGGGCTTGAGACAGCCTCTTTGCTGTTAATGTACGCCATCATCTTTGGCAATCTTTCTTACTTCCACACTATTGCCTTCGCCCTGCAACACGGGACATCCTTTGGCAAACTCCACTGCTTCTTCAACTGAATCTGCTTTTACGATAATAAGTCCGCCAATGGTTTCTTTAATATCACCAAACGGGCCATTGGTAACAACTGGTTTATTGCCTTTTGTTTTCACCACTTTCGCATCAGCAAAAGGCAAACCTGTGCCGCTTACAAATTTATTTTGAGCAGCAATATTGCCAATCCAGTCCATTGTTTGTTTCATCCATACCTGTATTTGTTCCGGCGAGGCCACTTTCATTCCATCTTCGTGGCGCATAATTAATGCATACTGTTCCATCTTACTTTTTTTTGAGTGTATAATTTGATTACACTATTATAACAATCCACCTAAAGTTAACCGGACAAATGGGATGAAAAATATTTTTAGAAAATAATTTGCTTTATCTTACAGTTACTCCAACTATTATTTTATGGCTCAGGAACCAACCACTCCATACTTTGCCCCACAATTGTTTATCCCCAATGGAACGACGGATATTAGTTTTTATATCAAAGGACTGGGAGCTATTGAGCTCCGCAAATTTATGAATGATGACGGGACTTATCATGTTGCTGAACTTTCTATTGTGGGAAGAATATTTCATTTGCATGAAGCCAATGTAAAGAAAAACCAACCCGATCCTGAAATGACCAATGGTACCACGGTAATGATTGGATTGTTTGTAGATGATGTGGATGCTGTTATGGATAAAGCTGTTAGTGCAGGTGCTGAATTGATGATGAGAGCACAGGATTTTGATTATGGTTACCGCCAGGGAGAATTTAAAGACCCATTTGGTCATCTATGGTTAATTGAAAAGAAAATATAACCAACAGCTACTTCATTGTTTTAATAATTTCTTTTGCGGCTTTCTGTAAATCTTTTTTTCTTGATTTAACTTCGTCAAGGTTATAAAACAAAGCTAATCTTCTTCCATCCTTATAATCGCCTTCTAATAAACCGCTTTTATCATTAGCAGCAGTTCCGAATAAAAATACAAGACGCAGGCAATCTTGCTTAAAGAAATTCATATTGATGATGCAACGCTTGTAATGTTTCGGATTAAAGGGTTCCATCTTTCCTGTATAGTAGAAAGTAGGAGAGTTCCACGCAATTTCTTCTCCTACGTTTTTGTCAGCAGCTAAAATAGTTTCTCTTACTAATTGAGCTACATCCTTCATGGGATGTTTCAGCTTTTTTATAAAAGCATCCACCACCTCTGTTTGTGATGGAATGCTTTCAGATGTTGCACAGGCGGTAATTTTTGCCATAGTTATTTTAGTTTACCCTGTGAAATTAATTCATCCAGGTTATTATGTGCCATTGCAAAGCCTTCTTTAAATCCAAAGCCAATAATAGTTTCCATTTGCTCTTTGCTTGTGTAAGTTAGTGTAACGTTCACTCTTGTACTATTGCCAACAGGTGTAAAAACAATATTCCAGTGAGTGGAAGGCATTTCTTTATTCTCATTGCCTGCTTTATCACAAAAACAATCCTGCCATTCAATGCTTTTAGTTGGATCAATACTGATATAGTTTGCCATACACCAATGCACATCACCTTCCGGCCCTTGCATATAATAATGCCAGCGGCTTCCGCTTTTAAAGTCCATTGTTTTTGTATTTGCCTTATATGGCTTGGGTGCCCACCATTGGTCTAATAACCCGGGTTCTGTCCAGGCTTTCCATACCTGTTCAACTGGTGCATCAAATTCCCTCTCTACATGAATTTGATTTTTGTCTGAATCAATTTGATAACTGGTCTCTTTCATTGTTTTTGATTTAATGATTATAATTATCGTTTCGATAAAGTAGTCAACAAGTTTTCCAAATTGTCTATGGTCATCATGAATCCTTGTTGGAATCCCATTTCAATCATTTTCTCCATACGGGCAAGCGATTCATTATAAATCATAATCTTCACTGTTGTTGTTCCATTCTCTTCACTAAAGGTCAAATCCCATTGAGAACCCGGCAATTCAAGGTTTTCATCTTTATCTGCAAAAGCATTCAGGTATTTAAAATTCGTTTTGGGGCTGATAGAAGTATATTGTTGCACAGCCCAACGTTCTTGCCCTTCCGGACTTACCATCGCATAAAATCTTCGGCCACCAACTTTGAAATCCATATACTTTGTTTTGGAAGACCAGGGCTTAGGTGCTACCCATTGGTCAAGAATTTCTGGTTTGGTAAATGCATCCCATACCAGTGAAAGCTCAGCATCAAATTCCCTGGTGATGAATACCGTTTGTTTTGCTTTGTCAACGGTAAAGTCAAATAGCAAGTTGTTGTTCATTTTTTTTGTTTTATCCGCCGAAGCTTTAGCGCAGGCGGGATTTTTTCATTGTTGATAATACTTTGTCTAATTGATTAAACCGGGTTTCCCACATCGCTTTAAACTGTGCTAACCAATCATCTATTTCTTTCATTTTTTTTGGATTGAGGTGATAATAAATTTCTCTCCCGGTTAATTCCTGTTTTACTAATCCACATTCGGTTAGCACTTTTATGTGTTTTGATACAGCCTGCCGGGTACTATGAAAATTTTCAGCCAATGCATTCGGTGTCATCGCCTGTGTGGCAATTAACACTAATATAGCTCTGCGGGTTGGGTCGGCAATTGCCTGGAATACATCTCGTCTCATAAATTTATTTATTGCAACTATTCGGTTGCAAATATATGTGCAACTTTTTGGTTGCGCAAAATTTTCTTTTGTAAATTAGAGGGGAGAAAACGACAAAATGAAGGGTTGTTTGCGACAACAATTGACTTTACCTTTGACTTCTAATACTTCAACATGAAAAATATTGCCATACTTGTTCCCGAGACAGCAGTGGTGGAAGCAGTAGCTGACCCACGGTATATGTTTACTGTTATCAATGAATTTCTAAAGAGCCAGGGACATGCTGCGTTATTTAATGTTCAGTTAGTTGGATTAAATAAAGAAGTAAAACTGATGGATGGAATATTTACCATTAGTGTGGATGCGACTTTGAAAGATGCAAGAAAACCGGACTTAATTATTGTACCAGCGATGAGTGGAAATTTGGAACATGCTGTTAAACTCAATCAGGATTTTTTACCGTGGATAGTAAAGCAATATAAAAATGGGGCAGAGGTGGCAAGTTTATGCTTAGGTGCTTTTTTGTTAGCCTCAACAGGTTTGTTAGATGGGAAAACCTGCAGTACGCACTGGCTTTTTGCCAATGAATTCAGAACAATGTTCCCGGAGGTTAATTTATCCGATGGTAAAATTGTTACCGAACAAAATGGGGTGTACACCAGCGGAGGTGCAAACTCCTACTGGAATTTATTATTGCATTTAGTAGAGAAATATACCAACCGTGAGCTGGCGATATTAGCTTCTAAGTTCTTTGTACTGGATATTGACCGAAAAAGTCAATCACCCTTTTCCATGTTTAAGGGGCAAAAGATTCATGAAGATGATGAGATAAAAAAAGTACAGGAGTTTATTGAAAATAATTTTACAGAGAAAATAACAGTGGATGAACTCGCCAATCAGTTCTCCATTGGCCGCCGCACATTTGAAAGAAGATTTAAGAAGGCAACCAATAACTCTATTGCAGAATATATACAGCGGGTAAAAATAGAAGCTGCTAAAAAGCAATTAGAGATTGGCAGAAAAAATGTGAACGAAGTAATGTATGAAGTTGGTTATAATGATACGAAAGCCTTTCGTGAACTATTTAAGAAAATCACGGGCCTGTCTCCACTTGAATATAGAAATAAGTATAATAAAGAACTGGCTGCTTAGTTACATTGAATAGATTGTCCACTGTGTAATAAATGTTCTGTATAGAACGATCAGAAAAAGCAAAAGCAGGTAAACAATCAATCCTTTCCATATAGCATTAACTGTTGATTGCAGGTAAACCTTTTTTACTGCGACAATAAAATATACTAATGCAATGATGAGAAAAGGGAGAAGGTGTTTGAGTGTTTCAATTAAATGAAGACCCAGGATGTCAAAATAAAAAACCAAAAAGACCATATCTGTCAATAAAAAGAATGAAAATAGATGCATAGCAAATACCAGGTGCTGAACATAGTAGGGATGACGCCTGTAAAACAGTAAGTATACAAACAAGGCCCATACGGGCAGTATCAGAAATAACCATGTTTTGGAATTATGTGCAGCCTTTTCATAGGCAGCTTCGTATATCTCATTAGATTTTTGATTGATTGCTTCTGTTGAGGCGTCTGAGCCCTTAATAGTAATCGCTTTCTCTTTCAGGGTTTTACTAATATTATATTTAAAAAAATTTTCTATGGTAAATCCTTTTTTGATAAAAGCATTGTTTAGTTGATTATACGAACTGTAGAAAGAACCGGAATTTGGCATAAAAAAATAAAACAGCACACTGGTGATAAGCAAAATTTGAATTGGCTTCATATATTTCACTCTTCTCCCATTTAAATACTCGGCTGTTAAGAATCCCGGTTTTGTGAGTAATAACCAAAAACTTTTGAAGAACTTAGAATCCAAGTGGGTGAAGCCATCAACGGTTTGTTCTATAAATTTTCTTAAACTGAAATCCTTGGCAGGGTTCAACTTCTTTTCTCCACAATTGTAACAGTAATTACCAGTTAACAAGGTGTTACAGGATGCACATTTAATTTCGGTTGGTTGGGTGTCCATCAGCTTAAGGCAGTTGATTGGTAAAGTGTGGATGAAAGTTAAGAAGTTTTTGTGCTTTGTAAATTGCTGATATTAGTTTTCTGATTAATTTTAAACAAATTTAAAACGATCAAGCATGCCACAGTCACGCCGACAATTTATCCGCAACAGTTCGTTGCTTACCGCCTCAATTATGCTCAATCCTTCATTAAAGGGTATGAAGAATAAAAAACTTACCGGAATTCAGTTGTACTCGGTAAGAGATGATATGAAAAAAGATCCTTTGGGAACTTTAAAACAAATTGCTGCAATGGGTTATAAGCATGTAGAGCATGCGAATTATGTTGACCGTAAATTTTACGGTTATTCTGCCAGTGAGTTCAAGAAAGTATTAAGTGATATGGGAATGGCCATGCCAAGCGGACATACTGTTATGCGTCCGGATCATTGGGATGCAGCTAAAAAAGATTTTTCCGATTCATGGAAATATACGGTTGAAGATGCAGCTATTGCCGGTCAGCAATATGTAATTAGTCCGTGGCTGGATGAAAGTTTGCGCAAAACTTATGATGATGCATTGCGTTATATGGAAGTGTTTAATAAATCTGGAGAGCTGTGCAAAAAATCAGGAATGAAGTTTGGTTATCACAACCATGATTTTGAGTTCAGTGTTAAATTAAATGATAAAGCTCTTTATGATATCATTTTAAACAATACTGATCCAAATTTGGTAGCTCAGCAATTGGATACCGGGAATTTATTTAATGGTGGCGTAACTGCTCTTGAAATAGTGAATAAATTCCCCGGCCGTTTTGAACTGATGCATGTGAAAGATGAGATCGCTTCAGCTGATCATAAGGAAAAATATGAGAGCACTATCCTTGGTAAAGGAATTGCCGAAGTGAAGAAGGTAATTGATATAGGAGCGGCATCCGGAGGAACAACACATTTTATAATTGAACAGGAAGCCTACCAGGGTAAATCACCAATTGATTGTGCGAAAGAGGATTTGAAGGTGATGAAGGAGTGGGGCTATTAATTAATGATTATGACTATTGCATAAAAGCTTCTGGTTTATCAACGGAAGCTTTTTTATTTTCGTTTTGAGAACATTGCATCCAGTACCGCTGCTTCTTTCAGTAATTTAATGATGGCTGCTTCATCTATCTGCTCGGCTGTCTGATAAATCTTGTAAAATATCTGTTTATTGGTGCCATGCGTAAGATATTGATCAACATCTTTCAACCGGTTTCCATACCAAAAACCTAATAACACACCAGTTTTAATACCACCTCTTGGCACAGAGGCTGGCCAAACTAAGCAAATACTCCTGTTGCCATAAAAAAATGGAACGTTATAGGATATTTTTTCTTTACAATAAGCAGGTAACGTTTCTTTAATGATCTGCCGGAGTACATCCACAATAATTCGCTCCTCACCTGTAAGAAGATCATATAACTGAACAAGGTTCCTGATTTTTGGGAAAGGTGTTTTATCAGCCATATCCGGGTTTGCTTTATTTGGAAGACAAGTAAATGATCAAACAAATAACCAGCGTAACAATAATAACACCGGCTATTTTATATTTTTCAAACAAAGCCCTTTGCTGCTGATGTTTGATGTGCAGTTCAATTCTTTCTTTCATCTCTCTGTCGTCGCCGGCTAACTGCTGTAGTCTTTCAATAATCACAGGCTGATACTTATATGGCAGCGGATCACATGCATGCAGTAATAATTTTATTACCTGGTTAATGAGTAAGTTTTCACCGGACTGTTGCAGGATGTTCATGTTGATATCAGACAAAATATTTTTGATGTGATGACTTAATGCATCATATTCTATCTGGAAATGATTTACTCCTGATAAATAATTTGTCAGCTTTTTACATTCATTTAGTATGTCATGTGCAGTATGCGCCTGCTGAACAAAATCTTTTCCAATAGTGCGGTTATACCAGCGTTTGTAATTGTATTCTTCTCTTTGCGTTGGGTCAATCAGTACGTCATACGCTTCTTTTATTTCAAGGAACATCGTTTCTGTAGCTATATCACCGGGATTGGTATCGGGATGATGCTTCATCGCCATTTTGCGGTAAGCTTTTTTTATATCGTTAACCGAAGCGGTGGGAGCTATGCCGAGTATCTTATAGTAGTCTTTTATATCCATTGGCAGGACGAATATAGGTATTCAAATTTTATCGATCTTTAAACATAAATTCTTTACATGGCTCTTCGTAAAAATCTTAAGCGAATTGGTTTAACAGTTTTGTTACTGGTATTAATTGCAGTAGTCATCATTGCCCGGAAAGTATTTCCGGCAGTGAGTGGTTATGGTGCCAAGAATATGGCATCGGCTATTTACCTGCAGCATCGCAATCCTAATGATGTGATTAAAGAAGACCTGGCCGATTTTCCCAAATCATTAGGCCGTTATGAATTTAACCAGCAGGATTCATCAGTTACTGCATCGGTATGGGGATTTGCCAAACGCAAAGCCATCTACCGTAGCGGACTGGGAGCTACACTAATCAATGATTTTACTGAAGAACAGGTAAGGGCTCAGCAATTTAACCTGCCATCTAAACCAAGCATCAACTCAGATACCATACTATGGCCATACGGAGATAAAATAGTTGATACTATTCCCGATAATGTAAACCGCACCGGATTAGAAAGAGCAATTGATCATGTGTTTGAAGAAAAGAAAAATGGTGAATCCGTTTATACCCGTGCAGTAATTGCATGCTATGATGGTAATATAATAGCTGAACGATATGCACCCGGCTTTGATAAAAACTCGGTGCAATTAGGCTGGTCAATGAGTAAAAGCTTAACGGCAGCTATTATTGGCATATTGGTAAAAGAAGGAAAGCTTAATGTAAATGTACCAGCACCCGTACCTGAATGGAAGGGAAATGAAAAAGAAAAGATCAGTCTGCTGAATTTATTACAACAAACCAGCGGACTTGATTTTGCTGAAATATATACCCGGCCCAGTGAAGTGACTACCATGTTATTTAGTAAAGGAGATATGGCTGCTTATACTGCCAGCCGGCCATTAAAGTATGCGCCAGGTACACAGTTTAATTATTCCAGTGGTAACAGTAATATTCTAAGCCGTATTATACGGCATACGGTGGGAGAGAAAGATTATGCGGCTTTCCCGCACACGGCTTTATTTCATAAGATCAATGCCTATAGTTTTTTATTAGAGCCGGATGCATCAGGAACTTATATAGGTTCATCTTACAGTTATGCTACAGCAAGGGATTTTGTTCGCTTTGGTTTGCTGTATTATAATAATGGTAAATGGAATGGTGAACAAATTCTGCCGGATAACTGGGTGAAAGAATCGGTGGTACCACCGGCCAGTAATTCTTTTAAAAATTATGGATATCAATTCTGGTTAAACGGGCAGAATGAAAAAGATATTACAAAAAAAGCTTTTCCTGATGTACCGGATGATATGTTCTATATGGATGGTTATGGCGGACAGGATGTTTATATCATTCCTTCTAAAAAATTAGTGGTGCTGCGCCTGGGAGTTAGTACTATTAATGAGAATAAATTTTTGAAAGAGGTAATGGGAGCGATACAGTAACTCATTAAAGTGTTAACCAACTTACGCAATCTGTTGAAGTTTTGATACGAAGATTTAATAGGAAGTTGGGTTATTGCAGTTGACCGCCTGTTGTGTGCCGTTTTGTTTTATTGTACTATCCGTTTACTTATTTCATACACAAAATTGTCAAGGCTTGTAGTGCCGGTATTACTTAGAATTATAATAGTAATGTCTTCATCTAAAAAGCGAAATAGCATAGTCTGACTACCCATAATTTGACCAGGTCTCTTAACTACATTATATTTTTTATTATTCAACTCGCTTTGATACGACCATATACCATATCCATAATTATCCAGCCCCGGCTTTGTCAGTTTTTCTAAAGTCTCTTTCTTTATAAGTTTTAACCCAAATAAGGCATTTGAGAATTTTAAAAGGTCATTTGTTGTTGAGTACATTGAACCTGCTGCATACCAGTTCGCCATATAAACAGGTAAGTCAGGAACCAATTTTTTTATATCGTCACGGTAAAAATAGGTGTCAGCTAAGCCGTCAATAATATTTTGCTGATACAACAAGCCTGAGTTTGTCATGTTTAATGGCTGCAAAAATTTTTCTTTTACTGCCTGTTCATAAGTCTTGTTATAAACTTTTTCAATTATTTTTCCAAGAATAATATAGTCTGCATTATTATAATCAAACACTTTTCCTGGCTCATTTACAAGTGTATCACTGCAATATTTTTCTATAAGTTCATCAGTGGTACGGGGTTTTTGATAAACCGGCACACCATTTTTTACAGCGCTTTCTATAGATGTTATAGTATCAATATTTTTCATTCCTGAAGTGTGATTCAATAACTGATGTATAGTAACTTTGTCTCCTCCCGCACCTTTATAGTCTGGCAAATAGATTTTAATGGTTTTATCTAAATCAATTTTTCCACTTTCATATAATTGCATTATCAGGACAGATGTGAATAGTTTGGTTATAGAAGCAATTTTATATTTTGTTTCAGTTTTATTGGGCACTTTAAACTGAAAGTTTGCTAAACCAAAGCTCTTTTGATATGTGATTTTTGATTTTTTTTGGATTAGAATCGTTCCATTAAAGTTGTTTTTCTTCGCAAAAGAGTCAATAAAATTATTGATACTTGGAGATTGTCCAAAAAGATTGTCAGCTAAGGCAAATAAGATGAATAGTCCTAATAGTCGTTTCATTGTAAAGTAATTTATAGTCAAACTGACTATACGGTTAAGACCGTAGAAATGTTACAGGGGGGGGCAAAAAAATGGCACACAACTCAAAAATATGCGAAAGTTTTCTACAAGTCAAACTTGCGCTTTTTTGATTAATGATTTAATTGTCAAGAGATAAAAAAAATTGTTTTTGTTATAAAACTTTCGCAAATACAATTCCAAATACCCATTTACCAACGCCTATGCTAACCATGCTTCAATATGTACAAGTGTGTATAAAACAGCTGTAACCGTTTCATCAAAAGTCCTGTTTGGCTTTGCATTCGTCTTGCAAAGCCTTACAAATGTCATTTGAAGTTCTGTAAACGTCATTTGAAGCTCCATATATAACGAATAAAGCCCTGTACTTGTCTTATGAAGCTCCATATATGACGTACAAAACCCCGCACATGTCATACGAAGTGGCTGCAATGGCGGGATTTTGTTTTCTTGTCATGTTTTTTTCTTGTCATTCCGAGCTTGTGAGGAATCTCAGAGACTATGAGCTTAATGAATGTTACAATCTCTGAGATGTCTCCTGCGTCGACATGACAAGAAAGATGTTCGACATGACAAGACACACCGTTGTACCAAATTATTAAAGGCCGGAATTAACCGGCCTTTAATTCAATAATTCAGGCGTGTTCCATTACATGTTCACCTGTATAAACTTTTAGTACGGGTGGTTTGGAATAATAAGCTTTTACCCTTTCTACTAATTGCTTGTAGGTGCCGCTGTTATTATACAGGTCGGCATCTTGCTGGTTGTCCCATACCGTCATAGAAATGTAGTCATCCTTTGGGTCCTGTGGTTCCAGCATTCTGCAATCGAGGTTTCCTTTTTGGCTTTTTACAATGCTTATAATTTCATCATTGTAAATTTTTTTAGCCTGCTCAATTTTTCCTGGTAAAAAACTCAGGTAGGTTAGTCTGACAATCATAATGGCCTCCTTTTGATTTTAAATGGTGAAGAAAATAATGTTGGCGGGGGGTAAACTCTTTCACAATACAGGATTGTATTTTGTAAGGTACTATGCTGAGAGGCCCATTACGAAATTTATTTTTGCACTATCATTTCGAAGAATAAAAGAATTTGTGTGTTTTTATTTGTCGGCAATGAAAAGCAATATGGAATACTCTTCTATTGTTGAAGATTCAACAGCTGTTTCAAGTGCAATAGCTCCATGAGGCCCATAACCTGAAATTCCATTTATTACTACTGGTGCTTCTGCCACAATAGAAACTTTGGTTAATTCTTTATCTGTCTCTGTCAGCCTGATAACAAATGCAGTCCTGTATTCTAAAGGTTTTTTGTTTGAATAATAAAGTTTAGATAACCAGCAAATCCCAAAGTCGTGAATATAAATATCATTTGAAGTATTGGGTTTTTCAAAGTATGAACGTCCAAACAAAGCAGTCTGTTTTGTTTCAGCCTGAAAACTTATTGGCATTCTATAACCTTCTTTTTCTTTCTCAGCAGATGGATAGAAATAAAAAATATCTTTCAGATATTTGTTGTCATCCTGATTCTGAAAATCAAAAAGAGAAGATATGGAGTCTCTTAATTTGGTAATATTTATTTTAAATAAATGCTCAGGAATATTTTTAACCGGGAATGATTTAGTTTCAACCGGGTTCGTTGTTTTACAATCCTGAATTGCAAAAGCGAAAACGAAAAGGAAAGGAAGCAAATATTTTCTCATATACAGGCAATCAATTGTTTTGATGATTGAGCGGCATATAACTAATTGGTAAGTTAAGGATTTTGGGTAGTGTCTCATTTTGAAATTCAGTTTGCCTCTCTGTTTTGTATGAACCACGGAGACAGGGAAGCACAAAGTTTACACAAAGAAAAATCCCGTGCAGCCCTGTGTCATTGTGTCACCGTGGTTCTTTTTCAAACTGGTTCACTGCTAAATTTCAAACTGAGACACTACCAAACTTCATAAGACTTGTTCGCTTACCCGTACAACACCCCACCCGTAAAAGAAGTTGTTCCTATTTCTTTGTTAGTTTATATCTTATATGTGTTGTTAGGTGTGAATGTATTACTTCTGCAATTTGAATATCATATTTGTCTTTGTCAATACCATCAAAGAGCCGGATACCGGTTCCTAAAAAAACGGGGGCTATGTGAATAAAAAATTCGTCAATAAGTCCTGCATTGAGATATTGCTGAATGGTATTGGCGCCACCCTGTATTCTTATGTCTTTTCCTTTGGCGGATTGTTTTGCTTTTTCCAATGCACTATGTATTCCGTCATTGATGAAGTAAAAAGTGGTGGTTCCTTTTTGTACCCAGGGTTCCCGTTTTTCGTGAGTGAGCACATATACAGCTGCTTTGTATAAATCTTCCGGCCACACTGCTTCGCCTTCTTCAAACATTCGTTTTCCCATAATATAAGCACCTGTACGGGCAAACACATCCTCAATTAATTTACTGTCTGCACCGTATTCTTCACCACCTTCCATATTAAGGTGTTTCCAAAATGCTTTTTGTGTAAACATCCACTGGTGAATTTTTCCTGAAACACCACCCATTGGGTTAGCCGGGCTTCTGTTATCACCTGCAAAAAAGCCATCCAGTGTTATTCCGCTGTCAAAAATAATTTTGCTCATTGCTTTTAGTTATTGTTCGTTAAAGTTAAGTGTTATCCGTTGGCTTGATTGTTTTTTTAGGGGGTGTCGGGCAGCTTTTCCAATGGTATCAAGACTTTTGAACAGGGGTTAAATCTATCAAAAGCAATTCCGTCTCTTCTGCGTTAAATAAGAAATTGATTCCCACTATACCGTTGCTATACTTGTAGCCATGTTCAAAGTAACATTTTTCCGGAGTCCATGTCTTCAACGCATTTTTTAATCTGCTCTTTTATGAAGCCAATTTTTGCCAGTATAAACAAATATCTTTTTTATGTTTACTTCTTCCAAACTTTTGATATAAAACAAATAAGAATCATCAAAAGACAACGTTGCAAATCTTTCACCTGCTAAGATTATTAAATTGTCTTTTTGAAAAGGAAAAATTCCTTTCACGACGACTGTATTATTACTTAGAAAGTCAACACTTATTGCGACTTCTCCTTGATTGTTGATTACTTCAAAACTTGTATCGTTATAATTAAACTTTCCAGTAAAATTTTTGTTGGGCCGCCAATTATTATTTTCAATTTCTGCTATAAGATTTCCATATAAATCATAGACGTTTAAGCTTATGATAATTTTATTATTTATAAAATGCGCTGCAAACAAATCTTTGCCTGCTACATTAACGAAACTTCCTCCTTTTTTTATCCAACTAATAAATGTTGTAGTTGTTGCTCCACCAATTTTAATAGTTGCCATATCATTATCATGGAATTGCTTTGTAAAATTCATTTTTAATTCACCAGTCGATAAATTTTCAGCGGCTTCATATGATGCTTTTTGATTAACAGAATTAATCAAGTTTTTAGCTTGTTCAGTGAGACTTGTCACATTTGATAGCAAGTCTTTATTTTGATTAGAGATTTGTAGAGACTGATTTGCTAAGTCATTGGCTTTCGTAGACAGTCCTGTGTCAATTGTAGCCAATGTGTAAATATGATGTGATAACGAAGTATCTAACTTAGATAAACTTTCAATATTATCTGTTTGCTCATTGTCATTTAGAGTTTGAATGAATGTTGAAACTGCACCAATAAATAAAATAATTGCAAACCCTAAATCCTTTAATTCTTGAGTTTTATAATAATCGTAAAATGCGTATAAAGCAGCACAAACAAATATGATAATAGCAGTTGTCATTAGTTATATAATCTTCAAATAGCGAACTGTCTACCACTTGCAGCCAACACATAAATATACGCAACTCCTCAAAATTATCACAATTGAAAATCAATGGCGGGTAAAGCCATAGCCAGGAAATGCATTGCCAATGATTGCTTCAACGCAGAGCCTCAATTGCACAAAACCATTTTAGCGGTTGTTGTTCTTTGTCAACTGGAAGTTTTTTTATTTTTTGAAAACCAATTGAGATACCAAAAAGTGAGAAGTGCTAACGCAAAAATCTGAAACAAAAAAACTATCAATGATAATATGCCTTGCAATTGATTTTCATTTGTCCTCACTAAAATTGCTTGTCCCCTTTGCCCGTTGGAAAATACAACAGTATTAATAAAATTCCACCCGAAATGCAAACCAATTGGCAAATAAAGGGAGTTTGTTTTTGCAAATGCAAAAGCCCATGAAAGTCCCGCAATCGCTGTCATTAGAAAAGTAATGGCCATCATGAAGGGATTCCCCAATACGTTGAAAGTGAACCAATGGTAAATGCCGAAGCCAACAGCTGAAAGAATACATGCTTTTTTAACACTTAACTTTTCAATGGCTATGTAAAGCAAAGCACCTCTAAAAATCAACTCTTCATATAAAACAGATACTAATGTCCACCTGGTATTTTCCAATATTATTTTTCCAGTCACTTGTTTATTTAATACCCAGCTATTATTAATAAATGCTGTTGTCATTATTTGATACAAAGTACAACAGGAAGCAGCAAGTAGTAGTCCAACCCCCAAATTAGTTACTCTGCCTTTTGTTGGTTTAAACCCCAAAACAGAAAGATCCTTCTTGCTGATAAACCAAAGCAAAAGCCATGAAATAATTAGTTCAACTATAATTCCAATCATTGTGTCAAAACTAAGTTTTTAATGAAATGGGGTACTTACAAGCCGCATAAAGTGCAGCACTTCACAAACACACTGCTCTGGTTAAATAAAGGTATTGGTCGTTATGTGGGCATTAATTAAAGTTAGTGCATATTGTCTTCAAATGCGGCGAGTGCCACAACTCCGGGGCACAAGCCACCACTACACTCGCCTGGGAATCAAAATTAGAATTATAATAAACTTTTTAAAAACTTGTACTTGTTACCGAATTATCTGACTTCTACAATTTCGACGATGAGGTACGAAGAGGAGAAATCTGCTGACCCTTGTACAATGCCGGGCAGTTGAACTAATACTTAATAGCAGTACTGATGCCCGGCAGATATCTCTCTTCGCTACGCTGCGTTCGACATGACGAGTTGAGTTTACCAATGCTTAATATCTTCCCACAAATCTTTCCATTCAGGATTCATGTTATTGATCAATTTTTCTTTCTTCTCCCTTCGCCATTTTTTTATTTCCTTTTCCCTGGCAATAGCTGATTCAATTGAAGAGAAACTTTCGTAGTAAACTAAAAACTCAAGATTATATTGATCTGTAAAACTTTTCTTATAGTGATGTGACTTATGTTCCTGTACACGCCTTAGCAAATCACTGGTTACGCCAATGTATAAGGTTGTTTTGTTTTTATTGGTCATGATATAGACACTGCCGCCTCTTACCATACTTGTAATTTAATGAATTATCCCGTCATTTCGACGACGAAGAATGAGGAGGAGAAATCTGCTGAACTCTCGCACTATGCTGAACAATTGTACTAATCTTCAATGGCAGTACTGATGCCCGGCAGATGTCTCTCTTCGCTACGCTGCGTTCGACATGACGTCACCATCATTTCGACGA
>JACQDV010000064.1 GCA_016200915.1 Sphingobacteriales bacterium
AATGAGGAGGAGAAATCTGCTGAACTCTCGCACTATGCTGAACAATTGTACTAATCTTCAATGGCAGTACTGATGCCCGGCAGATGTCTCTCTTCGCTACGCTGCGTTCGACATGACGTTTTATTTTTTCTCTTTCCTATCTTTAATACATGAACATAAAGATCAATCACCTGCAGCATACCGGTATTCCTGTAACGGATTTAAAAAAATCAGAAACATTTTATGAAGCTTTTGGTTTTAAAAATGTAATGAGTTCCACGTTTCAGTTAAATGGTAATACCGGTTATGTGGCTATGATGAAGCTGAATGATATTATTATTGAGTTATATCAACCGCCGGAGCCGGAGCTAACGGAGATAAGAAACCGTAGTAACGGACATATTGATCATATAGCTTTTGATGTGGATGATATAGACCACACTTTTTCAGTGCTGAAGCAGGCTGGTTACACTATAATGGAACCTGCACCCGTGTTTCTTTCGTTTTGGGAAAAAGGTTGTAAATATTTTAATATCGCCGGGCCCGATGGGGAAAGATTAGAATTTAACCAGGTGCTTTAGAATAAAACTCCGGATTTTTTTCAAATGTGATAATGATATTAAGTTTTACATAGATATATCAATATTATTTTTTTCTATTTTCATGTAGTAATTTTTAATTATTAGCATTTATGTAGTAAATTGTGTATAATTTGTAAGCACCTTATTGGTTTTAATTTTTATCTGCCTGATTAGTTATTTTTTCGATTATCTGCCGTTAACTTATTGTTTAATTCCGTCTTGTCTTTCTTTTGATGACAGGGATGTGATGTTTTGTACCCCAATAGTCAATGGATAAGATAATACGGTTGTAAAACTATTAACCATTTATTTCTATGAGAAGAACAAGCGTATTACCCGCCGACAATCAGCTTTTTGTAAAGGAAGCCTGGAGAATTCTGTTTAACAATTTTGATTCGTTTATGTTAGCAGGAGAGGCAGCTACAACCGATGATACCCTTATGCAAGTAGAAAATTTAAAACCAGACATAGTAATGTTTGAAATAAACATGCCCGGCACCAATCCTTTTGAAATTATTGATAAAATCAGTAAAGGCTATCCTTCCGTTAAAATTTTAATATTTTCTGCAATAAAGGATATTAAATCAGTATTAAATGCATTTCGTAACGGGGCGCATGGTTATGTAACTAAAGACAGTACCGTTGAAGAAGTACATAAGGCGCTTAACCTGATTTCAGCAGGGCATAAATATGTATGTGATGAATTAAATGAACACCTCATAAACCAGGTTACAAAAAATCCTTTGGGAAGTGGCGAAGAAGAGTTATGGGATAAATTAACACCCTCTGAAAAAAAAGTGATTTACTTTTTACAGAAAGGGGTAAACTCAAAGACTATAGCAGAACAGTTGAAAATATCCACCCGTACCGTAGAAGTACACCGTTACCATATTTTAAAAAAATTTGAAATGCCAAGTACGGCCGCCCTTATAGCTTATATAAACAGGGTAAGTAAGTAAAGCAGGGTTCCTCTGCTCTGTTCATCAAATTATGCTCCGTTGAATAGTGCATCAGCCTGTTGGTATTTATCTTCAAAATAAATAGTTGTATTTGTGCAGTGTTGATTTACAAAACAACTTTGTATTGGTATTAAGCATGCCCCGGAGTATTTATATTAATCATCATCACCTTATGTTCACCAGGAATATAAAGCCTTGTACTGAAATGGTACATTAGCGGTTAATCAACTTTACGGGTGGCATTTCTCTTTCAGGGATTCCCGTACCTTCACCATCGCAAATTCAAAAAACTATACGACATGAAACGACTCTTCTTCACTGTTTGTGTGCCGGCAGTTATGTTACTATTATCCGGTACAGCTAATGCACAAACTGATAGTGCGGCTGCCACCAAACCAGAAAAATTTGTTACCAAACACACTATTAAAATTGATGGCAGGGTTATTAACTACACCGCCACAGTGGGTACGTTAATATTAAAAAATGACAAGGATGAAACGATTGCCAGTTTTGGTTATACAGCTTACACCAAAGATGGTGAAGCGGATATGAGCAAACGTCCCGTTACGTTTTCCTACAATGGAGGCCCGGGTTCATCCTCTATGTGGCTGCACATGGGTATAATGGGGCCACGAAGGGTAGTGGTGAACGATCCATCACCTAACGGGCCAGCTCCTTATAAATTAGAAGATAATAATTACTCCATCCTTGATGTTTCGGACGTAGTAATGATGGATCCGGTAGGTACTGGTTTAAGCCGTGCTACCGGTAAAGGGAAAAACAGTGATTTTTGGGGAGTGGATGGAGATGCAAAATCCGTAAGCCAGTTCATCCGCAATTATGTACATGAGAATGAAAGATGGAATTCCCCTAAGTTTCTATTAGGAGAAAGCTATGGTACATTCCGCTCAGCTGCTGTAGCAGATTATTTGCAGGAAACATATGGTATTTCAGTAAATGGAATCGTACTTGTTTCAAATGTACTGGATATCCGCACACTGGCTTTTAATCCCGGTGACGACTTGCCGTATATCGTTAACCTGCCTACTTATGCTGCCACTGCCTGGTATCATAATAAAGTGGCCAATAAAGGCGCAGGGCTTGAAGCATTTTTAAATGAGGTAAGAGCATTTGCTTTTGGTGATTATGCAACGGCTTTAATGAAGGGTGATATGCTGAGTGATGCAGACAGAGTCAAGGTGATTGATAAACTAAATGCAATAACTGGTTTAAGTAAAGATTATTGGGATAAAGCAAATTTACGGGTACTGCAACCACAGTTTAGCCAGGAACTGTTACGCAGCGAAGGAATAATTGTAGGAAGATTAGATTCCCGCTATAAAGGAATTGCGCAGGACAGACTGAGTGAATATGCGTTTACTGATCCGCAATCAAATGATATAAGCCCGGCTTTTATTTCTGCTTTTATGAATTATTATACTACTGAATTAAAAGTTCCAAAAGATAAAAGTTATAATACGAGTGCTTATGCATTGCAGGGATTTAACTGGGACTGGAAACACCAGCGCAGTAATGGCTTGTTTGGTGATGCGGCAACGCCAAATACTGAACCTGATTTAACAAATGCCATGTCTAACAATCCAAAAATGAAAGTGATGGTGCTGAATGGTATTTATGATCTGGCAACTCCATTTGCAGGATCAGAATACACTTTTGATCATATGGGATTGGATAAGAAGATAAGAAGCAACATTACCCATAAATATTATGAAGCCGGGCACATGATGTACATTCACAATGAATCGGCTGCCAAGTTTAAGAAAGATGTGAGTGAGTTTATTTTGGGTACGCTGAAATAACTGATGATAGATATTTTGAAACAACCGCCCCCAACTTGTTGGGGGCGGTTGTTTTGTTTAATCCCGTTGTGCTAACTTGAACAGGTAATGCCCAAATCTTATCTTTGAAACAATGAAATTCATTCTCCGTCATAAACTATCCATTCTTTATGGCATTGCGCTGGCTGTTTTATTACTGGTGCTAAAATGGCTGGAGATAAAATTTATCATCTACGATCATTCCTTAGAAGTTTATATTGGCGCCATTGCCCTGTTGTTTACTGGTTTAGGAATCTGGCTCGCCATTAAACTCACCAAACCCCAAGTGCAGGTGGTAGAAAAAGAAGTTTACATTCATACTAACGGCGATTTTGTTTTTAATGAAAAAGCATTTGAAAAAACCGGAATGAGTAAACGTGAATTAGAAGTATTGGAACTGATGGCAAAGGGCAGGAGCAACCAGGAAATAGCGGATGCGTTGTTTGTTTCACTTAATACTATTAAAACGCATTGCTCCGGTATTTTTTTTAAGCTGGAGGTAAAACGCCGCACCGAGGCAGTGGAAACGGCGAGACGTATAGGGCTGATACCATAACTCATGTTCGTCATGTCGAACGAAGAGAGACATCCACCAGGCATAGGTACTGCAACTGAACATTAGCACAACGCTCAGCAAATTACTAACGGTCGGCAGATTTCTCAGTCGCAGCTAACACACAATGCCTATGCTCCTTCGAAATGACGGAGAGGGTAATTTCTCCTCCTTTCGTACTAAATTCAATCCCAAAAAATCAATTTCACCCGAAAGTATGAATGTAACACCTCTTTGGTAGCCTATGTTTGCATACAAATGACTGCAGAATCATCCTTTATTTTCTAATCACCAAAAAGCAAAACATGAAAAAAATTGTTTTAGTAAACGGTATCATCGGCGGGTTAATAGTAGCCGTAATGATGCTGATAAGTATGGCCTGGTTAAAAAATGGCCACAGCAATATGGAATGGGGCATGGTATATGGCTATGCATCCATGATCATTTGTTTCTCCTTCATTTTTGTAGCCATCAAAACTTACCGGGATAAATACAATAACGGAACGGTAAGTTTTGGTAAAGCCTTTATGATAGGTTTGTACATTACATTGATCGCTTCTACCTTTTATGTGGTAACCTGGTTACTTTGTAATAAATATATCGTTCCTGATTTTGCGGAAGATTATGGTAAACACATGGTTCAAAAAATGGTTGACAGCGGAGCCGGCGCAGCAGAGATAGACAAAACAAAAGCAGAGATGGCACAATTTAGTGAGATGTATAAAAGCCCGGTAAATAAAATACTGTTTACTTATATTGAAATTGTACCGGTAGGGTTAGTGATATCTTTAATTGCTTCGCTAATATTAAAAAGAAAAACTTCAAAGGCATAAATCAAAATATTACTGCTGAACAAATGCTGTTTAAAATTAAACCGGCATTTTTATTTTACAGGCTTAAATTTTACCAGTTTCTTATTGGTAATATCGCCCACATAAATATTGCCATCTTTATCAACAGCCAAATCATGATACCAGTCAGATGAATGATTGAGTTCTCCTGTTCTTCCAAAACGGTTGAATAAATTTAATGAAGAGTCAAATGACAACACATCCGAACCTTTTACAATTAAAGGAGAGATGGTCATATAATCAATGGCAAATAATTGCTGTGTGTTCTTTTGAATATTTACAGAAAATACTCTTTTAAAAGTACTGTCATCCCATTCTCTAAGATATTTTCCGGATGAATCAAAAATCTGTATTCGGTTGTTTTCCCTGTCAGCCACATATACATTTCCTTTTACATCCAGGTCAATACCATGCGGTGTTTGAAACTCACTTTGCCTGGTTCCTTTTTTGCCCCATTCAAAAAGAAAATGTCCTTCAGCAGAAAATTTTACTACCCGGCTGTTACCATATCCATCACTTACATAAAAAGAACCATCGGGTGCAACAGCAACATCTGTTGGTAAATTAAAATGCAAAGAATCATTGCCGGGAGTTTTAGCAACTCCCAGTCTCATCAGTAATTTGCCATCATGTGTAAACTTAAAAATCTGATGCAATCCAACATCAGTAAGCCATACATTGTTATCGTTATCAACCGTTAACCCATGTGGCATAATAAAATAATTGGCACCCCAGCTATTAAGTATCTTGCCTGTTTCTTTATCAAGCATCAGTACTGTATTCAGTGAAATCAAGGAGTCAGGAAAGGGTTCTGTCCATGTTCTGCCGGTGCGGTGAAAGACAAAAATATTTCCGCTGGTATCAATGCCTATACCTGTTGGCTGACTTAAAACATAACCTTCGCTTAACTGGGGCCAGCCTTTTACTGCTTCATATTTGGTATCATTGCTACTTACTTGCGTTGCCGAATGATTAGACTGGCAGGAATAAATCATAGTTGTTATCCCAGTCATAAGTGATAAAAATTTTGTCAAACTCATATAATAAATTTTAGAAACAAGCTGCAGGGCAATTGAATAATTAGTGCAGCAAGAAAACAGTGATCTTTTTAAAAGTGAATTTACTAATCGAAGTAGGCATTTAAATACTCCAAAAAGAAAGCTAATAATATTAGCAAAATCAATAGCTTAGCTTTTTAAACCAGTTAAGTTATGTTCAAGGGTACTAACATTTTGGAGTTTGCCAAACAGTTTGATACAAAGGATA
>JACQDV010000067.1 GCA_016200915.1 Sphingobacteriales bacterium
ACCATCAGTGAAATTGTGGAAATGACACCGCATTCTATTCATGCAGTTACATTAAATGGGTTTCTATTGAAGATTTTGCTCTTTATCATGGCTTATCAAATCAAAACAATTGTTTAAAACAGGAAACTTGAATTAATTAATTGCTTTTCTTTTTCTTTTTGTGAATACGGCCTTTTCGTTTATCAATATCCCTGCCGATTAAATACCCGGCTCCTGCTCCCACCACGGCACCCAGTACAGCACCCTGTCCGTGTTTACGGTCAATAACTGCACCAGCCGCCGCCCCTGTACCGGCACCTATAACCGCACCTTTAGCAGCACTGCTCCAACCCTTCTTTTTAGGAGCAGCATCGGTGGATGCAGTACCATTAGCACCTGTACTGCTACTGCCAGCTGAAGTACCACTATTAGCAGTACCGGCATTACCAGAACCTTTATCACCTGCGGGGGTTTTTGCCGGGTTACCAGCATGATGTAATGCTTGTGCCCTGGCAACTGAATCACTGTAATAATTCGCAGCTTTAGTTGAATCCGGGCTGAGCAGATTTACATTTTTGTCTTTGTTGTTGCTTTTACAGGCAGCGAAAAGTATCCCCATCGCTGCTGCCAGCAATACTGTTTTGTTCATAACATAAAGTTTTAAAGTATTTTTTTTCAACAGACCTGATATTGGAAAGGTCTGAGGGCATTGGATAACCGGACCTGACTCCTTTATAAAAAACCGTGCCAGAAGAAAGCTTGTACATTGGAGTTTTCCACTAAGTCTTGAAGTAGTTGAAAATGAGAATGCTGAAATTAAGGGCTGAATGCTTAACACCAATGCTAATCATACTTTTCCAGCATTTTAAAGTGCCGCTGAGATTCTTTGAGATGCTCCCATCCCCGTTTGAAAGTCCAGTAAGGGATACCGTTTTCATGATTATACCTGGATATTTTGTATAGAACTTTCCAGTGTTTGAGTAATTCTTTATACGCACCTGTTAAAGTAAACCCGGTATCATAAATATGATTGGGCTCGGCCCCGCACCCGTTAAACTCAAGGATGGAATAATTGATGCCTTGCTTAAGGTCTTCAATAGAGGTACATTTAATATCATAGCGGCCATAGTAGAATTTATCAGTGTAGTGACTCAGCCCGTCAAATACTTTTAATAGATGTTCATCAATATGATAACTCAAATCTATAAACCTTGCGCCACGGTTATGGTTACCTGCATAAGAGAGATAGAATTTATGGCCCGCCTCTATCACCCTGTATAAGCGGTGTTCATGGCGGTGACGCATTTCCTCCAGGCGGAATTTAGCCCGGGGGTGTTTTAATATCAGTTCCCATAAAGTAGAATGACCATCACCTGTTACTTCCAGCAATTCTTTTTGTATAAAACCGCTGATGGTCCCTTTTTGCTCAGTGGGATGACGGTAATAGAACACACTTACTTCAATGGGCAATTCAATCAGATTCTGAACAATATATTCTACTGGTATGCGCTGGTGATATTTATAAAACTGGTCTTCGTTCTCAATCTTACGAAACAATATTCCTTTCATTCCAATATCAGGCTTTACTATAAAAGGATAAGTAAATCCTGCTTCATCAAAGGTTTTCTTTTTTACCTCATCGAATGTTGCGTCGTGTAAAATGTAAATTGTTTTAGGAAAAGAATTTTTTGGCAACTGCTCATACATCTCTTTCTTACTTTCTCCTTCAAAACCACCAAATGTAATGGTTGGGTTAGAGGAACTAAAGAACCACATACTACGGCTGCGGAAGCAATACCAGAACCACACCAGTCCTATGGGGAAATAGAGTACGATAAAGGGCCATTGCTCCCAATTGGTAAGCCTTGTAAAAAATCGTTTAATACTGTCCATGAGGTGGGCAAATGTAATGAGTCAATTTGGTAATTTGAAAACAGAAATGCTAAACGCTGAATGCATAACGCTAAATGCTTAGGTTGTAATAAAGCCGGCGTTTTGCATTCTGCCTTTTGCATTCAGCTTTTTTATTAGTTTTGACGCATAAATACTAACGCCGTATGAATGTACCAACGATGGCTGAGATGATGGCTGCGGGAGAAAATCCTGAGATATTATTTTGGGTAGGTTGTGCTGGTAGTTTTGATCAGAGAGCACAAAAGATCACTAAAGCGTTTGCTGCTATCTTAAATAAAGCAGGCATTAAATATGCTATCCTCGGCAAGGAAGAAATGTGTACCGGTGACCCGGTACGACGTGCCGGTAATGAATTTATGTTTCAGATGATGGCTTATCAGAACATTCAAATATTAAATGGCTACGGAATTAAAAAGATCGTTACTGCCTGTCCTCACTGTTTCAATACTTTAAAGAATGAGTACCCGGAGCTGGGTGGAAATTATGAAGTAATACACCACACTACTCTGCTTCAGCAACTCATCAATGATGGGAAGATTAAATTAAAAGAAGGCGGTGTATTTAAGGGGAACCGAATTACTTATCATGATAGCTGTTACCTGGGAAGATCGAATAATATTTATGAAGCTCCCCGTAAAGTTCTGGAAATGCTGGATGCCGAACTAGTGGAAATGAAACGATGCAGAACCAATGGAATGTGCTGTGGCGCCGGGGGTGCGCAAATGTTTAAAGAAGAAGAAAAAGGCACCAGCCGGGTAAATATTGATCGTACCAATGAGGCCATTGCTACCGGCGCCAGCATTATTGCTGCTGCTTGTCCTTTTTGTAATACTATGATGACAGATGGAACAAAAGTAGCAGAGAAAGAAGACCAGGTAAAGGTGATGGATATAGCCGAGTTGGTTCATCAAAGCATAGTTTAAATATGAAAACAAGGCTGCTTATATTACTCTTACTCATTTTTTCTTCTTGTTTTCGTGTGCATAAGGAAGATAGAATAGCTGCTGAAAAAATTAAAGAATCACTTAAAGAATATTATAATCATAAAGATGTAACGATATATTTCATAAGCTCATCTTCAAGAGGAGATTATTACAAACTGATATTTTACAATTTTAATATCGATACTTATAATGAAGACCAATTACGTAAAAAAACTAAAGAAATTGATAGCATCGTTATAAAAATTGAGCCTCAGTGGAGAGTATTCCAATATCATGAAATAGAGTTTACACCCGACACGATTCCTGATTCCAAAAAAGGAGCAGTATTTGAAATTGAGAAGTAAACTCCCGTGGAAATTTGTTAATACCAGTTTGGAATACCCAAAAGATTTTCTATCTTGTTATCATAATCCAACCCAATGAAGACAGGAATGTTATTAAGACCTGCTGTTGCCAAATATGATCGCTATGCACTGATTATTTTCTTTGGCGGTACTACCCTCTCCCTTTTTACCAAGAAATATTATTTGTTCGATGGTTTCCGGCCCATTTTTTATGCGGCTTTGTTTGGTTTTATGATGAGCCTGGTGTTCAGAACTATATTAAAAAGAGATGTACAGGAACACGAATCATTGACAGGAAAAAAGAACTGGAGAGTTTTTATATTGAATTCGTTCATCATTTTCGGTATCGATTTTTTGTTGCTTTGTTTAGCCCTGTTTATCGTATGGTATATCTCCCGCCTGCAGGGCATTATCGTATTTGACGATATTAGTTTTTGGCCAAGTGCATTGTTGCTATGTGCCTGTCTTGGCTTATGCTACACAATTTATGCATTTATAGAAGACAGGTTTAACAGTAAGATGTTTGGATAATCTTGTGGCCGGTTAACTGGTTGGTTGTAATTTTGCCTGATGAACTTAAATTACAAGTCCCTCTTAGATGAAAGTTTTGCCCCTGATTCAAGAATATGGATCTATCAGTCCAGCCGCTTATTTGCCTTAAGTGAAGCATTACAGATAGAAGAACTGCTCAATCATTTTGTAGCTAACTGGAAAAGTCATGGCGACCCGGTTAAAGGAGCTGCGTATTTATTCTTTGGTCAGTTCATTGTTTTAATGGCAGATGAAAAAGCAACCGGAGTAAGTGGATGCAGTACCGATACATCAGTAAGATTAATTAAGGAGATAGAAAATTTGTACAAGGTAAATATGTTTGACCGCCAGAATCTGGCATTTGTAGTAAAAGATAAAGTACAACTGATCCCCCTATCTCAATTTGCTTATGCCGCAGAAAACAATTTTATCAATGCAGATACTTTATATTTCAATAATACTGTACTAACAAAAGTAGCATTAGAAAACAACTGGATCATCCCTGTTAAGAACAGTTGGCTTGGCAAACGATTACCAAAAACAGCTCTGTAGTTATCACAATTTTCTAAAAGAAAAGACAGGCATAAGCCCTGGCTTATACCTGCCTATTTTTTCATAGATTATAATTTCACAATGGTAGTACCATTAACCTTAGTTGCTGTGCTGGCAACCTGGTAGGTTTCTACTCTGTCAGAATTAAGGAATTTAACTGTGATAATAGGATTCGCATCAGCAAAATCAGACTCCAGCATGAATTTTTTAGTATATGTTTTACCAATAAAGGTTTCTTCATACACTACAATACCCGACTGATCTTTCAGGGTTATTTTTACCCTTTCGTCATTGGGGTTTTCAAAATTTAATTCCACAACAGGGTTATTGTTCAGCTCACCTGTATGTTTAACATTAACTACGCTGGTATTTTCTTTACCACTTCTATTGTTTTTATTTTTTGCGCCTGCAGCATTTACTGTTAAAGCAGCTGCGGTTGCTAAAATGAATACGATTGCTTTTAAAGATACTTTTAGTGTTTTCATGTTTTTAAATTTTTAAGGTTACAAAAAAATTGTTTGCTTAATTCAAATGGCTGCAAAGGTCTTTTATTACATCAGAAGCTAAAGAGTTAAGGGTTAGTTACCCGCTGCATGCAGAACACGTGTTTTGTCATTTGACAGTGCAAACATAGCTGCGGTTTTTTGCATGTGAAAACCAAAAAACATGCGTTTTAGTGACCGTTAAATGGTTAAGGAATTATTAAGAGCCTTTACAGGCAAGGGTTTCAGCGGACAAAGCAATTTATGGTCAAGAGGCGGTTTCAGGGTAAACATTTAGTCAATTCCAGCCTTCAGCCGTCCTTTTTAAAATTACCACCACTTATTTACTCAACTCCACCGGAAGTGCAGTGTTGCTGGCTTCCTGTATAAACGCTTAATAGCTTCGGTAAAATTTAATTTGAAAATAGTGATGGAATAACCGCTGTACTGAGTTTCTAAAATTTCAATGCAAAACACGAACACATGAAACACATACTTTTTATTCTTGCTTTTATAGTAACTACTTTTTCATTGCCTGCCCAATTAGGAAAAATATTAAAAAACAAAATTGGGCAAGGTGTGAGACAGGGTACTCAAAATGCAACTGAAAAAACAGTTGATAAAGTTGTTGATAAACTATTTGACAAAACAGGCAAATCAAAAAGTAAAAGCAACGAAGGCGACAGCAGTAAAACAGAAGAAACGAAAAAAGTAATCATTGTACAGCCCTCTCCCTCCTTAAAAACATATACAAAATCATTAGCGTTGCGTTGTTATAATACATAGTTCTTTGAAAGTATTGTCAGTATTGAGTTTGCACGGAATCAATGCCTAAGACGATTTGATTTTTCGAGCGGAATTAAAATTGCAACTTGCTGCAAATCATACATTTATG
>JACQDV010000066.1 GCA_016200915.1 Sphingobacteriales bacterium
CGATATGTAAAATATCAGGAAGAAGAAGAACGCAGAGAGGAGGAAGATCAAAATGATTTCAAGCAGCCTGAACTTGGGTTTTAGCCCTTTGGGCTACTTCTTCAAGCCACCGCCTTTGGCGGTGGTAATTGACTGCAAACGATCCTGCTACTGGCTTAAATGTTTATGAGTATTTTCCAATGATGGCTGTAGTTCCTCAAAAATAAAACGCATGCAATCAAAAGCAGCAACAGTAGAAGAATACATGAAAGAACTTCCGGATGACCGGAAGAAAGCAATAACTGAGTTAAGAAAAGCAGTAAAGAAAAATCTTCCCAAAGGATTTAAGGAATGCATGGGATATGGAATGATTGGTTACGTAGTGCCACACAGCATCTATGCTGAAGGTTATCATTGTAATCCCGAATTACCGCTTCCATTTATGAATATTGCTTCACAAAAAAATTTTATCGCTGTATATCACATGGGTGTATATGCTGATGCAAAATTGCTCAACTGGTTTAAAGAAGAATATGCCAAAGCCGGGGGGGGGGGTAAATTAGATATGGGGAAAAGTTGTATCCGTTTTAAAAATGCAGGTAAAATCCCATTTCAATTAATTGGTGAATTAGCCGGTAAAATAACTGTGGAAGAATGGATTGCCGCTTACGAAAAATTCAAACCAAAGAAATAAATCGTACAGTCTAAATCAATTGTTCCATTTTTACTTTAATCAGCATTAGTATAAAACTTTCTTTTTACCTTCCCGCTACTTTTAACTAAACGATTGTTTTTATGAACTTCATTAAGCGCTTCGGCAACCTCTTCCTGTTGCTTTGTTTATCTGTTTCTGTTCTGGCCCAAAAAAAACCGGCACCGGCGAAGGAAGAACCAAAAGATGCCTTTCAATCATCTTTATTAAGTAATTTAAAATTCCGCAGTGTTGGTCCTGCTATTACATCTGGACGTATTGCGGATATTGCCGTTAATCCAAACAATCATAATGAATATTATGTAGCAGCCGCAGCAGGTGGTGTTTGGAAAACATCCAACGCCGGTATCACCTTTAATCCAATTTTTGATGATGCGGGTTCTTTTTCTATTGGTTGCGTTGCTATTGATCCTACAAATACTAATGTAGTGTGGGTAGGAACCGGTGAAAATAATAATCAGCGGGTAGTTGCTTATGGCGATGGCATATATAAAAGTGAAGATGGTGGCAAGAGTTTTAAAAATATGGGGCTGAAAGAATCACAACACATCGGTCGCATTGCTATTGACCCAACTAACAGTGATATTGTTTATGTGGCCGCATATGGTCCTTTGTGGAATGATGGTGGTGAAAGAGGAATTTATAAAACAACCGATGGTGGTAAAACATGGAAACAAATATTGAATGTAAGTGAGCATACCGGTTTTAATGAAGTGATGGTTGACCCTCGTTATCCAAACATCGTTTATACTGCTGCTCATCAGCGTCAGCGCAAAGTGTTTACTTATATTGGCGGCGGACCTGAATCTGCTTTATATAAAAGTACCGATGGTGGCACTACCTGGAATAAAATGATGAATGGATTGCCAAGCGGTGATATTGGAAGAATTGGTTTAAATTATTCACCTGCAAATCCTGATGTGTTGTATTGTGTAGTGGAAGCAAATGATGGTAAAGGCGGTACATTTAAAAGTACAGACCGTGGCGCCAGCTGGGAAAAACAAAGTGGTTATTATTCATCCGGCAACTATTACAATAAAATTTTCTGCGATCCGAAAGATGTCAATAAAATCTTTGTAATAAACTCTTACATGGTAGTGAGTAAAGATGGCGGTAAAAACTTCTCCAATGTTGGTGAAAAAAGTAAACACATCGATAACCATGTAATCTGGATTGATCCATCCAACACCGATCATTATTTAGTTGGTTGTGATGGGGGCGTATATGAAAGTGTTGATGGCGGTGAAGATTGGGACTTTAAACAAAATTTACCGGTAACACAGTTTTATAAAGTAGCAACAGACAATGGTTTTCCATTCTATCATATTCACGGAGGAACACAGGATAATTTTAGTATTGGGGGTCCGTCAAAAACATTAAGTGCGAATGGTATTATGAACAGTGACTGGTATTTCACCAGCATCGGTGATGGCTTTCAGAGTGTGGTTGACCAGGAAGACCCAAACATTGTTTATGCGGAATCGCAATATGGCGGCTTGAACCGTTATGACAGGAAGAGCGGTGAATTCTTTTTTATTCAACCACAGGAACAGGAAGGTGAAGCAGCATACAGATGGAACTGGGATGCTCCATTGCAAATTTCAAAGTATGATAATAAGCGTCTGTACTTTGGTGCCAATAAAGTTTTTCGCAGTGATGACCGTGGTAATACATGGAAAATTATCAGTGGTGATTTATCGAGACAGCTTGATAGAAATAAATTGCTGGTGATGGGTAAAGTATGGAGTGTGGATGCTATTGCTAAAAATCAAAGTACAGATATATACGGACAAACAACCACCATAGCTGAAAGTAAGTTTGATGAAAACACTTTATATGTTGGTACTGATGATGGATTAATTCAAATAACAACAGATGGTGGTAAATCATGGACAAAGGTTGATAATATTCCCGGTGTGCCGGAAAGAACGTATGTGAACCAATTGGTAACCTCACAGCATGATAAAAACACAGCTTATGTAACTTTCAATCATCACCGCTACGGAGATTTTCACCCTTATATCTACAAAACAATCGATGGAGGAAAAACGTGGAAAGCTATTCAGAATAATTTACCGGAAAGAGGAACGGCTTATTGCATTGCAGAAGATCATGTAAATCCAAATTTATTATTTGCCGGTACTGAGTTTGGTGTGTATTGCAGTATTGATGGCGGGCAAAAATGGGTTCAGTTAAAAGGAGGTATGCCAACTATTGCAGTAAAAGATATCGCCATTCAAAAAAGAGAAAATGATTTATTATTAGCAACATTTGGCCGTGGCTTTTATGTGCTGGATGATTATACACCACTGCGTAATTTGAAAAGAGAAGATTTAGATAGGCCTGCTGCTATTTATCCCATTAAAGATGCGTGGATGTATGTTCAGTCATTGCCATTAGGTGTAAGAGGTAAAGGTTTCCAGGGAGAAAATTTCTTTACCACTCCTAATCCAAAAGTAGGTGCCGTGTTTACTTATTACCTGAAGGATGATATTAAAACGATTAAAGAAAAACGTCGTGATGCTGAGAAAGAAAAAATTAAAAAAGGCGAAGCACCATATTATCCGTCTATTGATTCATTAAGAATGGAAGATGAACAACCGGCGCCAAATTTATTGTTTACGGTGATGGATGAGAATAATAATGTAGTGAGAAGAATTAAAGCTCCTGCAAAAAAAGGATTGAACCGGGTTGTTTGGGATTTCCGCTATGCACCGTTTGGTCCGGTTGATTTAACTCCTTTTGATGAATCATTTGTATTTAGTTCACAGGAGACTGGCTATATGGCTTTACCCGGAAACTATAAAGTATCACTCAGCAAGTTTGAAGACGGGGTATATACAGAATTAGTAGCACCGCAACCATTCAAATGTATGGCGTTGAATGCAGCTTCATTACCTGCAACCGATAAAAAAGCATTGGATGATTTCAGTAAAAAAGTAGCTGAGTTAAGAAGAGTAACTGCAGCAGCAGATGAATACAGAAGTGAATTGGTAAACAAACTGAAATATATTAAGCAAGCGGTGATTGAAACACCGAAACTCACAACAGATATTTCGAAAACAATTGCTGCAATAGAAAATCGTTTAGCCTGGATAAATAAGGAAATGAATGGTGATGCTACCTTAGCAAGAAGAGAATTTGAAACATCACCGGGTATCAATGGACGTATTGGTTATATCACCGGTGCTTTATGGTCCACCACTGCTGCACCATCTACTACGCAATTAAATAACTATAGCATTGCAGCAAAGCAGTTTACTCCTGTTTACAATGAATTAAAAGCCGTAGCTGAAGAAGTGAAAAAATTAGAAGATACTTTAGAAAAAAGTAACGCACCTTATACGCCGGGAAGATTGCCTGAGTGGAAAGGGAATTAATCGATCTTAAAACCTAACAGGTCTTTAAGACCTGTTAGGTTTTTATCAACTCATATAAATGCAGTGCATCTTCCCTCTTAAACAACTGCGTTCCTTCATTCATAGTTGCTGCACTTCCACAAGCTACTCCAAAAGATATTGCTTCTTTTAAAGAACGGTTTTGTTGCAGCATATACGTCATGCCGGCCACCATACTATCGCCGGCACCAACGGTACTTTTCTTTGGTACGTCCGGTGCTGCTGCAAAATAACTTTCCTCTTTGCTTATAAGCCAGGCACCTTCGGCACCCATACTTACTGCTATTAATTCAGCATAGCCATCATTAATCGCTTGTCTGCAGGCAGTAACAATTTCATCTTTTTCAAGATGGTCAACTTCCAGCATTTTACATAATTCACTAATGTTTGGTTTTATAAGATAAGCGCCTTTATTTTTTAATGCCTGTAAAGCAGCACCACTTGTATCAACGATTGTTTTAGCACCAACAGATTTGGCTGTTTTTACAATCAATCCATAAAAATGATCCGGCAAACCCGGAGGCAAACTTCCACTCGCTACTACATAGGAAGGAGAAAAGCTACGGATATGATCAATCAAGGTAACAATTGTTTCTTCCTGTACGGCTTTACCGGGAAAAGTAAACCGATATTGATTGTTTAGCGATTCTTCCAGCACCACCCAGTTCTCTCTTGTTTCAACTTTTGTATCTACCGCATGAAAAAGTATTCCCTGCTCTTTTAATAATGAACAAAGCATATTACCATTATGCCCGCCGGCAGGAAACAAAGCAACTGAAGGTGTTTCTAATTTTTGTAAGGCCTTGCTTACATTAATACCGCCACCACCGGGTTCATTCACCACTTCACTGCAACGAAGTTTGCTGTCGGGCTTTATCTTTTCTACTTTAGAACTTTTATCTATGCAGGGATTTAATGTTACTGTAAGAATCATCGGTTTTGATTTTAATTATTTTCCCTGTGACCTTTGTGTAATTTCTTTGTGCACTTTGTGGTTATTCTTCGACAAGTATAGAATGTCAAACCACAAGGGACACAAGGACAAGCACAAGGTTCACAAAGAGCAAATTTCATAAATTAAAAATGCAGTAACTAAAATACTGCATTCTCCTTTGCAAAATTATAAATGGATGAGTTAGTAATTTCTTTTATTACTCATTCCGGAAACTGACTTTTATCAATACCCGGAATTATACGCAGAGCATTTTTATAATACACTTTTTTCAGCACATCATCGGGCAAACCCATACCATACATTTTCCAGAATGCATGATATTTTTTGTGATAAGGAAAGTATTCATCATTTGTTTCCAGTACACGGAAATAGGTCTGGTATTCATCCGGCACCCAGCTGTCTTTACCAAACATGATGCGGTCCTGGTATTTAATAAAGAACTCTCTTGCCATTCTTGGTTGTCTGCCCAGCTCAGCAATGATGGCACCAAACTCCACATTTAAATTGGGCAATTCATCCAGCAAATGACCTAATGAATCTAAATTATTTCCTAACCAGCCAAAATGCGCTGCAATAAATTTCGTGTTCTTATGCTTGCGAAACATGTTATGTTGCTCTTCAATTAATTTGCTCCACGATACAAAGGCATTATCTCTTTGCCTGTCGGGATGTGTTTTTAATTCCAGCCAGCGTTCATTGTTTTTATCCATCGGTTGCCAGAAGGAAGAAGGGTCAGCAGAATGAATAATTACCGGTATTCCTAACTGACCAGCTTTATCCCATACTGCATCCAGTCGTGGATCATCAATAGCAATGCGTTTTCCCTGCTGGTCTTTAAACTCCATGCCGAGGTCTTTATAAATTTTTAATCCACAGGCGCCGCTCTTTACATCTTTCTCTAATTCACTCACTGTTTTTTCTGTCCAGCCAGGTTTACCAAAACCAACAAAAGAAATATTGGTGAAGAAAACAATTCTGCCCGGCTTGTTATCTTTTACATTCTTTATTGAACGAACCAGGTAATCATTATCATTCACATCAAAATCTCCATTTACTTCACCTGGTGTATTTTTATATGACTTACCGCTTAAGTTTACCATTACACCCATGTGCAGTTTATCCATCTCACTTACCAGTTCATTTACATTTTGAGTAGGCATACTCCATTGATGATTGTGTACATCAATAAAAGGATATTTTGCTTTTATTACTTTATGTTGCGGAACTACTAATGTTGGTGGCGGATCGTACTCTTCAAAGTCCATTGTCTTTTGCTGACCACAGGCAGCAATCGGTAAAGCCAGGATGATAAAAAGCAGTTTTCTCATTTCTTTAGTTATTTAAGCTGATAAAATAAATTCAATCATTACAGAGCAGCAAACCGTTGGGCAATATTAACAAGGCGTTTTATTTTACCCACCCCTTTTAAAATACTTTTATTGTAAAATACTCTACCCCTCCAGGGAGGGGATTGGAAATTCTGAATTTTAAGAGTGTTGAATTGTTTTAATATGCATAACGGTAGCAATGCTTCTTGCTCTCTCTTTGGCAAGGAATGCTTTCTCTCCTTCAAATAACTCATCCACTGTTGCTGTAAAGTAATTGAGCCAGGTATCAAAATGATGTTTTTGCAAAGGAGATTTTTGATGCAATACCATATGTGGCTGCATGGCATTCTTCTGGTAAGTATTGGATTGAAATAAAATGCTGTCCCAAAAATCAACCAGTACAGGAAGATGATGAGCTAAATCTATTTTAGCAATATCAGTAAATAAATAACTGATGGAATTATCTGCGAGCAGTTTTTTATAAAACTCTGCCATCAGTATTAATAAATCCTCCCTGTTCGCAATATCTTTTTTCATATTTGTCTTATGTAACGTTCAGACCCCCGCAAAGGCGGGGTTCAAACCGTTTGGGCATTTTCCAAAATAGTTTCTATCCTTTGCTTTACATCTTCATAAGAAGTATATCCTCTTGCCACTAAATAAAATTTACTGTCACTCACCTGTAATAACACAGCGGGGAACCCTGTTACCTGTAATTGTGCACACAAAGCAAATTCATAACGGGCTTTCTCTTTGTATTCTTCGCTGTTGAGTTTTTTATAAAAATCTTCTGCAGGAATATTATACTTTTCCAGTAAATGACGATACGCTTCATCATCCGTTAAATCTCTTCCCTCAAACTTCAACGCATATTGTAAGTCGGAAGCAAAAGCAACCTGCTGTTCGGGATAATATTCTTTAAAGATGCAAAGGGCTGCTGCTGATTTTTCTGAATGCATAAACCAATCACTCTTATCAGGGTTGTTAATATGCCATAAAAAATCATCGCCAAATTTTATTCCCGTCATTTCTTCCACTCTTTTGTATGCACCTTTAATATAATCAGCTATTTTACTGATGTGTTGTGGGTTTTCTGCCGGCATCATTCCGCCGGATAAAACTTCGATATCAATTTTGCCTGCATAATCAGCTGCTATTTGTTTCATCACCTTACTAAAACCATAACACCATCCGCAATAAGCATCGTAACAATAAAATAAAACCGGTTTTTCCATAATGGTCGCAAAACTACAGCAATTGAAATTCCCTTAGTTTCGAAAGCGGGTATTATATCCCCCATTTGGGGGGAGTTATTGTTATTTATTGACGGCTGGTACTTTTAAGAGTGATTTCTTACCTAAATTCGGTTCTCAAATTTTTGATATGCATACCACCAAAACGATTGCAGCCGCATTGATGCTTTTTAGTGCTGTCATTTCTTCTGCACAAAAAACAACTGTCACTGCAGTTAAAGCAAGTCCGGATGATTCTTTAAAAAATATTTCGTTAAGCGGATTGAGTTTTCGCAGCATTGGTCCTGCTATTACCGGCGGACGTGTTATTGATATTGCTGTTAACCCAAGAAACAGTAGCGAATACTTTGTAGCATCTGGTCATGGTTCTTTATGGAAGACTTCAAACAACGGAACAACTTTTTCACCAGTGTTTGATGCACAACCTTCCTTTGCGATGGGTTCTGTTCGGTATGATCCATCTAATCCCAATAATGTGTGGGTGGGAACAGGAGAAAACAATGGACAAGGCAATGCTATTTATGGCGATGGAATTTATAAAAGTGAAGATGGCGGGAAAGGCTGGAAAAATATGGGTTTGCAAAGTTCAGAACATATTGGTGGGATTGCTATTGACCCAACTAATTCCAATGTGGTGTATGCAGCGGCGTATGGCTCTTTACGAAAAGAAGGGGGTGACCGTGGTGTTTATAAAACAACTGATGGTGGCAAAACATGGAGACGTGTGTTATACATCAGTGAATATACCGGTTGTTATGAAGTGCATATGGACCCACGCAATAACATGACCTTGTATGCAGTGTCACATGAACGTTTTCGTAAAGGTTATACCAATATACAGGGAGGACCTGAAAGTGCTATATACAGAAGTCTCGATAGTGGTGCTACCTGGCAAAAAATCATGAAGGGAATGCCAACTGGTGATATTGGCAGAATGGGTATGTGTGTTTCCTCCGCCAACCCTGATGTGTTGTATGCAATTGTACAAGCAAAAGAAGGTGCCGGAGTTTATAAAAGTACAAACCGTGGTGCCAGTTGGAATAAACAAAGTGGTGGCATTTCTGCTTATCCTTTTTATATGCAAAAATTATTTGCTGACCCTAAAGATGAAAACCGTGTGTACAGTATGGATTTACTGATACAGGTGAGTGCAGATGGTGGTAAAACATTTAAACCGTTGGGAGAAAAACATAAACATGTAGATAATCATGTGTTATGGATTGATCCTTCTAATACCAAACATTTGATTAGTGGGAATGATGGCGGCGTATATGAAAGCTGGGATTTAGGACAGAGCTGGAGTTTCAAATCCAATATTCCTATTGCTGAAGTTTATAAAGTAAGTACTGATAATGCGTTGCCTTTTTACAATGTATATATCGGCACACAGGATAATAATAGTTTGATGGGACCATCACGAACCATCAATTCATCTGGTATCACCAATCGTGAATGGACATTTACATTAGGTGGTGATGGTTTTCAAACAAGGGCCGACTGGAAAGATGATAATATTCTTTATGTGCAATCACAAAACGGCGGATTGGTTCGCTATGATAAAAAGAATGGAGAGCAATTATTTATTCAACCAGTAAATTTGATTGATAGTGGTTATCGTTTTGATTGGGATGCACCATTAATTATTTCCCGTCACGATAATAAGCGGTTGTATTTCGCTGCCAATAAATTATTCCGCACTAATGACCGTGGTAATACATGGGATATCATTAGTCCGGATTTAACAAGAGGTGTTCCGCAAAAGATGTTACGTCTGATGAACAAAAGCTGGAGCATTGAAGAGTATGCTACGAAAGGTTCATTGGCAAACATCAGCAGTGTTGCTGAATCACCATTAGATGAAAACATAATTTATGCGGGTACGGGTGATGGCTTGATACAAGTAACAACAGATGGCGGAAAAACCTGGAGTAAAGCGACTTCATTGCCCGGCGTAACGGAGTTTACAAGAGTACATCATATACTCGCTTCACAACATAATAAGTTAGTTGCCTACGCTTCCTGCTATGCATATAACGCTGGTGATTATAAACCATATTTATTAAAAACAAATGATGGCGGAAAAACATGGGTTTCCATCAATGCAAATCTCCCGGCAAAAGGAAGTACATATTGTATGGCAGAGGACCATGTAAAAGCTGATTTATTATTTGCGGGAACACAGTTTGGTTTATATGTAAGTGTGGATGGTGGAAAAGAATGGATCAAATTTATGAATGGGCTGCCAACCACCACTATAATGGATATGGAAATACAAAGAAAGGAGAATGATTTAGTGGTTTCAACTTTTGGAAGAGGTGTTTATATTTTGGATGATTATACCCCGCTTCGTTATTTAACAACAGAAACATTAAGAAAGAAAGCTGAGATATTCCCAATCAAAGAGGCGTGGATGTATATTGAAGGAAATCCTTTTGGTTTTGCTGGAAAAGGTTTCCAGGGAGCTAATTTTTATTCTGCAGCCAATCCTCCGGTTGGGGCAACCTTTACTTATTTTATAAAAGATGAAGTAAAGAGTTTAAAAGATAAAAGAAAAGAGGAAGAAAAGAAAAAGCAGGAGAAAGGAGAAGATGTTGATTATCCATCGTACGATGTATTATTCAAAGAAGGACAGCAACCCGACCCATATTTATTATTTACTGTTACCGATGAACAGGGTAATGTTATCCGTAAAATAAAAACCCAAATCAGCAAGGGTGTAAATCGTTTAACATGGGATTTCCGTTACCAGCCATTTACTCCTGTTACTTTTACTCCATTTGATGATACGTATGCATGGAACACTCCTGATGTTGGTTATATGGTTACTCCGGGTACTTATAAAGTTTCACTGTCACAATTTGAAGATGGTAAGTTTACTGAACTGGTTTCAGCACAATCATTCAAATGCGTTCCGTTAAACAATACATCATTGCCTCCTGCTGATAAAGCAACATTGGATGCATTTAATAAAAAGGTAGCGGACTTAACCAGGGCGATGAGCGGTGCAGATGCATACCGTGGTGAGTTGGTTGAAAAAATTCCTTACCTTAAACAGGCTGTATTAGATGCTGCTTCCGTTCCCACAGTTACTTATGAACAAATTTTAGCAATAGAAAATAAACTGAAAGAGATAAACCGCCAGATGAATGGAGATGGATTAAGAGCAAGATATGAATCCGTAACACCCATTTCGCTAAAAGGAAGAGTAGACCAGATTGCCGGTTCATTATGGGTTACTACTTCAGCTCCAACAGAAACATTTAAGCAATCGTACAATATAGCGGCTGATGGATTTGAAGCCATCTTAAATTCATTGAAAACCGTAACAGAAGAAATTAAACAGGTTGAAACTGTATTGGAAAAATATAAAGCTCCTTATACACCGGGAAGGTTACCTGACTGGAAGAAAAATTAGTTGTCAGTCATTTTGTTTAAACCTAACAGGTTTTCAAAACCTGTTAGGTTTTTTATTCAAATACCACTGTTTTATTTTCATGAACCAGCACCCTGTCTTCAAAAACAAGATGCAATGCTTTGGCTAAAACAGCCGTTTCAATTTCTTTACCTGCCCTTACCATATCACTGGTTGTGAAGGAATGATTGACGGGAATAATTTGCTGACAAATAATAGGCCCTTCATCCAAATCATTCGTAACAAAATGAGAAGTGGCGCCAATTAGTTTTACACCACGTTCATATGCTTGTTTGTATGGATTAGCACCAATAAAAGCCGGCAAGAAGGAATGATGAATATTGATGATACGCATCGGAAACTTTTCTACAAAAGCAGGTGAGAGGATACGCATAAATTTTGCCAATACTAAATAATCAGCATTATACTGGTTAATGACCAGTTGTATATCTGATTCAAACTTTTCTTTACTTATATTTTTATGTGATACGAAATGGAAAGGAATAGCAAACCGTTTGCAGATGTCATGCAACACCTCATGATTGCCAATGACACATTGTAAGGTTGCTCCTAAAGTTTTAAAATGATTGCGGATTAAAATATCACTCAGGCAGTGATGTTCTTTTGTAACCAATACAATTATTTTCTTTTCAGGAATAGGATTGATATGTACTTCCGCATCTTGCGGTAATGCTTCTTTTAATTGTTTGGCTAAAGTATCAGTATTTTGTTCTCCTTCCGTTTGAATACGGAGAAAGAAACGTCCTTTATCTGTATCCACATGTTCCCGCATGGAAACAATGTTGATACCATTCTTCGCCAGCACATTACTGGTGGCGGCTACTAATCCAACTTTATCACTGCATTGAATTACTATTACCATCTCAACTTATCTTTCATACTTCCAGTTACGGCGTTTACCTTCTGCCATCCATTCAATTGCCTGGGTTAATCTTTTCTCTTTTGTTTCTTCGGTTTTGGCTTCTGTTATCCATTCCACATAATCTTTTTTTGCAGATGGACTAAAGGCTTCAAATGTTGTCCAGGCTTTTTTATTCTTCTTAACTGCTTTAGTAAAATAATCAGGAACCACTAAACTTTTCTTTTCAGTTGGTTTTTTCTTAACCACTTTTACTCCATCTTCATTCAGCTTCATCGCTTCCTTTATCCAGGCAGTAATTTTTTTATCGGATGGTAAATCTTTTAGTGAAGTAATTCTTCCCAAATGTCCCATTGCGACTTCTGATTGAGCGGCTTCCATCAGCTCTTTATCTTTCATCAATGAAGCTTTCCAGAAACCAAAAGAACAATGTTGTTTGAATGCTGCCATACTGCACAGCATTTCACCCTTATAATCAAAATGCGGAAAACTCCATTTCATTTTTTCTTCTGTACCCGGACAGGTTTTATGAACCAGTTGTCGCAGACGAGTTAGTATCGGTTTTGCAAAGTCGGCTGATTTGGCAATGTATGCATCAACCCGTTTGTCTTTTGTGGCCATAAAATATATATCTAAGTAAAAATTTTTAATGTGCTTCCAACCAGTTCTCACCAGTCCCCACTTCAGCAATCACAGGTACATCATGCGGTAATAATAATGCTGACTGCATACATTCAATAATCACCGGTGTAATTGTTTTTACTTCGTCCTTCACTGCATCAAATACCAATTCATCATGCACCTGTAACACCATGCGGCTTTCGAATTTGTGTTTTTTAAATGCTTCATGAATTTTTATCATCGCCAGTTTAATCATATCAGCAGCACTTCCCTGTATTGGTGAATTGATGGCATTTCGTTCAGCAAAACCACGAACGGTGAAGTTGGCAGAGTTAATATCTCTCAGCCAGCGTTTTCTTCCCATTAAGGTTTGCACATAACCATGTTCACGGGCAAAGTTGATGGTGTCGTCCATGTATTTCTGGATACCGGCAAATTGTTTTTTATAATTATCAATGATTTCTTTTGCCTCTGTTCTGCTGATGCCCAAGTTATCTGCCAAACCAAATGCTCCTTGTCCATAGATGATACCAAAGTTTACACTCTTGGCTTTGTAACGCATTTCTTTGGTCACCTCTTTTTCAGCCACGTTATAAACTTTAGCTGCAGTTGCGGTATGAATGTCTTTATTACTGCGGAAAGAATCACACATAGCCGGGTCTCCGCTGATGGCCGCTACAATGCGTAATTCAATTTGAGAATAATCAGCACTGATTAATGTATGTTTTTTATCTCTTGGTATAAATGCTTTACGAATTTCCTTTCCTCTCTCTGTACGAACAGGAATATTCTGTAGGTTAGGATTGTTGCTGCTTAATCTTCCTGTTACGGCGATGGCTTGTCCATAACTGGTATGCACTCTCCCTGTTTTTTTATTAATCATCAGTGGCAATGCATCTACATAGGTTGATTTTAGTTTGGTATATTCTCTAAAAACAAGAATATCATCCACAATCTTATTTTGCGAAGCTAATTTTAATAATACATCTTCACCCGTTGCATACTGACCGGTCTTTGTTTTCTTGGCTTTGGGGTCCAGCTGAAGTTTATCAAATAATACTTCACCTAATTGCTTTGGTGAAGCTAAGTTGAACCGAACTCCGGCTTGTTTGTACACACTTTCCTCAGCAGTCTTTGCTTCTTTTTCTAATTGCTTGGAGTAGTCATTTAAAAATCCTTCGTCTATTTTTATCCCTTCATATTCCATAGCCATCAGCACTTTTACTAATGGATTTTCTACTTCATTAAAAACTTTTTCTACTTCATTTGTTTTTAATAATGGAACAAAAGCATTTTTAAGCTGAAGTGTTATATCTGCATCTTCGGCAGCATAATCTTTTATTTTTTCCAGTTCCACGTCCCGCATTGTTCCCTGTGCTTTACCTTTCTTGCCTATCAGTTCATCAATATGCACCGGTTCATATCCAAGGTATTTAGCACTCAGTATGTCCATATTTCTTTTTCCTTCCGGTTCAATAACATAATGCGCCAGCATGGTATCAAAAATATTACCTGCCAACTCCACACCATACCATTTCAACATCAGCATATCATACTTCAGGTTCTGTCCAATCCATATTTTGGTTTTATCACTAAACAGCGGTTCAAATAATTTGAGAATGGCTTTTGTTTTATCCTGGTCAGCAGGGCAGGGGATATAATAGGCTTCACCTGTTTTGTAAGAAAAACTCATACCTACCAGTTCTGCGTCGTTCGCATCAATACCGGTTGTTTCCGTATCAAAACAAATTTCTTTTTGTTTTAATAAATCAGTAACTAATTCTTTAATCTGCTTATCAGTAACTATAGCGGCATAAGTATGTGGCGTGTTATTGATATTTTTAGAAGCAATTAATCCTCCTTCATCACCATCACTAATTTCAGCAGGTTTCTTTTCTTCTTTTTTCTCCGGCTCAACAATATTTCCAAACAAATCAGTTTGTACAGCAACCGGTGCTGCATTAAATACATTAAACTCATCTCCCAGCAATCGTTTACCAAGCGTTTTAAATTCCAGCTCAGCAAACACATCTTTCAATGCTTCTTTATTCCATTCTTTCAATCTAAAATCTTCTTCATGAAATTCTGTTGGTACATTAGTAATAATGGTGGCGAGTTTTTTGCTCATGATGGCCAAATCTTTTCCATTACGAACCTTTTCACCCAATGCACCTTTAATTTTATCTGCATTAGCCAATACATTTTCTAATGTATCATATTCAGCCAATAATTTAGCAGCTGTTTTTTCTCCCACACCGGATATGCCGGGAATATTATCCACTGCATCTCCCATCAATCCTAAAACATCAATTACCTGGCTTACTTCTTTAATATTCCATTTTTCACACACTTCTTTTGGACCTAATATCTCTGCAGTATTTCCCTGGTAAGGTGGTTTATAAATTTTAATGTGTTTATCTACTAACTGCCCATAATCTTTATCCGGTGTTACCATTAATACATCGTAACCGGATGCAGCCGCTTGTTTTGCCAGTGTGCCGATTACATCATCGGCTTCATATCCATCAATGGCAATAACAGGTATATTAAATCCTTCAATGATTTTTTTAATATCGGGGACTGATGCTAATAAATCTTCCGGAGCTTCCTGGCGGTTAGCTTTATAGTCAGCAAAATCAGTGTGACGTTCTGTTGGAGCATGTGTATCAAAGCACACAGCCATATGAGTAGGCTTCTGGTTATTGATCAAATCAACCAGTGTATTGGTAAAACCAAATTGTGCATTGGTGTTTTTGCCTTTAGAAGTAACCCGTGGATTTCTTATCAGCGCATAATATGCCCTGAACACAAGGGCAAATGCATCGAGCAGGAACAATTTTTTATCACTCATAGCACTAAGGTAAGATTTGCCAAAATAAAAAAGCGATACCAAAACTGATACCGCTAATAAACTAACTACATGAGAAAATAAAAAGCCGCAGTAGAAACCACGGCCGGATTAATCTTACATTATGAGAAAAGTCAAAAAAGTATAGACAATGGGTTAGTACTTCGCAGTTTGCTGCGAATAAAATATGGTTCAGAGGTTCAAAAACGGGTTATTACTTCTTATTCATTCCCTTTGCTGCCAGCTCGTCTTCCTTACGGGCAGACTCTTTCTGCACAGACGCAGTCTGGTCAGTAGAGCTGTTTACGTCCTGCTTAGCAGTTACTTCAGCACCATTAACTTTCTTCTGAACATAGTTAACAGGTTCAGTAGAATAAGTCTTAGCGAAAAAATTTAAGTAGAGGGAAAATGTAAAGAAGGCCAATGCCAACAGTGTGACTGGTTTTTTCATGATTCTTGGATTTATGTACAGTAAAATTAAAAAGATTTTTTGCTAAAGCAAATAACAACACATATTTATTTTATTGTGTAAAACAGCAAAAAAATTTTCCCCCATGAAGAAACAGGAACAATTAAAAGCCTGGTTTTTAAAACTTATTCTGAATAATATAAGGCAACATATTTCTCCACGTGGGCCAATCATGATGAATATCGTTACCCCACACATCTAAGTCGTGCCAGATGCCTTTATCCCATAATACTTTCGAAAATCTTTTGTTGGCTTCGGGATCTTCATAGTTACCGCTTCCGGTATAGATATGAATATTACTGCTGCGCTTGTAATTATCAAAGTACCATGCATCTTCTAAGTTAGGAATGTAATGAATAGGACTGTTATAATAAACCTGGTCGTCCCAATGCCCTTTGGTGTATTCAGTTAAATCATACACACCACTCATTGAGATAGCACCATTAATAATATCAGGTCTTTTTAAATACAGGTTCATTGCATGTAATGCACCAAAGGAAGCACCGCAGGTGATAATAGGAGTTTCGCTGCTGGTAGTTGATTTGATATAAGGAACCACTTCATTAAATACATACTCATTAAACTGGTTATGACGGATGGCTTTATGCTCTGGCAGCATTTCATTATTGAGCCAGCTTTCCTTATTGATGCTATCGATAGAAAAAACTTTCATTTTACCGGCGTCAACAAATGGCTGCAATGCCTCCATCATTTGAAAACGTTCATATTCTAAATAATCCGCCGCCGCAGTTGGAATTAACAACAAGGAAAAACCATAATGTCCGTAAGAAGCAATGGGCATATCTTTTCCTAATGAAGGACTATACCAACCAAATAATTCTCTGTTCATAATAAATGAATTTCAGTTAAGATAGTAAAACAAACAAAATTACTGGTATTTATTTGTTTGCTGAAAGCCACTCAATGGCCTTTGCTGTTACGTTTTGGGCAATAGCCTCTGGTTTATCGGTGGTACCTCTTACATCAAACTTGCAGAGGGTTTGATTGTTTTTGCGAATATTGACTTTTAGCAGAATGTCAGAGCCGGTTAAAGTGTAGCGTCCGCTCAAATTATAAGCATCCGTTGCTGAATAGGGCAGGTAAGAGATTTTGCTATCCACAGCACGAACTGATATATCGGAAAGTATATTATCCACCAGTTTATTCATACCTAAGTTATCCGCAGCAATATCTTCATCGCTGTTTTGAAAATTGCTGGCAGCAAACACAGGCTTTTCATTTGGTAAAACAATTTTATTTCGTACTTCATCATCCACAACACCAATCGAAAAATTCGTTGTACTTACCAATTGTGGTTGTTGCTGGCCACCGTTTACAGCTGCAATATTGCTGACTGTTTTTTCTGCCGCATCAAACCAACGATATACGCTGAGATATTTTCTGTCCTCTAATACTTCCGGTTGTTCCTTTATGGCTTTCAACAAAGAGTAAGTGAGCAGTCCCTGTGAATATTTACCCATTTCATAAGCATATTGATTACTGGCCGAAGCAGAAAGAATAAATAATCCTGATTTATTATTCAGCTTTTCAACCGCTTTAATTTGTTCAGCTTTTTCATCATCACGTGCAACTAAATATTTCTGATCATCATTACCAATTTTTACCAGGTCTTTAATTGCCTGTCCGCTGTTACAGGCATCAAATACCAGTATTCTTTTTTGTGCTTTCATTTTAGATGGCTGAATCCAATCTGTTAACTCCTGCATACTGATGCCCACATCACTTATAGCAGAAGTAACTGTTTCTTTAGAAGCATCGGCCGTTAAAAAGAAAAACTGGTTTTTATCTTTATCCCATTTGCCATGACCTGCAAAGAAGATCAGCAAAATATCGTTGGGCTGTGCTTTCACTCCAATATCATTAATTATTTTTCTTATACTGTTCTTTTCCGGGAACAAATCGTGCCCTTCAGCCGTATGAAGCTTGTAAACAAACACATGATTTTTATCATCTGTATTCAATAATTTTTTTGCACTCATTTCTATAGCTCCGGCAATATCATTGGCATCTTTGGCAGCATAGCGCAAGTCAAGTTCTGTTCCCTTATAATCACTTACGCCAACAACCACTGCATATAAATTAGGGGCAGTTTTAATAGTCACAGGAACACCTTGTTCTTCCACAACTGTTGAACGACTGCTGATATCGTTGGAGGCAGTTAGTGCTTTTACATTAATACTGTTAGTCTCTCCGGGAACAAAATATTTTTGAATAGCTTTTTTATCTACTTTCAATAAATATTCGTTTCCATTTTTCTGCAAATCTTTACTTGTCAATCGTAATGACTCTATATTATTTACAGATATAATAACATCGCCCAGGCCACCACGTCTTGAAGTAATTTGAAACTGGTAATTATCTTTAGTTTCTTCTTTTGTTTCTACCAGTGGAATTAAATTACAAACGTTTAATTCTGCCAGCGTAGGTGCATTAATGGTATCACCTTTCATGATTCTTTCTGCGAGGTTGGGCACCCAGAGCTGGTCCTTCACCTGGTCAAGATCAATTATTTCATCTCTGCATACATAGTATAATTTTTTTCGGGCATCTTCTGTACCGTCATAACGACCATATTCATCTGTCAACAGATAGCTGCCATTTTCGAGAGCATAATAGGTATAAAGAATTTTACCGGTAACAGTACTCCAGATTTTTAATTGTTTGTCGGGTGCTTCAGTTAATATGTATTTACCATCTTCACTAAAATCAGCAAAACTTACAGCCCCGGGCAGAGTGAATAAAAGTTTATTGGAATAAGACTCATATAACGCAGAGCTGTTGTCACAAGAAATCAATACTTTTTGCCCGTCTGCACTTATGGCCCATCCGGGTAACCAGTTAGTACAATTATTTTCTACGGAAATAACTTTACGAAAGGTTTTTGAATCCCAAATAGTAATAAATCCTGTTAATGCATCAAAATATTTAAAGCTATCAGAAAAACCAGTTCGAATATAACTTCTGGGCAGAGTGGAGTCTTCCACTTCAAAAACCGGTTTACCTGTTGCTAAAGAAATAATATTAATTAAACACGAGTTTCTTGCATTGCCTGTTTCAGCTACAACAGTATCTTCTTTAATAACATCTTTGTTAACAGCCGTATCAGTATTATCTAATTCTTTTTGCAGATCGTCCCACATTTTGTCTAATTGCTTTGAATTAATATAGGCATTTCCACTTCCCCAAATTAACAGACTGTCGTTCTTACCGAAGGCTACAGATTCAGGGCTGCCATATTTACAAAAAACCTGGTGAACTAAATCCCCGCCAGCGGCACTCCAAATACGTAACAGACTATCGCCAGTGCGGTAACCAGCTATAAATTTTTTTGTATTTGAGATAGTTACGGTTGGGATATAATTCATTTTTCCCTTAAGTGAGACTGTGTCTTTTCCGGTAACGACTTTCCAAATACCGGTTAAGGTATCTAAAAAAGAATAAGGTTTTATTATATTACTTTCATCTTTACCTTTTTCTAAACCATAGCTTGTATCATACGAAGAAGTGAATTTACCCCCGGATATATCCCATGAATATTTTCCTGCATTACCTGATGTTGTGTAAATAAATTTACCATCGTTACTGAAATACTGGTTTGGCTCAAAGGAGATATTGCCTTTAATAAGATGGATCCGTTCCCCTTTTATATTATAAAGTGTTGCAACCCCTTCGGTAGTTTTTAATATATATCTTCCATCAGGGTCCGTATAAAATACCGGCACATAATTGTAATTGTTTTCTTTTATTTGTCCTGTTTTGTTGTATTGATTTCCTGTAATGGTGTATATATAAAAGCCTGTTGAAGTTGAGACAAACAAATGATTACCGGAATTATCAAATTCTACCTCTTTAATATTTCCATCAGGGACAGGCCCTTTAAGTAATGTAGTTTTATGAAGTAAAACTTCCGTTATTGCGGGAGCAAAGTTTTTATTATCATTTACATCAGTATTTAAACCTATTCCGCTTTCCCGCATAGGATCATATTTACTGGCGGTAAAAAGATAACGCATATTTGCGCTGAACTTTGGTTTCATAAATAAGGAACCGTACAGAACCGATTCAAACTTTTTTTTCCCGTTTGATATGTCTAATATTTCAAATCCATGCTCTGTTAACAGGTACAGGTATTTGTCATCTGGCGAAAATTTAATTGAATGTTTATAACCAATCCGTTCTATCAAAAATTTCCCTTTTAGCTTATGTGATGTAATATCCCAAACAAAAAGACTGTCGCCATAAGTTGTGATAGCAGCTACTGTTTTTTTATCGTTACTAACAGCCCCTTCATCAAATGGGTTAGCATCCGAATCTGTAGCTTTTTCGTTAACCGTATAGTCAAGTTTGCCTGTTTCAACTTCCCATACCTTTATACTTTCTCCATCCAGTATCATCATTTTCTTTTTAACAACAGACGCAAGCCAATGGATATTTTTTGTAAAACGTTTTTCTGTATTATAATTTATTTTTTCTTCCCCGCTCTTTATATCCCAGATTTTAATATTACCATCTTCATAAGACGAGGTTATTAAATAATTACCGTTGTCAATAAACAAAAGCTGGGTAATTGCTGCTTTGTGGCCATATAAAGTTTGAAACAAGCGACCTGAGCTGATATCCCAAATTTTGATTGTATTATCATCTGCAACCGTAACAAGCAGTTTGCCATTGGGGCTAAAACATGCATCAGCAATCTCTCCGGTATGCCCAACAGGAACTACTAACCTCAGTTGCTGGGCAATTGAGCAAAATGTAATGTGTAGCAAAAAAATGATAATAAAGCATGATTTAAATCGCATGCTTAAATTTTTCGTTAAGGTAGCACAAGTAAACTGCAACTGCAATACCCTGTTATGGGTAGTTATTTTCGCATGTCATCTAATTTCTTCTGCATCAAAAACATTTCATCTCTTAATCTTGCCGCTTCCATAAAGTCTAAATCACGGGCAGCTTTCTCCATTTCTTTCTTTGCCTTATTGATTGCTTTTTCTAATTGGGGAATAGTAACATATTCTTCCTGTTCTTCTGCTGCAACTGTTACCATATCGCCTTCTACTAAATACGGAGATTTTTTATCATAGCCTTTAATATCTAACACAGAAGTTTGACCCAGGATTTGCTCAATCGATTTCTTAACTGTAGTTGGAGTAATACCGTGTTCAATATTGTAAGCAATTTGTTTTTCCCGGCGGCGAATTGTTTCATCCATTGTCCGCTGCATACTGTAAGTGATCTTATCAGCATAAAATATTACCAGTCCGTCTGCATTTCTTGCAGCACGACCAGCGGTTTGCGTTAAAGATTTTTCATTACGTAAATAACCTTCCTTATCAGCATCGAGAATAGCAACTAATGATACTTCCGGTAAATCCAACCCTTCCCGCAATAAGTTTACTCCTACCAGTACATCTATTTCACCTAATCTTAATTGTCTTAATATCTCCACCCGATCCAATGTATCTACTTCACTATGGATATATTTTGATTTGATATTGATACGGTGCAAATATTTATCCATCTCTTCAGCCATGCGTTTAGTAAGTGTAGTTACTAATACACGATCGCCTTTCGTAACACGTTTATCAATTTCATCTAATAAATCATCAATCTGGTTTACACTGGGTCTTACTTCTATTGGAGGATCTAACAAACCGGTTGGTCTTACTACTTGTTCCACAACTACACCACCACATTTTTCTAATTCATAATGATCAGGAGTAGCAGAAACAAAAATGGTTTGATTGAGTAAGGTTTCAAACTCATGAAAATTAAGTGGACGGTTATCTAATGCACTGGGCAAACGAAAACCATAATCCACCAACACCATCTTTCTGCTACGGTCTCCACCATACATACCACTCACCTGCGGAATGGTTTGATGGCTTTCATCTATCACACATAAAAAATCTTTTGGAAAATAATCCAGCAAACAGAAAGGTCTTGTACCCGGAGTTCTCCTGTCAAAGAATCTTGAATAATTTTCTACTCCATTACAGTAACCCAGCTCACGTATCATTTCAATATCAAAATTCACCCGTTCACTCAATCGTTGTGCTTCAATATATTTTCCAACTGATTTAAAATAATCTACCTGCCTCGCACATTCATCCTGCATCTCGGCCAGGATTTGCTGCATCATATCTCTTGGAGCAATATATAAGTTGGCGGGAAAGATAGCAGCATTCTGCACTTCCATAATCCTTTTGCCAGTACTTAATTCTAATGTCTCTATCGTTTCAATTTCATCACCAAAGAAAGCAATACGATATCCATAATCAACATAAGGAAGATTGATATCAATGGTATCTCCTTTCACCCTGAATGTTCCTCTTCCAAATTCTCCCTGGCTCCGGTTGTATAAAGCATTCACTAATGAATGAAGAAATCCTTGTCGTGATATAACCTGCCCTTTTTCAATACGGATAACATTGTTTGCAAATTCAGTTGGATTTCCAATACCATAAATACAACTCACACTCGCCACTACAATAATATCTCTTCTGCCACTCAGCAATTCTGCTGTTGCCTGCAAACGAAGTTTATCTAACTCTGCATTAATGCTTAAATCTTTTTCTATATACACATCTCTCACGGGCATGTATGCCTCTGGTTGATAGTAATCATAATAAGAAACAAAATAACCCACTGCATTCTCCGGAAAGAATTGTTTGAACTCACCATACAACTGCGCCACCAATGTTTTATTATGAGTAAGCACTAATGTTGGCTTCTGTACATTTTGAATAACATTGGCGATGGTAAATGTTTTACCACTGCCAGTAACACCCAATAATGTCTGGTACTTTTCATCATTCACTAAACCTTCCGTCAGTTGACGAATAGCTTCCGGCTGATCACCTGCCGGCGAATAAGGTGCATGTAATTTGAATGGCATAAATAATAAAAGGGGATATGCAATTTAGCAAATCCCCTTCATAATATAATTGAATAACTGTTATTTGATTGTTTGCAGGTAGCTGCTGAATTTATTAATGGCAGCAGCCGTTTGTTCAACCATATCCTGTGCTTCTTTCCAGTTGCGTTGTTCGATTGCTTCACGAATGCCCGGTAATGTTTTTACTCCATATCCCGTATAAAAACCAGGGGCATAAATTGAATGTTTGTACCAGCCTCTTCTTGGAAGTCCATCGGGTAATAATAAATTTTGCTCTGCCTGGTAAAGTTGTATGTTGATTTTATTTTTCTGATCCTGCGTTAATGCAGCGTTATCTAATTTTGAAGACAATGCTGCGGCAGCTTTTTCCAATAAATTAACAGCATTCTCTAATGGCGCAAAATTTAAATAGGGCACCTCATCTTTAGGTTTAGGTGCAACAAATATTTTGGTTGGATCCGCAGCTAATGTATAATACTTTTCATTCAGCAACTTATTTTCTACAAGGGTAGTTTCTCTCATTTCATTGGTTGTTTCTATTAATTCTTTTGCATACCCGGAAATTTTCTTTGCCACTGTTCTAAAATCAAAGGGTAATAATTCTGCATCGGCCATTCTTAGTGTAACACGGCCTGTTGTTTTTGCCTGTACCACACCATATACCAATCCGGGGTCTTTAAATCTTGTGTACATATCATAAGAATCATAAATTGAGTGGTATTCGCCACCATCACCTTCACCTCCATAACCAATATTTAAAGATGGTATGCCAAGATGCTGAATGAACGGTGAGTAATCAGAACCAGATCCCATCGCTCCCATTTCAATCATCTTCTTTTCCATCAAATCCTTCTTTGCTTTCACTGAAGATGCGTCTGCAATATTATTCGCTATTGCTCTTTCTCTTACTGTAACATTTGTTTCAGGATCAATAATTGTTCCTGTTAATTCGTTAAAGAAATTTTCCAAACCCTGCGAACCTTCTACTCCTACAAATCCTCTTTCTGTTCCATCTGAATTAATATACAAAACAACTTTTTGTTTCAGTTCATTGGCATGATATTCCACCCATTCTGTTGATCCGATCAAACTGGGTTCTTCACCATCCCAAGCTCCATAAACAATAGTACGTTTAGGTTTCCATCCTGTTTTTGCAAGCTCACCAATTGCTCTTGCTTCTTCCATCATGGCAGACTGGCCGCTTAATGGATCGCCTGCACCATTAACCCATGCATCATGATGATTTCCTCTCATCACCCACTGATCGGGGTATTCACTACCGGTGAGTTTGGCAATTACATCATAGCATGGAACAATTTTCCAATCGAATTCTAATTTCAAGTGAACCTTTGCTTTTCCGGGACCAACATGGTAGGTAAGTGGTAAGGCGCCTCTCCAGTCTGGTGGAGCTACAGGACCGTCCAGCGATTCTAATAATGGTTTCGCATCGGCATAACTGATGGGGATTACCGGTATCTTCAAAAGATTGGTTGCATCTTTTCTGTCTAAACGCTTTGCATCTTTGGTTGCGCCTTCATTTGGTGTTAATGGATCTCCGGGATAAATCGGCATATCTTCTACTGATCCCCTCTGTGCTCCATTTTCGTTTCTGAATGGGCCTTTAGGATAAACATCACCCTGGTAATAACCATCGTCTTTGGGATCAGAATAAATAATGCAACCCAATGCTCCATGTTCCTGCGCTACTTTTGGCTTTATACCTCTCCAGCTTCTTCCGTATTTTGCTATTACTATTTTACCTTTTACATCAATACCCATTTTTGCTAACTGATCATAATCTGCAGGTACACCATAATTCACAAAAACCAGATCACCTGCAACATCTCCATCTGCACTCCACGCATTATAAACCGGTAATTGTTCATTTACCTGTCCGGAAGTAGCATCTTCTTTCAATGCCGGTTCTTTTAATGATGCAGTAAATTTTTTTGGGCCGGTCATTTCAAGCAATCTTGTTTTGGGAGTTGGAAACAAAACATAAAATGTTTCTATCTCTGTTTGATATCCCCAACTCTTAAACTTGTCTGCAATGTATTCCGCCACTGCTTTACTGCCCGGTGAACCTAAATGATGCGGGCGGGAGGACATTTGTTTTAAATAGTCCTGTACATTAGATGCTTTTAATTGGTCATCAAATTTTTTTTCTAATGTTAATTGATCCGCTGATGTTGTTGAAGAAAACCCTTTTAACTGAGATTGTGCGGTGATGCTGATAAAACCGCATAACAATAATAGAAGAGATCGCATGAAGTTTATTTTTAATCAGCTCTCAATTTAACCCAAACATATTCATCCAGCAAAAGATTGTTTTTAATAACTGCTTTTTTGTGAATAGCCTCGAGGTGAAAACCATTTTTCTCCAATGCCTTCATTGAAGCTTTATTATATTCATAAACATCTGCATATATTCTCACCACATCCGGATATTCTTTCCAAATAATTGATTCTAATAATGCGATGGCTTTAGTAGCGACGCCATTATTCCAGAAAGGCTCACCTATCCAGTAACCTATTTCCATATTGCAGCGATATACATCTTCTTTGGGAACCATACCAATGCTGCCGGCAAATTTTCCGTCAACTTCAATCACATAATTTAATACAGGCTTAATCCCAACATTCAGCTTCAACCATTCATCCGCATCCTTATCAGTATAAGGATAGGGCAACCGGTCACGAACATTATACCATATTTTTTTATTATTAACTAACTGGAGTAATGCTGCTTTATCTGCCTTCTTCCATTGCCTGATCTTTACAATCATTCATTATACTTTTCGGTTGAGATAAGTACTGTAGTCGGTGATGATCGTTTCATATTCGGTATGCATTAACGGAGACGTTAAAAGGAAATCAGCAGTAGCCCGGTCGCAGGCAATTAAAATATTCCAGGTTACAGCAACTCTTAATAATGCTTTAATATCCGGATCATGCGGTTGCGCTTCCATGGGATCCCAGAAGAAGATCAGTGCATCAATTTTTCCTTCAGCTATTTTGGCGCCAATCTGCTGATCGCCTCCCAAAGGGCCGCTTAATAATTTATTCACCGGCTGGTCTAAAGCATTTTCCAGCAGGGTGCCGGTTGTGCCCGTTGCATACAGTTGATGTTTGGCTAATGTTGTTTTGTTATACAGTGCCCACTCAATCAACTCCTGTTTTTTATGATCGTGTGCTACCAGGGCTATGCGTTTGCGTTTATTTAGTTTTCGGTTCATCAAAAAAAATTTATTCTTTTATATGCTAAAACTAAACAACTAACCTGATAAAATTATTAAATATAATTTTTACTGTTATTGCTGGTCGCTGCTGATCGTCGCCTGACCGCAGGTGTTCGGAAGATTTGTAATTGCCTGATGCCGTTGTTGGTCGCCTGACCAACAATTTTACCGGTAAGTTTGACCACGACAAAAAAATTAATCAGCTAATTCTAATTCAGAATGTGAAGGCAAATCTGTAAGTAGTAATTTTTGATAATGTATATAAATTTCTTCGTAGTCTATTCTGTCATGTTTTGATACGAATATATAATCTTTCATTGGCCCATTTTCAACTTTTATAACCCTTCCATCTTTTAATGGAGTAAGAGTACAACCGTACTTTGTTGTTAATAATCTAAGGAATGATGAGCGTTTATAAAGTGTGGTCATTATCAGTGCGATCAACCGTAAACTAAAACTTAGCTACAAACTTTTTTGGAACAACGTTATTTGGAAGTTTTAAGGTGGGCTTCTCGCTCTCCTCTTCTTCTTCGTGTTCCATTACCACCTTGTACATTTCTTTTAAATTTTTAAGTGCCTCTCTTTCATTCTCTCCACTTGCTACGATGTCTGTTCTGTGGTCATAAAAAGCGATGTATCTACCGGCTTGAGTTTTAAATGTAATGCCAGGATACTTTTGTTTTTTTCTTTTCTTTACTATTGACATGGTTATATAATTGGGTCACTAAAGATATAATAATTAGGGCGAGAAGTCAAAATGTAATTTGTTATTATCTTCAATATCAATGAAAACATATAAGCCATTATAACCAGTACTATCAGATTATAAATAAGTTACAGGAACTCTTTTACATCAACATTCAAAGCGTCTGCTACAATCCTGCAGGATACTTCTTCTCCACATACTGATAAAGATTAAACGAAGCCTCCTTCATCTTCTCCCCAATATCTTCTTTCAATTTTTTCTTATCAACACCTTTCATTCTTTTGGTTTGTATTAACTGGTAAGCTTTCTCCGCCAGTAAATAAGCTTTTCTTTCGTTGCTGAGATGCAATTGCTGATGCTTTATAATTTTATTCAGCAATTCTTCCACACCTGTTTGTGAAGAAGCAATAGTTTTAATCACCGGTATTTCATAATTACGATTGCTGAATGATGGTGCCAGCATCTGCCTCAAATTTTTTACAAACATATCTGCATCGGGCCGGTCACTTTTGTTCACAACAAATATGTCGGCAATTTCCATAAGCCCGGCTTTCATCGTTTGTATTTCATCACCTGCTTCGGGAACCACTACCACCACAGTTGTATCAGCCAATCCGGCGATCTCTACTTCACTTTGTCCCACACCAACTGTTTCTACCATAATATAATCAACCGGTGCTGCTTTTAAAATATCCGTTATCTCAATGATCTTAGGATGTAATCCGCCTAATGAACCTCTTGTGGCTAATGAACGGATAAATACATTGGGATGATTGTACCAGTTACTCATTCTTATTCTGTCGCCCAGCAAAGCACCTAAGTTGAAAGGAGATGAAGGGTCCACACATAACACTGCTACTTTTTTATTTTGCTTTACTATTTCGCCAATCAATCCCTCTACTAATGTACTCTTACCGGCACCGGGAGGTCCCGTAATACCAATTACAGGAATAGAAGAAGATGGTAATAATTGTAAAAAGTTTTCGTAACCCTCAAATTCATTTTCGATAAGCGTAATAGCTCTTGCCAATGCTTTTACATCGCCTTTCTTTATATCAACCAGTAATTGTTGCCACATAATAATTGAAGAGAGTCTGTATTTACCGATAAAACAAAAATAGAGCAAACCTTACAAAGTATCATTCAACGGGATCATTTCAAATTTTAGCATCCCGACCCACCCCTATTAAATAGTCTTTTATTTTAAACTGCTAAAGCCCCTCCCCGGAGGGGGTAAAAAGGTTGAAAATTAGAATTAAAAGAACCTATGAAATGTAAAAATCTGAAATACATCCTCATTCAATTTTATTCTTCCATCCAAATGCAAAGCCAATAACCCATGCATGAAGGAATACGCCATACTGCATGTTCAATGTACTTTCAACAACACAGGTTGCGGCTACTACCAGTGTCCAGCTGAGTAAAGCTTTGTTTTTTTCTTTAAAGAAGAGTAAAGCCGGGTAAAACAACCACAATGAAAATAAGATTAACCCAACTAATCCGGCACCCATCCACCAAAATAAAAACTGGTTAAAAGGCCAGCCATATTTAATAGTTGAACCCGGATAATTCAATTGAAATTCATCCTGCAATACAGAAGGCACATTATTCCATCCAACATTGGTACGATGCTTTTTTTGAATTGTTTTCCAGGCAACATTATTGATTGAACAACGGGGGCCATCTGAAAAATCGGGATTGTATTTATCAGCCGGGTATGCTTTCCAGTCGTAAATAGTATAGTTTACTTTTTGCTCAACAGTTGGAATAAGTCTATATGCAGCAAAAGCAAAGATCATCAGCAATAAAAATCCGCCGATCAATTGCTGCCACTTAAAATTGCCAATTGCATAAACGATTAGTAGAATGAGCAGAGCAACCCATGCACTGCGTACAGATAAAAAAACAATTACCAACGAAAGAATTATGATAAGAATGTTTTGTGTTCTTTTCTCAAAAAGCTTTTCGTACAGCAATGGAATTAAACCACTGCATACAAATATTCCATACCGCACATGATCGCTGCTCATGAATGCAGGCAATGATTGTCCTTGCTTATAACGCTGATATGCTTCATTTATATGTGATACATACCAACCTAAAGGATAAAGCAAGCTTAATAAAATTGTAATTACCCAAATTATCCCTAACTGTTTTCGTTGTTCAGCATCAAGACTTAGATTGAACAGGATTAACGCCGGGTATGTAGTAAGCGTTAAAAGATAATCAAGGTCTTTTACTTCGTGAATGCCTGTTTGATAAATTCCTAAACCGAATAACACAACTGGTATAAAACTCCATAAAACGAATGAAGATATTTTGTATCCACTTCTAAATAGTGAGATGATTCCATAAAGCGCAGCAACACCTTCTGCTATTGACAACAAAGCACGGCTCCACATTAACCCTGATAAGATAAGCAGCCCAATAATTTGCGGAATTTTTTTTTGTATGATGTTGGGGGCACTGGTCATTTAAAAGTATATTCAAATATTCTTAATGATCTTATCCTTTTATAGAAGCCAAAATTCGTTTATAAAAGTTTTTTAACTTAAGCCCTGCATTTAAGGGCAACATGCTTACCGGGCCATTATATTTATGACCGCTTTTTAAATAGTATTTAGTTAAGGTGCTGGAACTTATTTTCCATTTAGCAATAAAAGAATAATACCCTTTGTTTTTCTTTATTCTGCCAACAGATTTTGAACCGAAATGATATACCCTGCTTTTGGCTAAGCCTTTAAATATCTCTACACCGGATAATAAAAGTTTCATGGAAAAATCGGGATCTGAGTACATGCCCGGTGAAAACTCAATACTATAACCACCTACTAAATCCCACACATCACGATGCACAATGTTGGGCGGCCAGGTTGAACCTGACCAGTCCTGCATTTGTAATGATTCAAATTGTTCTAATAACTCTTTCTCTTTAAAGTTTGATGGGTTTGTTCCAAAATCCTTTTGAATAGCACAACTGCTGGACAGAATCGGTTCGATAGCTGTGGCGGAAAGAAAAAAGTATGGATGACCGATTAACTGTATTTCATCATACAATACTTTATCCCAGTTGGGACAAACATACATGTCATCGTTAAGGTATAAAATATAATCTGTTGAAACTAATGTTCTGCAGGCATTTAAAGCGTAACAAACACCAATATTTGTTTTACTGTATGTATAATCAATATCGTTTTGCTGAGTAATCCATTCCAGCGATCCATCACTACCTTCGTTTATATGAACAATAAGCTGGTGCTTGAAAAATGAATTTTTACGAATGCTTTCAATACAAAGCTTCAGGCAATCAATATTATTCCATGTTGGAACAAAAATGGAAAAAGTAAATTCTCCACTTGTTGTTTTATGTTTTCTGATGCCCGGTAGCTGCATGCCTTTATTCATTGCTAAATACTCAAAAAAAAAATTATTTAATAATTCTGTAATTACGAAAACTGAATAATCTTTTGCCTGTCTTTTTTTCAAACCAGTAAAGCATTCGGTTTTTAAATGAAAAATTCTTTTTCGTAATGTCCAGGTCTAATTTAAAATGATTCTTTATCCTGTTTTCCATTACTGCCGGATGCTTGCCGGTAAATAATACTAATGAATCATAATCATCAAAACCAAACACATCTTCTGACTTTATAAAATTACGCCACTCATCGGTGTCTTCATTCCAGAAACGACTTACTTCTTTCATCTTCTTTTTCATCTGCGCCGGTGTTTTCACCCATCCATAGTGATAAATGTATGCATCAATCACTTTCACATTTATCTTTTTCCCATCACGGCGAAAACCCTGTGCATCCCTGTAAGCAGTAATGGTTTTATCATTTCTAATAATGCGTATTTCATGATCATACCATTTGCGGCTGTCGCCTACATAATCGTAAGAACCATAAAAGTGCAGGTACTTAAACAACAAACCATCCACCCTTTTATCGTCTTTATATTTTTCTGCTGCTGCTCTTACTGCAGCATGATATTGCTCCGGCAACACTTCATCACCCTGGATATAAAATGCCCAGTCCGCAGCTGGCGATATGTGCTGAAAGGCCTTATCGGTTTCCACAGCCAAAATTTTACCGCCTTTGCGGAGAGATGGATCCCAAACAGAATGCACAATTTTTATTTTGGGAGAATTAATAGACTGAATCAATTGCTCCGTGGAATCTTCACTATCGCCAATACTTACAACCATTTCATCCACCACGGGTAAAATGGATTGTATTGCTTCCACAATAGGATAATCATTAATAACCGCATTTTTGATGATGGTGAAACCACTAATTTTCATTCTTGCCTGTTGAGAGATGATGGCAGCAAAAGTAAACTAATTATTGCAAGTGAAAACTGTAATGAAGCGGTGTTTATTTGGTCAACTTTATTCCTTCTTCGCTGATAGATATTTTTCTTTGCTTATATAAAGCCCCAATGGTCATTTTAAATGTTTTCTTACTCATGCCAAACACTTCATAAATTTTTTCAGGATCGCTTTTATCGTGGTAGGGAAGAAAACCTTTGTTCTGTTGTAACAACCGCAGTATTTTAGTTGACTCATCTTCCACCCGTTCATAACCAGGCTTGCCCAATACCACATCAATGTTATTATTTTCAGGATTGATTTTTTTAATAAAGCCTTTGAGCTGGTCACCAACTTCCAGCTGGCGAAACACTTCATTCAAATGTAATAAACCTGTGTGCTTATTATTGATGATCATAACATATCCTAAATCGCTTCTGCGGTAAACAGTGAGATTCACCACATCCATTTCTTTTACCGTTAATTCATCATTGCTTAAAAAGAAATCAATTTTTTCTGATGCAGCAACTCTTCCTGTTTTTTCATCGAGATATATTTTAACCAGGTAATCTCCGTTTGGATACATGCGGTTTACCTGTTGCGAACGGGCAACAAATATATCTTTCATTAGACCCCAGTCGAGAAAAGCACCTTGCGGCGTAGTGCTTACACAACGCAGCAATACGATATCACCTAAAATGCCTTTTGGCTTTTGCGTGGTAGCGATAATTCTTCCTTCACTGTCGTGATAAACGAATACAGTCAGCTCATCACCGGGTTTAGTTCCCTTTAGTACAAAACGGCGGGGTAATAAGATGCCTTCTTTCCCATCTTCTAAATAAGCACCGGGTTCAACCAGCCTGCTAACGGTAAGTGTATTATACTCGCCGGTTTTTATCATAATAAATTATTCAATAACGGTAAAGGTAGTGGAAATGTATTTTGCTGTTAATCAGAAAAGATAAACTACATCAATTAAGCACTTGCTTTTTTTCTATTTTTTTATGGTGATTGGTTTCAATTATCTTTCGTAACCGGTAACATAGATAGGAGGAACCGGCACCAACGATTATCCCTCCCAATACATCACTTGGATAATGAACACCAAGATGCATTCTTGAATATCCAACCAACGCAGCCCATGTATAAGCAGGCACAACTACATACCATCTTTTATATTGCAGACTTAAGGTGGTGGCAACAGCAAATGCCGCAGAGGTATGACCGCTTGGAAACGAATAAGTATTGTAATATTTATATGGCTGAATGAAAGAATATTTTTGATAAGGCCGGTCCCGGTCAATTGTTCTTTTTAAAGCAAAAGTAACCAGCCAGTTGGTCATTCCGCTGGCATATAATTCCAGCGCATTATAAGTAATCTTTTTATTATGAGATAATAAGCCGTCAATTATTATAAGTGATGGCAGCCCGGCGGCAAAAGGTATATAGCTGTTTGTTATCGTTTTCATTGTACCGTCTAACGAAGTATTTCTGTTTACATTGACAGCCTTTAATATGTTGATATCAATATTTTGGGCCCCTATGATTGATTGGTTAAACAGTATTACTATGATATAGAAATATTTTTTCAAAAAATTATTTTAATGAGTTTACAGAAGCTCTTCTCATCCATTCAAGTAAACCAAAAACAGCCATAATAAGCAACACAACATAATACACACTGGTAAAAACATAATGCTTTACAAAATACAATGGAACAGAAGCAATATTGGTAGCAATCCACCACCACCAGCTTTCCACTTTCTTTTTAGCCATTAACCACATTCCTGTAAAAGCAGTAGCGGAAGCGAATGCATCAGCCCAGGGTATTGCACCCGGCGCAAATGATTTTTTAAGATAAGTAAGAGAAAAATAGATTGCAATATAAAACGCAGCAAAGAACAATAACTGGTAAGTCCACCATTGTTTATTGGAATAGCTGATGTTTACTACATGATGTTGCTCCTTATCTTTCTTTACCCACAATATCCAGCCATATATACTCATGATGGTGTAATAAAGATTGACGGAAGCTTCACCGATCAACTGTCCTTTTAAACTTAACCAGATATAGATTACCGTATTGATAATACCTACGGGATAAACCCATATATTTTCAATACGGCTGAACCACACACTCGCAATACCGGCAAATACAGCAAAGTATTCGATCCAGGTAGTTTGTTTCATTCCTTCAATAAACTGCTCGTAAATTTCCTGTAAACTCAAAACGGATTTTTTTCAAATGTAACTATTCACCGTCATTTCTGTAAGAATGAAAAGGACGCAGGTAAGTAATGCCATTGTTTGTTTTAAAACGGGTGGGCACCTGTATCCATTGATTACCGGCAGAAAATTTCCAAACGATAAAATGTAAATGAGGAAACATAGTATAACCGGTTTTACCACAAAGAGCAATCACCTGTCCCTGCTTAACGGTATCACCTGCATTCACCAATGCACCATTTTGTTTTAAATGCCAGTAACCGGCAAAGCTTCCATCATCATGACGGATAACGACCTGATTGGTGTATTTTCTAAATTTCTTTTTGAGTCCGCCTCTGTTTCCATCTTCTTTTACTCTTACTACCACACCACCACGGGCAGCACAAATATTGGTGCCTCTTTTCATTTTAAAATCCAGTGCTGCTCTTTCCTTATGTGTTAAACGTGTAAAATAACCCTGCACCAGTAAATGCTTTTTATTGACTTCGTAAGGAAGTGAATAAACATAACTGGTATCTTCTTTAATAATTCCTTTTTGCAGCTTTCGTATTGGAATACGCTGAGGGTTGTTGCTAACAGTACAACCGGTGAGAATTACTACTGCAAAAAGGGAAAGGATTTTCATTGTTTAACAGTGAAAAATAATTTAATGAAACAAATTAATTGTTTTTATAAAAAAGTTATTCTCTCCCAACTTAAAAAGTTGGAATTGCTTTTTAATACGTTTGGCAGATATGTTTTTACATTAATTATTTTCAATTGCAGTTTTATAAAGTTTAGTTTATTAGTTTAATAAATAAAGCTTAGCTAAAATAATCAGATTTTATTTTTTATAAAAACCCATACGTATAATTACATACATGTGTATTTAACAATTAAAAAATTAACTGGCCTTTTTTTAAATGCAAAACGAATTAAACATTTTTTAATTTTTTTTTATACTAATAGTGTAATTTAACTGTAAACTTTTTTTATGAAAAAACTGCTTAAACAAACAACATTACACTTTCTTGCTTTTCTCCTCTTAATTATTCTGGTTTATAAATACAGCGAACACAAATCAGATTGCAGCAGTCCGTCCGAGGAACTTTCCTTTAATGAGAAAGAATCAGCAGCAGATAAACAAATGGCTATGTGGTTTCAGGCAAGGGCTTACCCAAATCCCGGTAATCTTAATGAAAAATATAACAGTGCATGGAAACAGTTTCAACAATTCAAAAATATTAATAACAGCACGGCTTTAAGAGGTGCCGGGTTAGCATCCGCCGCCAACTGGGTTTCTCTGGGTCCAAGTGTTACCATTGGTGGTAGAATTCTCTGCATAGCAATTGACCCCGGCAACAGTAATAATTTATGGGCCGGCTCTGCAAGTGGTGGTATATGGAAATCTGTTAATGCCGGTTCCAGTTGGGTGCCGGTAATATCAAACCTTCCTGTGCTTGGGGTTTCTTCAATTATCATTAATCCTTCCAATTCTAATATCATTTATGCAGGAACCGGTGAAGTTTACAGGGTAGATACATCTAATACCGGTTTTAATGTATGGAAAACCAGAGGCACTTACGGTATTGGTATTATTAAAAGCACAGATGGCGGAGTTACATGGTCGCAGGTGTTAAATAAAAACACTTCTGAAATGTTTGGAATACAAATGCTTGAATTTGATCCCTCTGATAATAATATCATTTATGCCTGTGCAACAGATGGTTTATACAGAAGTGCGGATGCGGGTTCAAGCTGGAGTAAGATATTGAGTAAAACATATGTAACAGATATAGCTATTAATCCTTCTAATACCAACCAAATTGTAGTTGGGGTAGGTAATATGGTAAATGCCGATAAAGGAATTTACAGATGTGTTGACGGCAGCAGTGCAACTCCTAGCTGGACGAAGATAACATCTGGTTTACCCGCTTCATTTAATGGTTTCATCCGTTTGGATAATGTGGGTTCCACCCGCCTGGTAGCCAGCATTGGAAGAAATGATAATTCTGCACTAAACGAAATATACATGTCCACAAATTTTGGATCATCGTGGATTGAAAAAAGTTCATCACATCATTGTCAGTACCAATACTGGTTTTCTCATGATGTTGCCATCAATCCATCCAACCTGAATCAGTTTGTAATGGGAGGTGTTTCGTTATACCGGTACACTTCCAGTTCCACAACATCCGGCAAAGGAACAAAGACCACAATAGGCAGTAATGTACATTCTGATATACATGATGTGGAGTTTGATCCCCGTAATAATAATGTCATTTACATTGCCTGCGATGGTGGTGTTTATAAAAGTACGAACGGAGGCACTTCTTTTAGCAGCATAAATAATGGGCTGGCAGCAACTCAGTTTTATGCATCTTTTGCTACTCATCCAACAGATCCTACTATTATGATTGGCGGTTTACAGGATAATGGCGTAATACGTTATAATGGAAGTACCTGGTCAACCGTTTTTGGAGGTGATGGCGGACCCTGCTTTATTTCGCCTAACGGTACTACGGTTTTAGCATCTAATGATGCAAAAACTGTGAGACGTTCTACTACAGGCGTTACCGGATCTTTTAGTACTGTTATGAGCAGTTGGGCTTTTGTTGCCGATGACCGAACAGCGTTTATGGCGCCTGTTGCCATTAGTAAATCCAACCCTAATTATATGTATTGTGCCAGCGATAATATACATATATCCACCAATGCAGGTGCTACCTGGACAAATACTTCCTATACCTCTGCAACAAGTTATATTGAGCAACAACATAAAACAGGGATTGCGTTGGCTGTTTCCCCTTTAGATCAAAATAAAATTTATGTTTCCACTTCACCATTTGCACAAAATACTACCAACGATTATTTGTGGGTTAACGGACAACCTAATGTTTTTAAAAGCACCAATCCATCTTCTGTACCTTACCCCAGTATTAAGGGAACATTGCCAGACAGGTTTGTAATGGATTTTGCCATAAGCCCTGCTAATGATGATAGTGTGTTTGTAGTATTGGGAGGTTTTGGAACTTCGCATATTTATGTAACAGGTGATGGTGGCAGTAATTGGACAAATATAGGTGCGGGTCTTCCGGATGTTCCATTCAATGCTATATTGATTGATCCTGTTGATCCCCAGGTATTATATGCAGGCTGCGATTTTGGCGTATATGTAAGCCCAGACAGAGGGAATACCTGGATCGATTATAACAACGGATTTTGGGATGCAACATTAGTTATGGACTTACAGGCAACAGCAGATAATAAAATAATAGCTGCTACCCACGGTAAGGGTGTTTTTAAAAGTGACCGGTACAGTGGTTTAACTGCACCCGTAGTGGTAACCTTTACAGGGTTTAATGCCAATGGAATAAATACACTTGAACTAACATCCCAACACGAAACTGACCTGAAGTATTATGAGTTAGAAAAGAGTACTGATGGTGTTCATTTTACAACCATTGCCAGAGATGCTGCATCTAACCACGGCTACATAAACAGATATACACACCTGGACAATACAGTTATTAATAACAGCACTACTTATTATTACTACCGAACCAAAATAGTAAATAAAAACGGATCTTCACATTACACCCAGGTTGTTGCACTTGAAGTACCCGGTCAAAAACCTGTCAGAGTAATTACTAATCCATTCCATCAGCAGATAAAACTGGAAGTAAATCTCGCCACTGCGGGTAATATAGAGCTGGCATTGTATAATAATATGGGCCAGCTAATTAAGAAGCAATCTTTCAGAGGCTCAGATGGATTGAATATTCTTAGCCTGGATGGATTAAATGATCTTTCAAAAGGTATTTATATCCTCGAATCTTTGATAGACAAAAAACGAAGTTCGCAGCAGGTGATGAAAAATTAAATACAAATCCCCTTCCTGTTAAAAAGGAAGGGGATTTTTTTCTCAGTGAGGTTGTTAATAAAAATCTCACAGGTAAAAACAACAATTATAAATCCTGTTTTGTCAATTTATAATATGGGTTTTATCAAAAATTAATCGCCACTTAACACAAATATTTTGAAACGGGTATCAAATCGTCTTACCTTTTATCTCCTTTTTTAAAAACACTAAAAATTTACAATTATGATTGCTGAACAAGTAAGAACTACACAGGAAGTAGCCAATCGTATGAATGAACTTTTTAAAGAAAACAAGTGGATGGAAGTACAGCAGGAATTGTTTGCCGATGATGTGGTAAGTATTGAACCCGAACATGCACAGGGTTTAAAAACTGTAACAGGAAAAGATGCATTAAGACAGAAAGCAGAACAATTTAATGCGATGGTGGAAGAAATGCATGGTGGCTGGTGCAGTGAACCATTAGTCGGAGGAAACCATATTTCTTTTGCTATGGGAATGGATGTAACCATGAAAGGAGTGGGCAGAACAAAGATGGAAGAAGTATGTGTGTATGAAGTTAAAGATGGTAAAGTGGTGAAGGAACAGTTTTTCTATTAAAAGTAATGCGGGTTAGTAAATGGTAAACCTAACAGGTTTTGAAACCTGTTAGGTTTAATTTTTCCATTTTAAATAGGCTTGTTTCATGCAATGTCCGCAGGGACGATAACCATTGCTGATAGCTTCTTTTTCTGATGAAAAGAAAACCCGATTCTCCTTTTTCATTCGTTTACCGCTTTTACAATGGAGTGTTCCATAAATTTTCAGCCGGGTATTGCCGCCCAGCTGAATCTTTTTTTGCCTCAGCTGTTTATGTAATTCCTGCCTGTTGATATCATTATGCCTGATCATAGTATTAACTTAATGCATCATGAAAAATAATACCCAGTGTATGTCTTTGCCCGCCGTGTACTTCACTTACACCGTGTTTCATATTTACCCGGTAATAACCTTTGCTGCCTTTCATTGGACGAAAATTAGTGGTAAAGATGAGCATATCTCCTTTACGTGGTTTTAGTACAATGACTTTTGACTGAGCTCTTGGTATTTGTTGTGTCAATACAAATTCACCGCCTTCATATTCTTCACCCGGTTCATTTAAAAATAAAACTACCTGCATAGGAAAGAAAATATCGCCATACAAATCCTGGTGTAAAGTATTATGACCACCTTTTCCATATTTTAAAATCAATACGGTTGGATACTGCTGGTTATTCAAATGACAAAGTGATTGTAACTCAGAAAACTTATCAGGGAATTTTTTATCGATTGATAACACCTTCATCCATTCATTGGCAATTATTGCTAATTGGGGATATACTGTTTCTCTTATGGATTGAATCAAATTAGGCAAAGGATATTTGAAATACTTGTATTCGCCCAATCCAAAACGATAGCGTTCCATAGTAATTGTTTTCCGGTAGAGTTCCGGTTGATGATAGGATTGAATCAATTGCTCACATTCATTACCGGTGAGCAATTGATTAATCAATGCAAACCCTTTTTCATGAAGCGATGTGCCGGATGATTCCCAGTTAACAGCTGCTAATCTTTCCTGTATGCCTTTCATTGGTTGATTTATTTAAATGGAACAAAGAATATCTACCAGCTCTTTTGGTTTGCTAAAAAACGGTGAATGACTGGTGGCCATGCTGTACACTTTTTCGCAAGGCGTTTCGGTGTACATCTTTCGCTGAATAAATGATGTTACTGCCCGGTCCTCTGTACATTCAATATAATATCTGGGAATGCTTCCAAACCTTTCTTCGGTAAGCTGAAGTGGTGTAATACCAGAAACAAAAGGTTCATGACTCAGCAATACTTTTGCAAGTTCAGTAATATCATCATCACAATCATGATACAATCCTTATTTATAAATTTCAGGACGGAGTGTAGTGGATTGAGTAGTCTCATAAAAATTTACATAAGGTTTTAATACACCTTCTGTATCCTGCATGGAATATTCTCTTTGTGTTTTGCCATTGGGAATTAAATAAGCAGCGAGATAAATTAACTTCTCAATTTTTTCCGGACGATATTCCGCTGCCTGCGAGATCATAATCCCATTTTTGCTGTGACCAACTAATATTGCTTTACCATCAATACTATCTAACACTTCACAAATTTTAGCAACATCGGTTTGCAGGGTTACTTCTTCAATGGGAGTTTTATCTCTTCCCATACCGGGCAAATCAATAGCCATCGCTTTATGTCCTGCTTTTTCTAATAAAGGAACAACCTTATGCCAGTTCCAGGCACTGTGCCACGAACCATGAATTAATACAAATGTTTTCATTGATATTATTTACTGATGTGAAATTGCTGTAATAAACCTCACAGGTTTTAAAAACCTGTGAGGTTTTGAATTAATTCTCCGGAAAAACTTTAGCAGCTTCCCAGCCAATAATGGCGGTTTTTCTTGTACTTCCCCAATGATACTGACCAAACACACCGGTTGATTTAATTACCCGGTGACAGGGAATCAGGAAAGCGACGGGATTATCACCTACTGCAGAGCCAACAGCCCTTGAAGCTTTTTCATTACCAACCGTAGCAGCAATATCAGCGTAGGTAGTTAACTGTCCTAATGGAACTTTTAATAATGCTTCCCAAACTTTTAATTGAAAAGCTGTTCCTTTTAAATGGAGTTTTATTTTATCTAAATTTTCCCAGTCTTGGGTAAAGATGAATAATGCATTTTGCTGAATGGTATCTACTACTTGTTTGAATGTTGCTTTGGGGAAGATTGCTTTTAATTCCTTCAATGCTTTTTGTTCATCATCAGCAAAAGCTAAATGACAAATTCCTTTTGTGGTAGAAGCAACGATAATATTTCCAAAAGGTGTTTCAGCAAAACTGTAGTTGATGTGTAACTGTTCCCCACCATTTTTATATTCACCCGGTGTCATCCCTTCAATACTAATGAATAAATCATGCAAACGGCTGGTGCCTGATAAACCCATTTCAAACGTAACATCACTCAGTGATAAATCCTGTTTTAATAAAGTCTTTGCATGTTCTACATTGATGTATTGTAAAAATTTTTTTGGCGTTACTCCTGCCCATTCTTTAAACATTCGTTGAAAATGAAACGGACTTACATGCACTTGTTTGGCCACCTCATCCAAATCCGGTTGACGGGTATAATTTTCATTGATGTATTCAATTGCTTTTGCTACTCGTTCGTAATTGTTCATTGTATTAAATTTACAACACAAAATTCTATTCTTTTAACTCTTTATACAACCCGAAACTTGCGGTTATTAGCCGGCTTAACCGCCGACAGGGTTGCAACCGCTGTCGGGGTTTATAACTAACTTTATCAAATGGAAAAAGTAAATCTTAAAGAAAAGTTTGCCCTTTTTAATGAATGTTGGAGTCCTAAGATTGCCGGTGAACTAAATGGCCAGCAGGTAAAGCTTGTAAAATTTAAAGGACCGTTCACCTGGCATCATCATGATCATGAAGATGAATTATTTTATGTAGTGAAAGGAAGTTTTGATATGGAATTTCGGGATAAGACTGTTGCAATCAACGAAGGGGAATTTATTATTGTACCAAGAGGCGTGGAGCATCGGCCCAATGCTAAAGAAGAAGTGGAAGTGATGTTGTTTGAACCGGCTTCTACTTTAAATACCGGCGACACAGAAAACGAGTTTACTAAAAAGAATTTGGATAGTATTTAACCAGCAAAATAAAATGCCACTAAATACAGAAACAATTACAGCAATTGCACTGGGCATTTCACTAAGTGCATCAGCAGGATTCAGGGTTTTTGTACCGATGCTGGCATTATCTATAGCCGGTTATTTTCATTGGGTGCAATTGCCAGCTGATATGCATTGGCTTGTTTCTATTCCTTCAATCGCATGTTTTTCAGTTGCTACTATTTTAGAGATAGCGGCTTACTACATTCCTTTTATTGATAATTTACTGGATAGTATTTCAACACCGCTGGCAGTTATTGCCGGTACTATATTAGCGTATGCTCTTTTTCCCGGTGGTAGTAATACAACATTAATTAAATGGGTTCTAAGTCTTTTAAGTGGTGGAACAGCTGCAGGAACTATCCAGGTAGGAACGGGGATATTGAGATTATTTTCTTCTAAAACAACAGCAGGAACAGGCAATGCGGTACTGGCCACAGGTGAAAACGCCGCAGCTATTAGCAGTGCTGCATTAAGTTTTGTGATACCGCTGATAGTAGCTTCTATTTTAATCGTGATAATTTTATGGGTACTGGTAAAAATTATTTCCCGTGGCTTTAAGTAAACTTTAGCAATTCTACTTTTTTCTTTTCCCTGATTTAAGCATCTATTATATACAGTTCACCAAACTGAAAACGCAGCTCACCCGTATATACTTGGAAAAGCACAGTTGGTGGAACTAACTTTAAACTATTAAAACGAAGAATTATGAAACAGGTATTTGAACTGATCATTGCCGTAACACAGGGAGCACCACAGGTAATTGTGATTACTACCCAGTCAAACCCCGTATGGAATTAATTGATGAATACCTCATCAATAAATATCCATCCTTTATCGCCCTTGCCGGGATGCCAGGCAGGAAGTTTGGCCACAGGCACAGCAATAATTTTTATTGCCTTAACTGTTACCGGAGCAAAAGTCATTTCAAATCCTTTTAAATAAGCAGGGCTTACTGCAGTTGGTTGCGCCGGACTCAACGAATTTAATTTTCTGTATTTACCATCTTTACCAGCTCCCCATACTTGAATAGAAACAGGAGGCATAATATAACTACCAATATCAATCAATGTACTGAGTGTAACACTCGAAACAGTTTGAGAAGTATTAAATCCGATAATAGATTCCATTTTTTTTCCATGATAACCTACCCATTTCCCATTTCCGAAATTAGTAGTCTCTCCTTTCACCAGGTCAATAATGGTTCTGCTGCCATTACCTCTGAAGGCACTATCTGCAGGTAAAATATTAATAACGGTATCTCCTTTAATTTTTGCAGCATAGAAATAGGTTTCCAGTATATCACTGCTTATCCAACCCGGTTTAAATGCTTTAGTTTTTACCAGTACATTTTTAGTGAGCATCACATTTTTATCATATACAGGAGAATGAAGACTATCCGGCTCTGTTCCATCTAATGTGTACCTTACCACAACTCCATGAACAAAGTGTTTTAACTGAAGATGGACAGGCGTATCAATTACAAAACTTTCATTTTCCAGCATCGGTGCATTGAGTTTTATAATATCAGTATCCCCTTTATAACCGGTTTCAATTATTAATGTCTTGTTAGCTGCTAAAAGCGTTTTTATTTCCTCATCTTTAACATTGGTATTCCATAAATCTAAATGCGTTAATTTTTTTAGGCTGTTTAATTGAGAAACATCGCTGAGTTTAACAGTTGTTCCTGATAATGATAAATGTTTAAGTTCTTTAAGCTTTAATAATTCACCGATTGTTTTACCTGTGATACCACTGAAAGAAAGGTTGAGTTTACGAAGATTAGTAAACTGAGCAATGGTTTTCAGCTCCTCATCTTTAACAGGCATTTTATTGAGGTTGAGCGTAACTACCTGCTCTTTTACTTTTAATAATTCTTCTAATTGTTTGGGCTGATAAAATTGTACTCCGTAAAAATCAACTCCTAATGCCGGTGATTCCTGTGCCAGAGGATAAACAACCCTGTAATTGTTGTTTAATGATTTAATTATTTTTTCATCGGCCGCTGCAAAAGAATAATCATCAGTTTCAATGGTATTAAAAATAGATGCTGCCAGTATTCTTAATGTATCCTGCTCCGGCAAATCCATTACTTTCTTTTTAAAATCAGCGCCGCCTTTAACCCAATAATAAATCACCTGCAGCTCTTCTTCGCTTAATTGCGGTTTGCCTTTGGGCGGCATATGTTTTTTGGCATCTTCCGGTAAATGCAAGCGGTGCAGCATCAATCCAAATTCTGCTTCATTCAAATCCCACAGTTTTCCATTCTTTCCTCCTTTTAATAATAAAGCTTCTGTCTCCATTATTAAATTTCCTTTTGCTTTCTGACTGTTATGGCAACTAATACATTTACTTTGAATAATAGGTTTCACCATATCATTAAAAACATAAGCATCTTCTAATAAAACTTTAGGTGCTGTTTTCTCCGGAGTGATGGGTGCTAATAAAAAATTTTCACCATGTGTAATATTGGCTCCCTGGTGACCGGTGATAAGAATTAAAATAAATCCAACTACAGCAGTACTAATGTTCAGTGATTTGCTTTGACGTAATTTATTACGATACGCATACCATACGGCAGTAATGATTGAAGTAAAGATACCACTCCATTTATGCCAGAGTATTTTATCCGCTTCGTATCCATTCTCTTTGGAAAGAAATAAACCCATCAATGCAGTTATGGCTGCTGTAACAGACGTAAGCAGTAACAACCAATCACCAATTTTTTCGGCAGATTCATTTTCAATTCTGTTTTCAGCAAATAGAAACCAGGCAATACAAAGAATGAGTAATGTTATGGGCAAATGCAATATTAATGGATGCATGCGACCTGCTACCTGTAACCATGAAGGAATACTGATTTTACTTTCAACCAGTACTAAGAATACCAGCAAACAGTTTAACAGGAATGAAATATTGAATATGATATTCTTTGTTTTACCCATGCTTAATACACTTTTACTTCATCTATAAACATCCACGCATGATTACCCTTACCGGGATGCCAGGATGGAATTGATTTCTTTACTAAAATATGAATGCGAATCTTATCTGTTTTAATTTTTTGCGCAGATGATAATAACCGGTAAACACAACTGCTTCCAGCGGTTTCTTTTTCACTACTGATATTTTCTGTAGCTAATAATTGATAGGAGTTAGTTTTTTTATTATACCATTCAGCGGTTATTTGTTCAGGAAGAAAAATCCAGCCCGGTTCATTTTGTAAAAAATTAAGCAGTACCGACTGAATTAGTTTTTCTTTTTTTAAGGTAAGAGAAATAGTTACGGTATCACAATCATATCCTAACCATGTATTGTTGTTTGCGGCTGGATTTCCACCTTTGTTATCAAATAAGGTATTGCTTCCGCTGCCGGGATATTTGTCGTTAGGTTTTGTAAACTCAACATTTTTTATTGGAAGCCCGTCTTTAATAAATGAAACACTCTCCGTCGATGAAGGAGTGAAATTATTGCCAATTGCTTTTGCTTTAATTGTAGTAAAGTTTTTGCTGATGGTAACTGGCTTTACATAAACATTGCTCTGTTCAGTGGGTTCCTCATTGTTTGTTGTATAATATACTTTCGCACCTGGTTGTATAAACTTTATGGTTAAGCTTGTTTGTTTGCTGAAAAATATGGATGAATATTTTAATAAAGGCGGAGCCAGCTGAAAGCTATCCTGTGCTGACAGAGAAACAATTAACGGTAAGCAATAAAAACTCAACAACAATTTTCTCATTAAACAACAGGCGTTAATTTATAAGGATACACATGACCGGAATTCCATTGGGCTAAATACAAATTCTCTTCATCATCAATACATACATCATGCGGATACTGAAATGCTTTGATGGTTTGATAAAGTTCATCCAGCTTACCATCAACATACAATGGTTCATTACCTGCTAAGTTGGAAACTACTTTATTGTTTTTATCTAATATAGTGATAAAACCGGATTGCTGCCATAAATGCGACTGGCTTTGTAAAACCGCAGCATATAAATACTCTCCATGAATTACTGGTCTGCATACCCATGCTCCCGGCAAATGAATGGTATCAATAAAGTTCCCATCCATAGTATAGCGTTTAAACGCATTTTGTTCTCTCGATGTAACGATGATAACAGGATTGTTTTTATCTCTTGCATCTATACAAACACCGTGTGCATTCTGCAAATGCTTTTCTTCTTTTCCTCTTCCGCCCCAGTGACGAATATATTCTCCTTTATGATTGTACTGCATCACAAAATCTTTTCCATAACCATCAGCCACATATATATCACCATTCGGCGCAATCGCCGTTTCAGTTGGTATATATTCTTCTGCTTTGGTGTATTCACCAGTTTCTTTAGGATAATCTAAAGTCATCAATACTCTTCCATCCAATGTAGTTTTAATTACCTGGTGACGGTTGTTATCGCAGATGAATAATACTTCTTCTCCATTTTCATTAAACAAAGTAAGTCCGTGTGCACCGGGATATTCATTGCCCCAGGTAGTAAGCAACTTTCCTTTTTTATCGTAGATAATGACATTGTTTTTTGTTTCATTGGTGAGCAGGATGATGCGTCCCTTACTATCCTGCACCATTTCATGACAATCTTTTACAGGATATCGTTCAAAGTCGAGCTTGCCCCAATTTGTATCTAAGCGATAACGTTTATTGTTATGACCAAAGATGATTTCTTCTTTTTGTTTGGTAGAAAGCAAAGAAGGCATGCAAGCAAAACCTGTAGCAGCTATGGCTGATTGCTGAATAAAACTTCTTCTTTTCATGCGCCTTTTTGTTTTATATTTTTAATATATGTTATTCCCGATATAAATATTCATTACAGGTTAGATTTGAAATGAATATTTTATAGTTCATCTTTGTCAAGTTTACCTCTTTGCTGATATTTGTGATTTCTCAATCAGCATAGCAGAAAATCAAATGTTAACTGTAGTTTTTAGTCCGTCAATTTGTATTTATCTCTATACTCAAATAGCGTTGATTTCATATTGTTAAAAGTGTATTTGTCTTGTTTAAGTTTATCATACTCCAATTGTGCTTTGTCAAACTGTTTGTACTCTCCAAAAATAATAAGCCTGGTAAACTTGTCAAGATTAACGTTTTGATCTTGCAATAACCGTAATACGTCAGATTTAGTTTTGGTTCTTTCGAAATAGGGAACAATGAAGTTGAGAACATTGTCTGTTGTTTCTCTCTTTAATTCAGAGATGTCAGTATCTAAATCTATGTCAAACCATTTGTCAATATTATATTTTAGTTTACCGATTCTTTGTCTGATTGCACAAATTGGTTCTGTAGGATAATTTGGAATTGTTCCATTATGGTACGGATAAAAAGTCAGACAATATTCAGGGATGAAAAGCCCTGTGTTAATAGTAAAAGAAATATGGTCTTTTGAATAGAACGAACTTTTCTGAATATTAATAATTTGCCCAAGGTCTTGAAGTTGTCGATAAAAGTTATTCCCTTTCTTTTTAAAACCCAATGGTTTTAAAATTGTTTGAAAACAATCCTTAATTATAATGTCAAATTTTTGTTCCGTAACCGTCTTCATAAAATAAAGCTATCATAACAATTAATTAGGCAATTAATCCTTTCATCACTTCACCTGACACATCAGTTAAACGATATCTTCTTCCTAAATGTTTAAATGTAAGTTTTTCATGATCCAGCCCCATTAAGTTTAAAATGGTAGCATGAAAATCGTGTACATGCACCGGGTCTTTCGCAATATTATAACCAAACTCATCTGTTTCACCATACACACCGGGCTTTACACCACCACCAGCCATCCACACCGTAAAGCAACGGGGATGATGATCTCTCCCATAATTATCTTTAGTCAATGTTCCCTGGCAATAATTAGTTCTGCCAAACTCACCGCCCCATATCACTAACGTTTCATCTAATAAACCTCTTTGCTTTAAGTCTGTTATTAATGCAGCGCTGGCCTGGTCCACATCTTTACATTGTCCACGAATTTCTCCCGGCAAATTATTGTGTCCATCCCATCCCTGGTGATATAGCTGAACAAAACGAACACCATTTTCTGAAAGTTTACGGGCCAGCAAACAGTTGGCAGCATATGTTCCCGGTATCAAACATTCTGGTCCGTATAATTTTACAATGCTTTCCGGTTCTTTACTCATGTCAGTTATTTCCGGTACAGCAGTTTGCATACGAAAAGCCATTTCGTATTGCTGAATTTTTGTTTTAATCTCAGGATCACCAAATTCTTTATAAGCTTCATCATTTAATGCATTGATATTATCCAGCATCTTCCTTCTGTCATCTTTAGAAATGCTTTCAGGATTATTTAAGTACAATACCGGATTTTCACTGCTGCTGAATTGCACACCCTGGTGAACGGAATCTAAAAATCCATTCGTCCACAACTTTGAATAAACACCTTGTCCATTTCCCTTCCCTTTGGAGAGCAATACACAAAACGCCGGTAAATTTTTATTCTCGCTTCCCAAACCATAACTCAACCATGCACCCATGCTGGGACGATTACCAACCTGTGCACCTGTTTGAAAGAACGTCAAAGCCGGATCATGGTTGATGGCTTCGGTATATAAAGTATGAATTATACAAAGATCATCTGCAATAGAAGATGTATGCGGCAACAACTCACTAAACCATGCACCAGCACGACCATATTGTTTGAAATTAAATACAGAACCTGCCAATGGAAATTTTTTCTGGTCGGCCGTCATACCTGTTAAGCGCTGACCCATGCGTACAGATGCAGGAAGGTCTTGCCCAAACATTTCCTGCAACTTAGGTTTGTAATCAAACAAGTCTAATTGCGATGGTGCACCATTCTGAAATAAATAGATAATGCGTTTTGCTTTTGGTGCAAAATGCGGTAAGCCTGTCATCATTGTTTCTTCGTCCCTGAAACTGCTGAACAAATCAGGAATAAGCAACGAACCCAATGCCACACTGCCCACACCAAGACTAAGTCTTGATAAAAACTTGCGGCGGTTAATATTCAACTGGTGTTCCAGGAATTCTTTTTCCATGCGCTATGTTTTAGTGATGGTTTCTTCCAGGTTATAAATTATACTGATGACTTTCATTAAGGCAGCAGCAGTTTTTTTATCTGTTTTTTCATCTGAAGGATATTCGCCAATCTTTAATGTTAATGATGCATCTAATTTATTTTGCCGAAACTGCTGCAGCTGGTCATCATAATATTTTTTCAGCATATCCATTTCTTTTGAATTGGCTTTACGGCAAACAATTAAACGAAATGCTTTATTGATTTTTTCTTCAGCAGAAGATTGTTCTGAAATTAATTTTTGTGCCAATACTCTTGAGGCTTCCAGTACAGTTGGATCATTCAGCATTATTAAAGCCTGCAATGGGGTATTGGTTTTTAAGCGGCGTACTTCACACTGGTCACGATTGCTGGCATCAAACATTATCATAGACGGAGGCGGAACCGTAAGTTTTATAAACGTGTACATGCCTCTGCGATATAAATCTTCACCTTTATCTTGCTTGTAAGTATTTAATGCACCACGGCCAGAGGTTGCCGCTTCCCATAATCCTTTGGGCTGATATGGTTTTACACTGGGACCGCCAATGGTTTTATTTAATAGCCCACTACTGGCTAATACTTCATCACGAACAAACTCTGCGCTCAATCTTGTTCGGGGTGCATGTGATAAATAAATATTTTCAGGATCAAGTTTTCTTTTTTCACCAGTAATTTTTGCCGATTGGCGATAAGTTGCCGATGATACAATTTGTTTTACTAATCGTTTAATGTTCCACCCATTATCCATAAAATCAACAGCTAACCAATCGAGTAATTCAGGATGAGAAGGTAATTCGCCCTGCATACCAAAATCACCGGAAGTTTTTACAATACCTCTTCCAAATATTTCCTGCCAAAGCTGATTAACAAATACTCTTGCTGTTAATGGATTGTTTCTGTCAACGGTCCACATAGCTAAACCCAAACGGTTACGGGGAAATTTCTTTTCTTCAAATTTCATTACCGCCGGTATTGGGTTTGGTTCTACTTCATAAGATGGTTTATCATATACGCCACGGATTAATACATATGTTTTGCGCAGCGTATCTCTTTCACCCATTACAGAAACCGTTAGTGTATTTGTATCTTTTTGATTGATGTATGACATCATATTCTGAATATCATCTTTTGTAATTGACAGAATAGGGTTTTTTGCCGGCCTGGATTTCATTACATCACCCTCAAAGCCGAGTTCTTTTGTATTATTGAAGAAAGCTAAAGTAGCGTAATAATCTTTTTGTGTGAAAGGATCATATTTATGATCATGACATTGGGCACATTCTAACGTAATACCCAGTATGCCTTTTGCATAGGTTTTAGTTTTATCAACTAAATATTCAATTCTATATTCTTCGGGAATAACGCCACCTTCTTCGGTGTATTTATGGTTACGGAAAAAACCAGTGGCTAATATTTGTTCTTTATTCGCATCGGGTAACATATCACCAGCCATTTGCCAGGTAAGAAATTCATTGTAAGGGATATTTTTATTGAAGGCATGAATTACCCAATCTCTCCACGGCCACTGTGTACGGACATTGTCATCCTGGTAACCATAACTGTCTGCATAACGGGCAACATCTAACCAATGCACGGCCATCTTTTCTCCGTATTGAGGAGTATTAATTAGTTCATCTACTAACTTTTCATAAGCCTTATCACTTTTATCATTTAAAAAGCGGTCCATCATTTCAATAGTGGGTGGTAAACCAGTTAAGTCAAAACAAACACGTTTTAATAAATGTTCTTTATCCGCTTCTTCATTAGGCGAAAGATTTTTTTCATCTAATTTATTTAAGATGAAATAATCAATTTCATTTTTTTCCCAGCTTTTATCACTTACTTCTGGAAGCGATGTTTTTTTAGGAGCAACAAATGCCCAGTGTGGTTCATACTTGGCACCTTGTTCAATCCATTTTTTTACTAAAGCAATTTCATGAGCTGATAGCAAACCAAGATGAGATTCAGGAACAGGCATTTGATAACTGCTGTCGGTAGAAGAAACTCTTTTGTATAATTCTGATTCTTCCGGTTTACCCGGAACAATTGCAAAAGCTCCTTTGGTTTCAGTAAGCGGAGCAAAAGCACTATCGGCAATATCCAATCTTAAATGTGCTTCTCTTTTATTGGCATCAGGCCCATGACATTTAAAACATTTATCAGAAAAGATGGGGCGTATATGAAAATTATAACTGACTGTTTTTGGCAGATTACTTTGTTCGTTGCCTTTGTTAAGACAAGAAATGACAACTGTAACTGTTGCCAGTAACAGCATAGCAATCGTGATTGAGTTTTTTTTCATTTACCGCAATGGCAGTGATTATAAAGTTAAGTATCTATTGGCACAGATTTGTAACCATTTTTAACGAATGAGAGTAAAAACTTACCCGGGCAGCGGTTCTTTTACAATATAACTCATGAAAACACATCCTGTTTAAACCAACAGCATTGATGCCAATACCACATTAAGAATAATGTGATGATAGAAATATGACTTTTTTCAAGTGAAATAAACACACATGTGGAAGTTATCTACTGTTTAATATAAAAATTTATGATAAACAAAAGGCGAGCGTTAATGCTACCCTTTTTTATTGTAGTTAGAATGTGTATTTCAAATTAACACCACCAAAATAATTTGCTTCACGTGGGCCGGGTATATAGGAATCCGGTAACTGGTTGGCAAAAATCATGAGGTAGTATTTTGTGCCGGTAATATTTTGTGCGGATGCATATACATCAATATCAAAATGTTTACCAAGGTTTTGCCTGTAACCAATTTTTGCATTCAGCAAATTGCAGGATGTTGCCCATGTATAATTACCTGGTTGCTCAGTACTGGTAGTAGTGGGAATAAACCCAATAGGTGCTTTATCTCTGTGGTTAAAAGTTATATTACCGTAAAGACCCGGCTTTGTAACTACATCCAATCCAATGTTAGCTACATTTTTTGGAACGCCTGCTACATTTAAATTACTATAATCTTCCTTGCCCTGCGCTACTACCGATTTGTAAATAATAAATCCATTATCATACTTAAAGTTGTTGATGGTGAGGTTAGCAAACGGCCGTACTAAAGTGAAGAAACTTTTGGTTGACTGAACTGCAGTGAATTTTACCAATACTTCGAAGCCATTATGTGTCTGTTCACCACCATTTACTACATAAGAATATAAAGTAGTATTAGGATTAGCCGGAGAAACAACAGAAATAGCTGTCATCTTATTTTTATACCTGGTGTTGAAATAAGCCAGTTCATAATTCAGTTTGTCATGAAGTAAATTTCCTTTGGTACCAATTTCAAACTGGTTTCCTTCTTCAGGTTTTAATGTTTCATTTACACGTCCTGTTGCAGGTGTTGCCGGTGTAGTTACAGCCGGAGTGGTAATAAAGAAATAAGAACTTACCGGTGCTTTATACGCTTTGCTGTAAGAAGCATAAACAGAAACGTTCTTGCTGATTACTTTATTAATAGCAACGGTAGGTGATATCATGTTGTCATAATTCCTTTGATAGCGGTTAGGTCTGGTAGTAGTGGGTAAGTTGAACCGGTCGTTCAAATCAATTTTCATATTGCTTGTACCTATACCTGCAGTAATAGATAAATCATGCGGTAAAGACAATGTCCATTGCGTAAACAGGGAAGTAGTTCTGCTATTATAAAACACATTGGAGGTAGCGGCATTAATTACCCAATATGGATAAACACCATTTTTGTAACTGTCAACAGTAATATAAGATGCTGTTGGATTTACAGCAGTATCAAAAGGACTTGCTTTCATACTGTAACCAACCTGCTCTGCATCCTGGCGTTGTGTTTCAATACCCGTAAGTCCACTCAGGCTAATGCCATCTTTCAGGTCAAACTTTGTGGTAAATACAGAACGAAGACCATAGTTAATGGTGTTCTTATCTGTCCATCCACCGGCACTGCTTACATCACTTTGAAAACCTGTACCAAAAACAGTAGCGTTGTTACTGATATTATTGGTGAAGTTGTAAGTATGTCCAACACCCAAACGGAATGTACGAACAGCGCTGTGAGCATTTCTCCTGATATAATCAACATTACCACTATAATCATCATTAGCCCATTGGGTGAGTGTTAACTCTCCAATACGTTCATCATAACTGTTGCTGTAACCGGCATAAGTCATGATGCTTTGTTTTTCATTGGGAGTAAACTCAGCAATAAAGTTTACAAAATCTTTCTTTGAACTGTTGTGCCAGGAATAACCATCTGTTTTTTGATGACCATAGTTAATGAGTACAGATGATTTATCTCTGCCAATAGCAGCAGTAGTGGTGTAACGTTGCAAACCATAGCTACCCAGCATTACTTCCTGTCCGATAGTTGTTTTTCCTTTTGGTGCTTTTACAGTACTCAGGTTTACTGCACCGGCAATAGCCAAACCATAAAGCGTTCCTGCAGGGCCTTTTGCTACTTCTACATTACCGATAGAAGCAAAATCAATATCATCAAAGGTGGTAATACCTTCTGCATCCGTAACAGGGATACCGTTGAGGTAAAGTTTATAACCTTGCCCGTCGAAATTGCTGCTGGCCCCTCTGGTGCCTCTTGTACCATTACCATAACCACGAATATTGAATTGTTGTCCGCCGGCTACTGACCTGCGGTTCATAATAACACCTGTTACATTGGTTTGAATGGCATCATCTAAAAACAAACCATTTCCTCTTTTTAATTCAACAGAAGAAAGTTTACTGATAGAGGATGGCTGATATAATATATTTTTATTGTTAGTAGAGATAGCTGTTATCTCCACTTCTTCCAGGTAACCGGCAGCATGTTCCAGCTTAACAGTTACTTCTTCATCGCAATTTTTAATATTTACTTTATAAGATTCGTAGCCAATAAAAGAAACTGTAAAAGATTTTACTTTATCACAGTCAACGGAAAAACTTCCGTCTTTATCAGTGGTCGTACCGCCTTTTCCGGCAAAACTGATAGTGGCGCCACTTAACGGATTATTGTTCGAAGCATCAAGAACTTTTCCTTTAAATGTTTTTTGTGCAAATGATGTAATAGTCAGCAATAAGGCAATAGCCAATAATTTGTACTTCATAAATTGTTTAGAATTGATAATAAATAACATCAATGCCTGCTCTGTTTAAAAAGCAAACATTATCCTTTAATAAAAAAATCGTTTAAATCTGCGGGGGAGGAATAAAAATATCACCACTGCGGTTAAGTAAGCGAAACTGATAGGCACTTACCGGTAAATGAGATGATATATTAAAAGAAGGTATTAAATAAGCTTCGGGAGAAACAAATACTAAAGAAAGAATGAGCTGCATACCCGAACTGGTATTACCGGGTTTATTGTTTTCTTTTTTGGCGATGTCGATATTGTGCTCAATAAGTTCCTCTTCTTTATCATCGTTAATGCAATTAATGAATAGTTTATCGCCGATAATCTTTTTACTGATTACATCATACATCCTGTCCTGGTAATGGAACTCATCTTCGTTTTCCCAATAGAAGCCTTCCTCAACAGGATTTCCGTTTTGCACCGTAAAAACTAATTGCTTGGTTTCGTTAACAGGCAGGCTGGTCTTTATTTTTGCCTCCATTTCTTCTTTTATAACATGTTGCTGGTATTGGCCAAGCAACCAATAACCGCCCATGTAAACAAACAGGCACCCAAGGAGTAGTATAACAACTGTTTTTCTCAATGCTGTATAGAAGCCTGCAAGGTAAAAAAATATTGTCATCAGCTACAACCGCTTAAACAATACCAGAAGGACTTAAAATTAGTTGGAAATATATTTCCCAAAGAAGTTATCATGTACTGTTTCAGAAACAGATAAATATTGCTCCACCAACGGCAACACACTCACTTTTACAAGGCCCGACATACCTGCATAATCACGGGCGGAGCAATATAAATAATCTTCCGGCGCTGAGACGATACGATCCCTTACCGGATTTTTATGAACATATTCAACATGCTCAGCCAGGGACCTTGCTTTGCGCATGTCTATATATATAGGATTACTGCTGCTTTGCCATAGTTGATATTTTCTCAGCAGGCCAAGCGGGTGTTTATTTTTTTCAAACCGCTCCAGTATCCACTTTTTTCGCACTTCCGGCTCGGTATAAATAAACTCAAGGATTTTCTTTTCAGTAAACGATTTAAACTCTTTTTCAAATTCACCAACACTACTATTCCTGCCCGGTTTAAGTACCAGGTGCAAATGATTACTCATCAAACACCAGCCAAATACAGTTAAATCTTTGTGTTCAATTAAATGGTTTAATGTATGGATGATGATTTGTTTGTACACCGGCTTGATAAAAATATCTACCCAGTCGGTAACATTAAAGGTGATAAAGTAGCAGCCTGTGGCTTCTCTTAAATGGATAACGTTTTTCGAACAGGTATTGTCGAAGTGCAGGAAATAGAATTCCGACCGCCCCGGCTAACTGATGCTGAGTAAAGATAAAAAGATGATGATATATTCTACAGCTAAATTTTTAACGTCAAGCTGGATATGTAGCCCAATAGAATTACAACAGTTGAAACACGGCTTCCATCTGCCGGCATTTTGGCAATACTTTTGTTGTAAGCTGCCCTTCTATCTTTTAAAAAAGAGAAGGCAAGTTTTTTTCCTTGCCTTCTCTTTTACTTTATTGAACAACGACTTTAGTCGTTATAGTTTTACCATTTCTTTCCGTTGTCAATACATAAACACCCGCTTTTAAGCCTCTGATGTCCAAATTGTAGTTCATCAGTTTAGATTCATTAAATGTCCATCTTTTAAGCACTTGACTAGTATTAATGTCGCTTATTGTAAAGTTTGTTTTGCCACTTGATATTATCTTGTTGAGTTCTTTACTGAGCGTAGTTTCGGAGTCGGTTGTTTCTTTACTAATCGAAACATTCAATATGTCTTTTGTCGGATTTGGACTCACAGCTACTCTACCAAAACCACCTATTGATACAACGTTAAATGAATAAGTTCTACGGAAAGTCCCACAGTTATTTCCAACATCTAAGTAAATGTTCTTATATACGCTTCCATATCCAAAAGGAGAAGATTGGAAACCTGCTGTGAAGTTCAGCCCATTTGCTGTAATATTTTCAAAAGTCCATCTGTTAATAGGGAATGTTTGAGTGGAAATAGTAAACACAATTGAAACCCAAGAATTACGTGGTACGTACAAATTTTGATAAGTATCGTTTGTTATTGAGTATTGCGTTGTACCCCCATTGACCGTATAATGACCGATTACATTTCCTACTGGAGTTATTGAATTAGGTAAAGCTGATACATTTGTTGTATTTGTTGTCATTGCACCGGTATTATTGGGGTCAAGCCAATCTCTTAATCTTGTGGCAGGAGTCCCACCTCCCTCCCAGGAAACATTGAATCTTCCATAATTTGTTCCGCCCGTTGGTTGATTACAAGGTGGATTTGTTGGTTGAGTATTTGAAAATAGTTGTCCAACAACTCTATGGTCATTCATGTCAAATAACGGAGACCCCGACGAACCTCCTTCTACTGTCCCTTGGTCCCATACAACCCTCCATGCAGTATTGGGGAAATTTCTAACGTTTCCAATTGCAGCCTGATTATTTTCAATGCTTATTTTCATTATGTCACCCATTGGATGATGAATACCCATTGAATTGTTTGGAGGATTCGTTGAACGAGACCAGCCAAGAAAAGTCAGGGTAGAATTTTGTGGAATAGTTTGATTTAACTTTAATAACGCAAAATCTGATTGTTCCCATCTCGCTTGGATTGAAGCTCCATTAAACAATAATGTTGATGAGGTATTTGTTGTTGGGGTACAAGTGGGGCTAAACCATAAAAATTCAAACGTCGAATTACTCGTATTAATTGGATTTCCATTTCCATCTACAACGCAGTGATTCGCTGTGAGAACGTATGGAATATTTGTATTGCAGGTATTCATTATTAAGGAGGCTGAACACCAACCACCATTTCCATGAACCACTTGTGCAATGGCCCGGCGTTCTTGCTCCCAGCCAGCTATACAAATTGCATTAATATTGCAAGAACTTGAAAGCCCAAAACCAGGCCCTGTTGTGGAATCTTTATTTGAATAAGGCAATTTAATTTTAGGATTAATGCCGTATAAAATCTTTTGAATGTGCAATTTATTTGAGTCGGTTTCTGATATAGGAGTTTTCAACTCAAGAATTACTGATGTACCACTAAATACATTTGAACCCCACATTTTATTACTATTGATGTTTTCTTCCTCAGTAATTGGGCCGGTGATAATAGTTCCATCGGAACTATAGATATATAATTCAGCGTTTGGTGAGAGAAATAGCTTGTCAAAATAAACAGCAATTGAACTTGCTTTTTTTGCTGTAATTTTTATTCTAATTACGTTAAAACTGTCAACCGTTTCCCAAGACCCTTGGTCATAGATTGAGATATCAACATCAACAGGTTCTGCAAACTTTGATACTTTCTGGCTTTCCCATTTTTTGTAAATAGCATCAATGTCCATTTCGGGTATTATTATTTCTTTATCCAATGTTTTTTTGCCCCATAATCCGTTTGAAGAAACTTGACTTGTGGTATAACGGTTAATTTTAACCTGCGCCACTGATAAATGTGTGAGTAGAAAGCAGCCTGTGATTAAGATAAGGGTCTTCATGGTTTAAATTTTTAAAGTGTGAATGAATATTTGAAACTAATTCCAAAGGCATCAAAATTTCTTGATATACTTTCATTTTCTTTTTCATTGAAGAATCTGTCTTTATGATATCTGTTATGGATACGAATGAATGGTTCAAGAGAAATTGTTTTTTTAGAAATAGTTTTTGATGCAGAAATAAAAACATGCAAAGAGTTTCCAAAATTGGTAAAACCCTTGTATGTGGTGTTGGCGCCTGTAAAGGGAATAGCGCCGTTATATTTTCTCCGAAAAGAGAAGTTGAATAGATATTCTGCACCAATATCCAAAGAGAGTTTTTTGTTTTGCATAACTTGATATCCTATACCGATTGGCAGTCTTAAAATTGAATAAATGTAATTATTAGTCTCCGTTCCAATAGGTAGGCTATCTCTGCCTAGATTTAAAGCTTGATGGTCGTATCCTCTCTTTATGTTAAATCTGTTCCTAAAAAAACCGATACCTGAATAAAGCATAAAATTTCTGGTATTATAACTCATCAAGGCATCTACTCCAAAGTTTATTGTAGTTGATTTTTGTACTTGTGTTCCCCATGAATAAAGTATTTCTGCTTTTTGTCTATCAAGTTGAAGCGGTACTCTTACTTGAAATTGAATCTTATTTGTTTGGGAATAAACCCGATTAAAGAAGCTGACAATTAGAAATACTAATAATAATTTTTTCATAAACAAGTGTTTTAAGAATAAAGCAATACTGTTGCTTTACGATTAATGGGAGGAGGAAGGCCAAAAATTCTCATATTTACGTTGTAAGTAATTTTTTCTGTGTCAAACCCGCAATACCACACACTGGTATTTCTTTGCAGAGTTTGTCCACAGGGTGCTTACAACATGCGACAGATTTTTATATCTGTTTCAGTACAAGTATTATACCCGTTAAGAAAAATGTGAATAACTCAACAGGGAAATAAACAACTATTAGTTGTATTAAATAATCCATTTAATTAATAATGCGGAGCTTTGCGTAGTTGAGCATGATCTTCTTTTTTCCATTTAACTCAAACTTCACAGTAGCAATTGGATTATGTGCAGCGCCTTCCAGTTTTATCACTTCACCAAACCCAAATTTCTGGTGTTCTACTTTTTGTCCTACTTCTAAAGTACTGGTATCGCTGGCAACAAAATCTTCGCTTGGTTTGTGCTCCACAACTTTGGGTGCAGTTGGTTTAGGAGCTAAATAAGATGGTTGCTGGTTTTTGGTTGCTGGTTTTTCGTTAAAATATTTTCTTGTTTCCCTTTGCGGTGCTGATGACTCACTATTCCATCCCCGCATGCGATCAAATGCTGAGCCACCAGCAAAACCGGATCCCTGATTTTTAACACCACCACCGGCATAACTTTTATCAATATGCGATTCAGGAATTTCTCCAATAAAACGACTGGGTTCATTTTGTACTAATGAACCAAAACGATAGCGGCTGTTGGCATAAGTGATCCAGAGTTTTTTCTTAGCTCTTGTGATAACTACATAAAATAAGCGACGCTCTTCTTCTAATTCTTCTCTTGTGTTAATGCTCATCGCATTGGGGAAAAGCATTTCTTCCAGCCCGGCAGCAAACACACATTCAAACTCCAAACCTTTGGCAGCATGTATCGTCATTAGCTTAACGGTATCTGCATTCGGGTCTTTTTCATCAGCGTCGGTAAGTAAAGTGATCTGCTGTAAGTAACCACCTAATGATTTATCTACTACTTCACCATCTTCATTATCCGGACTCTCGATCCATTCTTTTATAGAGTTGAGTAATTCCTGTATATTTTCATACCGCTGAACACCCTCTGTGCTCTTATCGTTAAATAACTCTTTAACAAGATTGGTTTGTTTACCAACATGTGTTGCTACTTCATAGGCGTTTTTGGTTTGCAGCATGCTGGCGAAACTTTTTATCATCAGCACAAAACTTTCAATTGATTCCAGCGTACCTCCTTTAAAACCAAACTGTGTTGCCCTTTCCAATACTTCCCACATGGAAATATTATTTTCATTAGCAAACAATACCATTTTATCAATAGATGTTTTACCAATGCCACGTATAGGGTAGTTGATAATGCGTTTTAATGATTCCTCATCTTTAGCATTAACGATAATGCGCAGGTAAGCCAGTAAATCTTTAATCTCTTTACGTTGATAGAAGCTGATGCCACCATAAATAGTATAAGGAATACCCATTCTTCTCAACGCTTCTTCAAAAGCACGGCTTTGTGCATTGGTACGATAGAGAATAGCAAAATCTTTATTATAAAAATGATTGCGGAGTTTTTGTTCCTGTATCGCATCGGCAACAAATTTTCCTTCTTCATTGTCCGACATGGTACGAACCAGTTTGATCTTTTCTCCTTCACCATTTTCTGTAAACAATACTTTTTCAATCTGGCCTTTGTTATTAGCAATAACTTCATTGGCAACATGCAGAATGTTTTTTGTACTGCGGTAATTCTGTTCCAGCTTTACCACCTTTACATCATCATAATCTTTTTGAAACTGTAAGATGTTTTGAATGGTAGCGCCACGGAAACTGTAAATACTCTGTGCATCATCACCTACCACACATACATTCTCATGCATGGCGCCTAACAGTTTGATGATCTCGTATTGTGCAGGATTGGTATCCTGGTACTCATCAATTAAAATGTATTTAAACTTGTGCTGGAACTTACTGAGTGATTCCGGAAATGTTTTCAGCAATTCATAAAACTTCAGCAGCAGGTCATCAAAATCCATTGCCCCGTTTTTAAAACAACGTTTTACATATGCATCATATATCTGTGCAATAGCGGGACGATTGGCCCGCATATCTTCCTGCTGAATATAATAATCAGTTGCATACTCCTGTGCAGTCACTAAAGCATTCTTGGCAGAAGAGATACGATTATAAACTACATTCGGTTTATAATGTTTATCATCTAAGTTCAGTTCGTTGATAACTGTTTTCACCACACTTTTTGCATCATCTGTATCATAAATGGTGAATTGGTTGGGATAGCCGAGTTTATGCGCTTCGCCTCTCAGTATCCTGGCAAATACACTGTGAAAAGTGCCAATATATAAATTACGGGCATCGCTGTTACCTAAAATTCTTTCCACCCTTTCCTTCATTTCTTTCGCCGCCTTGTTGGTAAAGGTGAGGGCTAATATGTTGAAAGCATCCACACCGTTTGCCATTAAATGGGCAATGCGGGTGGTGAGCACTTTGGTTTTACCACTGCCGGCACCGGCCACAATCATCAACGGCCCGTTTATATGTGTTGCGGCTTCAATTTGCCGCTCGTTTAATCCACTTAAGTAATTCGTCATTTCCTTTTTGTTACCCTGAGTTTATCGAAGGGCTGTATGGGTGCAAGTTACTTTCTATTTTGTTTTTCATTTCAAAAAGTATCCTTGTTTATATTTCTTATCTTAAAACTCTTTTATTACTTTTATTTTGTGTACAGTTTATAGTAGCTGCTAAACATATAGTCAATGTATTTTAAACCGATTTATATATTTTTTCTGCTCTCTATTTTTACTTGCATCAGTGGTTTTTCTCAGAGATCAAGTTACGCAAGCAGCTTAAGAGGGTTAGATTCGTTGAGTTTAATATCTCAGCTACATAACAAGTCAAAGTCAAACTTCATATCTGATTTTTCATCACCGGGTCATTCGCTTCAGCAGTATTTGAAAAAAAGGGTTCAACCTGGCTCTTTGTTGAGAACAGAAAAAATTTGTTTCGATACTGCGGAAAGGTTTTTTATCAAGAATGATACTATTACATACTATCCCCGAACACCTGTTCATACCAGGGATGGAAATTTTCTGTTGGTTGGTGAATACGCAACTTATTCTGTTGCAAACGGGTTACATTCTGGTGGTTCTTTAATGAAAGTGGACGAAAAGGGAACTATACTATGGAGTAAGCTTTATGATAGCGTTGGAGTACAAACACCATGGTATTTATATTATTATAAAGTAATAGAACTAGCTGATGGATCAATAATAATGGCAGGGGGAGTAAATAATACTATAGCCAATAATGATGACTTTATTGTAACCAAAACAAATAGCAACGGACAAATTATATGGAGTAAAACATTTACCTCCCGTTTTTGGGTTAGCGGCCATGGAAGTGCAGACTTTTACCGTTTACAACAGATGAAACAAGATCCATTTACCGGGGATATATATTTATGCGGTACTTATTGGACAACCGGTAAAGGAATTCTAAAACTTAACAGTATAGACGGCTCAATTATTTGGAGTAAATCTTATCAACTATCCCAATCGGCTGCTTTTGATGAGGCATTTGGTATGGATATTAGGTCTAATGACATTGTTTATTTTGGAAGAAGCCTCGGCATCAAAAATTTGACATCAGTATTTGTTATCGATAAAAACACCGGGGTTCCAATTCAGACTAAGTTTTTTCAATCAGTCCCGTCAGTAACTGTTAACCAGGATATTCTGAAACCGGAAGAATTGTCAGTTTTGAACAATGGTCATTATATTATAAGTGGAAGTTGCTATGGACAGTTTATCTATAATTGGAACGGTATTGATACATTTTACCAGGCTTCTGTGATTGAATATGACAATTCATTAAATTTTGTAAAAGCATATACATTCCGGAATGCGATTCAAAATAATATGGGCAATACAAAAGTGACTGTTTATCCTGACGGATCCGGGATGTTCAGCATGCTTGAGTTCTTTAGTGGATATACTGCCAATGTTTATTATATACAATTCAATAATGGAATAATTGTTAAACAACGAAAGAGGTTTTATAACGGAGAAGGAATGCCATGGGAAAATAATGCTGTTAAAGCAAAAGACGGAGGCGATTTAATGGTCAAACTTCTGGGTGATAGTGCAACAAATATTAATAAAATCGAATTTCTAAAACTGCACACATCCGATACCTCTTCTGCCTGTATTGGTTATAATGATAGTCGAACGTTTGTTGAGCCTTTTGATGTTGAAACAGTACCAGCATCTCTCGATTCTGTACGAGATAAGGCTTTCCGGGAAAGTATAAATCAAACAATAACAGTTATAGATAATCAATTGGAAAAAACTCCCGCTTGTTTCCAGGTATCTTATTGCGACACACTAAAAATTATTCCATCAGATACTGTCTTGTGTTTTCGGCAACCATTAACTATAACTATCCATAAAAACAAGGCATGCGGAACAATTGTTCCTTTAAGTTTTGATACCACAGCAACAAATGTTACACAGCTTAATGACGCTACTTTTCTTTTTTTATTCCGAAAACCATGGACTGGTTATATAAGCGGAAGTTTGCAGGGTTGCACATTAATGAAGGATTCAGTTCTTATTAAAGTATTACAAGCACCAGGACCTGTTTCTCTTGGCCCTGATTCATCCATCTGCCCATTTAACACCATCTTATTAAATGCACATTCCGGCTATGCCTCTTATAAATGGCAGGACGGTAAAACAGATTCAACATACAACGCTACTTCACCGGGTAAGTATTATGTAACAGTTAATGATGCCTGCGGTGAAATATATTCCGATACCATCAATATCACAGCAGCCCCGCCGGTTCCTTTATCCATAGGCCCCGACAGAACAAAATGTAATAACGATACCTTAAGGCTGAGTGCACCATCCGGCTTCTTAAATTATTCCTGGTCACCTGTATATAATATTAACTCCACCACTGCACAGGATGTAATTATCAATCCGGCAAAAGACACAACGTATTACATTAAAGCAGAAAAAACTCCCGGCTGTTTTGGGTTTGATACTATTCGCATCAAAGTAAATACTTCACCAATAATCAATCTTGGTAAAGACACTTCTTTCTGCAGCGGCGACAGCATCATCTTAAACGCAGGAACTGGTTTTTCCAATTATACATGGAATGGAAATAATGGTACGCAGCAATTAGTAGCAAAGCAAAAAGGTGATTATATCATTAAGGCAACTACCGCACAGGATTGTTCATCGGCCGATACATTATCGGTACTAAATGTTTTTGAAAACCCGGTAGTACAACTCAACCAGGATACAGCTATATGCACCGGCAGCAGTAAAACATTAGATGCCGGAATCTTTGCTTTTTATTTATGGAATACAGGAAGTATATCAAAAACAATTACGGTCAATTCTATTGGAATATATGCGGTATCAGTAACTGATAACAACGGTTGTAAAGGAGCGGACACTTCTTATCTGAAAACAATATTGCCACTGCCTCAACAGTTTTTGCCCGGTGATACCACTATCTGTTCTTATGGTGATATCACACTGCAAACTCTGCAGAATTATAATGCATACCTGTGGAGTAATAACAGTAAAGCACCAGTTTTAAAAATCACTAAACCCGGTACTTACTGGTTACAGGTAACAGATAAATACAACTGCACCGGCAAAGATTCAATTGAAGTTCTATTGAAAGACTGTATGCTGGGATTCTATATTCCCAACACCTTTACACCTAACAGCGACCAGCGTAATGATATTTTCCGTCCATTATTGTTTGGTAATATCATACAATATAAATTCACCGTATATAACCGCTGGGGTCAAATGATTTATCAAAGCACCACACCCGGCGAAGGTTGGGATGGTTTTGTAAAAGGAATGGAAGAAAAAACAGGCATATATATGTGGACTTGTATGTATCAGCTGGAAGGAGAAACACCCATTAATAAAAAAGGAACGGTAACATTGATCAAATAAAACATACAGGCGTTTGCTTTTGTCAATGAAAACTGCTGCCTAATTAAAGTCATACCCATAATTGATTCTTAACATCCGTAACTAAATACTTCTGTATAATCTTTGTGCAGCAGAAGAAAATCTTTCTTATTGCCCATTTGATTGCTCGCCGTATTTTTAATAATCCTGGAATTTTAAATGATATTTTATGTTACTACAATCTAACTCTTTTACTTTAGAAACAACTCCGGCCAAAGCAGAGCTGGAAACATGGGTAAAACAAATTGCTTCTTTGTGCGATGCAAAATCTGTTCATTGGTGTGATGGTTCACAGGAGGAATATGATGGACTTTGCCAGTTATTAGTAAAGAAAGGAACGTTTATTCCCTTAAATCCCGAAAAACGTCCAAATAGTTTTGCCTGCTTCAGTGACCCCAGCGATGTAGCAAGGGTAGAAGACAAAACATTTATCTGCAGCCGCCGTAAAGAAGATGCCGGGCCAACCAATAACTGGATGCAGCCCGATCAGATGAAAAAGAAACTAAATGATCTGCTTCATGGCAGCATGGCTGGCAGAACACTGTATGTAATTCCTTTCTGTATGGGTCCTTTGGGTTCTCCCTATTCAAGATATGGTGTACAAATTACCGACTCAGAATATGTAGTAGTGAATATGCGCATTATGACCCGCATGGGCGAAAAAGTATTGCCTTACATAAAACGAAATGGTTATGTAAAATGTTTGCACACAGTGGGTGCTCCGTTGGCTGCTAATCAAAAAGACAGTAACTGGCCCTGTAATCCTGATGTAAAATATATTTCTCACTTTCCTGATGAAAGACTGATTATTTCTTACGGAAGTGGTTATGGTGGCAATGCATTGATGGGTAAAAAATGTTTTGCATTGCGGATCGCTTCTGTAATGGGAAGAGAAGAAGGCTGGCTGGCAGAACATATGTTATTGATGGGCGTTGAATCTCCCGATAAAGAAAAAACTTACGTAGCTGCTGCCTTCCCCAGTGCTTGTGGCAAAACAAACTTTGCCATGCTTATTCCACCCAAACAATTTGATGGTTGGAAGATTACTACCATAGGTGATGATATTGCGTGGATACATAAAGGAGAGGATGGACAACTCTATGCCATCAATCCTGAATCGGGTTACTTTGGCGTAGCACCAGGTACAAACTATAAAACTAATCCTAATGCTATGGAAAGCATTAAGGAGAACACCATCTTTACTAACGTAGCTATTACTGCTGATAAAGATGTATGGTGGGAAGGTTTAACTAAAGAAGTACCTGATGGATTAACTGACTGGCATGGTCAGCCATATGATAAAAACAGTGGGAAACCAGCGGCACATGCTAACTCAAGATTCACTGCTCCGGCTTACCAGAATCCGGCTATTGATAAGGATTGGGATAATCCGAAAGGGGTACCCGTTGCAGGTTTCATCTTTGGTGGAAGAAGAAGCACCGGTGTTCCTTTAGTATATCAATCTTTCAACTGGAACTTTGGCGTATATCTCGCCACAACTATGGGCAGCGAAATGACTGCTGCTGCTTTTGGTGAAATTGGTAAAGTACGCCGTGACCCGTTTGCCATGTTACCTTTTATGGGTTATCATATTGGTGATTATGTAAACCACTGGTTACAGTTTGGCCGTGACTTACCCAACCCTCCAAGAATTTTTGGGGTAAACTGGTTCCGTAAAGATGAAAAAGGAAACTTTATATGGCCGGGCTTTGGTGAAAACATTCGTGTGTTGAAATGGATTGTTCAGCGTATAAGAGGAAATGCTTCTTCTGTGGAAAGCCCATTAGGTTGGATGCCACGATATGAAGACATTGACTGGACTGGTATGGAAAACTTTACAAAAGAAGATTTTGCTAAAATAATGACCGTGGACCGTGAGCCAGGTAAACAGGAACTATTATCTCATGAAGAGTTGTTTGAACGTATGTACGACAAACTACCCAAAGAATTTTTCTTCATGCGTGAATTGTTATTGTCTGCTCTCTGGCGTTCACCCGAACATTGGGGTCTGGCGCCAGAAAGAGTATAAACTGTTGTCTGCTATTTCTTGTTCAACCAAACAGGCAACGGTACAAGCTGTTGCCTGTTTATCTTTAAGCATTAATTTATGGACTGGCTTATAAAATTATTTACACAAACTTCCATTGCACAATCAGTAATTATTTACGGGTTGGTTGTTGCAATTGGAATATGGCTTGGAAGAGTAAAAGTAGCTGGCATATCACTGGGTGTTACCTGGGTGCTTTTTGCCGGAATGCTTTTTTCCTATGTTGGTGTGAGTGTAGATAAAGGAACAGAAGATTTTTTAAAAGAGTTCGGACTGATATTGTTTGTATATTCAATAGGCTTACAGGTTGGTCCCGGTTTTTTTGCTTCATTAAAAAAGAATGCACTCGGTAATAATATTCTCGCAGGTGCAATAGTATTAACCGGTGTCATACTTACCTGCATCTTATATTATTTCAGTGGCAATCATATCTCTGTAATGGCAGGGGTGATGAGTGGCGCCGTTACCAATACTCCCGGATTAGCTGCTGCACAGGCTGCTGTAAGTGATTTGAATATTACGGGAACAGATAAATCACTCATTACACTGGCTTATGCGGTTACTTACCCGTTGGGTGTGTTTGGTATTATCGGTTCATTACTGTTATTAAAAAAGATATTTGGTATTGATACATCCAAACAACAGGAGTTTCACCGTAAACTGGGCAGGTTGCGTTCCAATCGTCCTTTATCTGTTCACCTGCATTTAGAAAACAAACAACTCATTGGTCAGCCATTGCGTAAGTTGTTTGAGTTGCTGAAAGAACCCATCGTGGTATCCCGCATGTATCATAACGATGAAATTATTACCCCTACTCCTGCAACTATTTTGGCAGAAGAAGATGTGTTATTGATTGTTGCTTCACGGCAAACAGTAGAACAATTAAAATTATTAGTAGGACCCGTTGCTGATATTGATTTAAGAAAAATGCCCGAGAGCCAGATACGATCTGCTCATATTGTAGTAACCCGTTCTGAAGTAACACATAAAAGATTAGGCGATATTCCGGAACTACATCAGCATGATTTTACGTTGACAAGATTGAACCGTGCCGGTATAGAAATGGTACCACATGGTGATATGTTTCTGCAATTAGGGGATACTGTAAAAGCAGTAGGAACAAAAGAAGGACTGGAATGGGTGAGTAATGCCATGGGTAACTCATTAAAAAAATTGGAAGTACCTGATTTAGCACCAATATTTTTAGGAATAGTATTGGGTGTTGTATTAGGAAGCATTCCTTTCCATTTCCCCAATATACCGGTGGCAGTAAAAATTGGTATGGCAGGCGGACCATTGATTGCTGCATTGATATTAAGCCGCTTTGGAAATTTATTCTACCTCAATAACTACACTACTAACAGTGCCAATTTAATGATACGTGAGCTTGGTATTAGTTTGTTCCTCGCCAGTGTGGGATTAAGCAGTGGTAAAAACCTATCCATTGCATTTGCTGATGGAAGAGGATGGATATGGATGGCGATGGGTGTGGTGATTACTATTGTTCCGTTGTTATTGATTGGAATCATTGCAAGAAAATATTTCCGCAAAACTTATTTTGAAATATGTGGTTTATTGGCCGGTGCTTCTACCGACCCGCCAGCATTAGCCTTTGCAACCAAATTAGCCGGCAGTGATATTCCATCTGTAACCTATGCTACCGTTTACCCGCTTACTATGATATTAAGGATTGTAGCTGCACAACTGCTCATCCTGTTATTTGCGTAAGTCAATTATTGTTTTATGAAAAAGTTTATTAGTGTTATTGGTTTATTAGTTGCTTTATTTGATTTATCTGCTCAAACCAAATCAAAAGAGATCAATCATCAGTCACAAAGCTGGTTTAGCATTAACAGCAAAACAGATGTATATAAAAAATGGAGTGTGCTGGCTGATGTGCATGTACGACGCAACCATTTTTTAGCTGACCCGAGTTTCTTTTTTGTGAGGGGTGCACTGGCCTATAATATCAATCATAATTTATATGTAGCTATTGGTTATGCGCATATGTGGGTGGCACCTGCTACAACGGGATGGAAAACCTGGTCCAATGAAAATCGTATTTATCAGCAGGTGCAATACAGTTCTTCTGTTGGAAAAATAAGTTTGTTACAGCGTTTGCGCAGCGAAGAACGCTGGCAACAAAAAATAGCGAATGATAACTACACCGGACAAAAAAGATTTACAGATCGTATTCGTTATTTATTAAGCGCTACCATTCCTGTTTTTAAAAATAAACAACTCCCTGCTTTAGTAGTTGCTGATGAAATACAATTTCAGTTTGGAAAAGAAGTAGTGTACAACACTTTTGATCAGAATCGTTATTTCATCGGCATCAAAGAAAATATTAACCATCAGCTGAGTTTTGATATGGGTTACATGAAAGTATATCAGCAGAAGTACAGTGGATATCAGTACGATTCCAATGATACTTTCCGTCTTTTCTTTTATTACAATGGTTCATTATGTAAAAAATAAACACCTGAAGTACCTGCTAAATATCTTTATCTATTTTTGTTCTACCAAAAAGCCGCTGCGTTGCACTTAAATCCTTTTTATGTTTCTCCCTTCTTGTTATATTCGGTAATCCGTCAGCCTCACTGTTAAACATTCTATACTTTACACATCATCATTTAACCAAAAAATTTTACGTTATGCAAAAATTATTATTTGTTTTTTGCCTGGCTGTGTTTGCTATGGCCTGTAACAATGAAAAAAAAGAAGCTGAAACAAAAGAAACAACTGAAGCAAAACCTACGGTAGCTTTTTCTATGCCAATTGCCTATTCTTCATCCTGGGAAATGGGTAATCCTGCTTATGCTGCTATGATAGTAAAGGGAAGCTGGAAAGACTGGCAGGATAACAAGATGGGCGATATGAAAAGCTGGGTAGCAGATACCATTTTGGCTTTTTTGAGCGATAATGTTATGGTAAAAGGGGCTGACAGCCTCGCTGCCCGCTGGAACAGGGGCCGTGCTGCTTACACAAATGTAATTGACACAGTACATGCAGCTATTTCATTGGTGAGTACCGATAAAAAAGAAAACTGGGTAACGGTATGGGCCAAGGAAATTAATACAACGGCTGATGGGAAAAAAGATACAACTGAAGTAATGGAAACCTGGCGAATTAATAAAGATGGCAAAGCAGATTTCCTGTTGCAGTACGACCGTCATGCAAGAAAAAAATGAGTAACACTTTTATAAAGCAAAACCCTTCTTCAATCAGCTGAAGAAGGGTTTTTATGTTACAGTACTTTTTATGTACCTCTGTTAGCGCCACCAGTTAAGCGGGTGGTTTTAGCAGGACCTTTTGTATTAAATTTTCCTTTGGGTGCAGGAAAGTTTGCTTTCGCTGTTGTTGGCCCGCCCTTCTTTTTATCTTTTTTGTTTTTACCAGAATTTAATAACGACATAAATTATTGGGTTAAGCTTTACAAGTTAGGTAAAAATTTTTTTGTTACCACAGCAGTCGTTTTTAGGTAGTGTATCAGTTTGAATTTTTCACGCAAAGAAATATAAGGAGCAAAGGCGCTACGATATTTTGCGACTTATTTTCTTTGCGTCTTGGCGTGAAATCAGACAATACATCGGGCAAATTTTGAAACTGATGCACTATTCGATTTTAATACTTTGCTTTTTGCTGTAAAACTGGTAATAATTGTAAACCTATGTGACACAAGTCACAATCTCATGCATGAGCAACCGTTAATTTTGTATTCAAGAAACTAAACGATGGCAACAATTAAATTAACCGCACAGGACTTTAAAGAAAAAATATTTGATTACTCTAAAGAGACCGAATGGAAATACTATGGCAGTAAACCAGCTATCATAGATTTTTATGCAGACTGGTGTGGTCCCTGCCGCATGGTGGCACCCGTACTGGAACAATTAAGCGAAGAGTATGCCGGCAAACTGGATATTTATAAAGTGGATACGGAGAAAGAGCAGGAATTAGCTACGGTGTTTGGCATTCAAAGTATTCCCAGTTTTTTATTTATTCCGATGAATGAAACACCTTCTATGGAACCGGGGGCTTTTCCAAAATCGGCATTCAAACAAATTATTGAAGAGCATTTGCTTCCTGCCGGAGTAAATTAGTGTTTTATGATGAATAAAGTTGGTTGATGGTGAATTGACGGGAGCTGTGGTTGGCTCCCGTTTTTATTTATATCGTTTATAAAATAATTAGTGAATCGAAGACTGGTGCAGGTTATTGCCCACCATTGTTGCTGTTCTCTCCAGGTTTTGGTAAGTATTCTTTAGTGTAGTTGTAATATCAACAGGCTCTGAGTTAATAGAAATCAGCGAATCAAAATAAGTTTGTAAAGAAGCGGGAACAGGAGAAGGAATTTTTCCGGCTAAGCCAATAACCGGAATATTTTTTTCTTTTGCTTTTTTGGCTACACCAAACGGACCTTTGCCCTGTAAGGTTTGTTCATCAATACTTCCTTCGCCAGTGAAAACAACATCTGCTTTATTCAATGCTTCATCAAAATGAGTAAGTCTCAGAAATTCTTCAATACCATTTACTAATCTTGCATTAAATAATGCCTGCATTGTTGCTGCCACCCCACCGGCAGCGCCACCATGTTTTATCATTGATATATCTTTCCCGGTTTGTCGCAGCAATACATTCTTCCAGTTAATCAATAGTGTTTCCAGTTTTTCAGTCATTGCCGCATCAGCTCCTTTTTGCGGACCAAAAACTCTGGCTGCTCCTTCATTTCCCAGCAAAGTATTTTCTACATCACATAAAATAATTATCTCACAATTAAAGATTCTTTTGTCCAAGAAGGTCGTATCAACTTTATCTACTTCATCTAACTGCTCTGGCAAAGTAGTTAACTCGTTTCCATCTACATTCAAGAAACGAAGACCTAATGCCTGCAATATTCCCGTTCCCCCATCAACAGTAGCAGTACCGCCAATACAAAGAATAATTTTATTCACTCCATTATTTAATGCAGCCGTTATTAATTCACCTGTACCATATGAATTTGTTTTAAGCGGATTCAGTTCTTCTTGTTTTAATAATCGCAAACCCGAAGCATTAGCCATTTCTATCACAGCTGTTTTTCCATTATCAATTAATCCAAACGAAGAATTAATTTTTCTACCGAGCGGATCATAAACCGTTGCCGGAACAACAGTACCGTTGCTGTGATGAATAATTAATTCACCGGTTCCATCTCCGCCATCACCCACAGGAAAACAGGTACAACTGCAATCAAGTTTACTCAGCAGTAAACCTTCTTTAATAGCTTTCGCCGCATCAGTAGCGGATAAACTATTTTTAAAAGCATTGGGTGCAATTACTATATGCATGTGCAGTTATAATAAGAATAATGATAATAGATATACCACCAGTAATGTTACCAATCCCATACATATGGTGGCTGTTGAATATACTTTGAGCATCGGACGCATTTCTATTCCCGAGAATTTAGATATCACCCAGAAATAAGCATCATTGGCATGCGACACCATCATGGAACCTGCGCCCATTGATAACACACATAATAAGCGGCCATTTTCTGTATCTAATCCCAATGCAGGAACCAATGGTTGAATAATGGAAGCAGCCGTAATAATAGCAACAGTGGAAGACCCCTGTGCTGTTTTCAAAATAAAAGTGAGCAGGAAAGGGAAAAATATTCCCATACCAGAAAGATTGAGTGACTGACCAAAATGGTCACCAATTTTAGTAGCCGCCAGCACCGCACCAAAAGCACCACCGGCGCCAATGATTACTAATATACCACCGGCTTTCTCTGCTCCTTCCTGTAATAATTTGCTGATAATATTTTTCTTCAGTGAATGCATATTAGCAAATACCAGCAATACACCAATAGATAAAGCTACTACCGGTTCACCCAGTACTGCCATAATTTTTTCAAAAAGATTAGTATTGTTTTTTTCCAATGTAAACATTGAGTGAACAGCAATGAGGAATACCGGTACCAATACAGGAAGAAAAGCCATTATCACCGAAGGGGAATGCTTAGTATCATCAATATGCTCTGTTGCTGCTTCTACTATGGGAACGTTTTTCCCTGCATACTGCGCCCATAAATATCCGGCGATCATTCCAGGAATAGCAACAGCCATTCCTGTCAGTAATAATTTACCTAAATCAACACCAAGTGTAACAGCAGCAGCTGTAGCACCAGGATGTGGTGGTACAAGACAATGAACAGATAATAATCCTGTTGCCAGGGATACTGACATAATAACCACGGAAAGGCCGGTGCGTTTCGACAGCGACTGGTTTAATCCACTCAATACAATATATCCTGAATCACAAAACACGGGCAGCCCAATAATAAAACCTGTTATGCCCATGGCTAATGGTGCTTTTTGTTCACTAGTTTTTTTTAAAATAAAGTTGGCCATCACTTTGGTACTGCCGCTATGTTCAAGTAACACACCCAATGTCGTGCCGAGTACAATAATCAATCCCAGCGACTGCATAATATGACCAAACCCATCTTTAACTGCAGTAAGTATATTAGCAAAAGAAAGCTGCACACCAAACCCCACCAGGAAGCAGGCTAATAACAATGCAAAAAAAGGATGCACCCGGTATTTAACCGTTAAAAAAATAATGAGAGCAATACCCGCCAGCAGGAAAAAAAATACTTGTATAAAAGAAGTAGTCATACTCGTTATGGCAAAATATGGTCAAATGAAATACCAAACAACCTGTTACTTTATTGAAGTTACAAAGACAGGAGAACACTTTATTTGGTATTTCTTACGGAACTAATATCGAATAGTAATAATCATCTGTATTATACTCTCTGTTTGTCACTTTTTTTTGCGGAAAAAAAGTAACCAAAAAAAGCCGCCAGAGATCGATATACAGCCCGATCTCTGGTGATTCCCTGATTAAGCTGTATTACTACTGTAATGAAGAGCTATAAAGCCCTGATGAAAATTCTAATGCAAGAGGTATTAATAAAGAATAAAAGCTGATGTCACAGTAGTACTATCGCTAAATACAGCTGTATCTGAAAACGTGCTGTATATCGTTTTCAGGGGCCTTTTCTTTGTAACTTTCTTTTGGCCAAACAAAAGAAAGTTAAGCAGCGGGATTGAATAAAGGAATGTGACTAACCAAAGTATCAATTACAAAGGAGTAAGAAAATGCTATCTAACAATCTTATTGATATTGTATATAAACCGGCTGAGGCTTCAGCTTCAGTAACTCCTGAGGAGTAAGCATCCGGCTGTTATTCTTGGTATCATTTTTATAAAAGAGTTTGAACCCCGTATATTCAACAGGTTCCCGGTAAATGAATTGTTTATAGGTGGTAATCTTTTTAGCCGGAATACCCCATCCATCCATATGCATTACTATTTGCACTTCGGGTGATGTTTTTATTTCTTTATAATTTTTTACCATGCCTTGTGTAAATCTATGCACTACCAGCACTTTGGGTGAAAGATTATTTTCCTTAACAATTTTTTGCAGATAGTTAGCAGCATAATTAATATCAGCAGCATCAAAGGAACCAATAACGGAGCCGGGCTTTTGTCCGCCCTTCATCGAAAACTCAGGATCAATACCCAAATGCACATTGGGAAGTTTAAGATATTTTTCCAGTTGCGGTATTTCATCCTGCAGGGTGCTTAAGCCAACCTGTACATCCAGAAAAACAATGGCGTCTATTTGCTTTGCCATCTCCAGCACCGAATCAATTTGCGCAAAAGGCATCCGAAGTCGATAAGTGTTTCCTTTACCCGGATAACCTTGTGCTGTAACAGCGATATAATGAAGTGCTGGTTGTACCTGCATCAGTGTATCTGCCTGCTCCCATGCTTTTGCTTCTGCTTTTAATTTTTCTAATACTTCCGGTTTAGGCAGTTCTCCGAGGATTCCCATGTTCTTTGAATACAGGTTACCATAAAATGCAATGATTCTTTTGTAGGGAAGAATGGCGCCGGTTAAAGGATCTGTTTTACCTGCTGTCCATTTACCAGACGAATCGCCATTGATGATATGATCCATTTTTTCTTTATAGGAAAATGAGGCCTCTGCCGGATTTGGATCAGGTGCTGCTGCAACAGGTTCCTTTTTAACGGGAGCCACTGATATATTACTGGTGGATGCTTCTTTTTGATTAGGAAAATAAACAAAGGCAAAAATGAAAATCACTAACAGGATTGCCGCAGCAATGAAAAGTATTTTCTTTAATAATGAGGTAGATTTTGCCGGTGCAGAAAGTAAAATTTCATTCTTCATAGTGCAATGGATTCCAAATAATTTAATGAATAGATTAGTGCAATAATAACGCCGGGCTACTGTAAATATTGCAAATGTGAATATCTCCCTAAAAGCAGCCCTGGTTTATACTTAAGCCGGGCTAATTGTATGCCTGTTTTATTCTGATGAAATATTATGGAGCTCTGAAATTAATATCGAATAGCAACACTCTTTTGTATGATAAGCTCTGCTTGTCACTTTTTTTTCCGTAAAAAAAAGTAACCAAAAAAAGCCGCCAGAGATCGATATACAGCCCGATCTCTGGAGATACCCTGATTTAGCTGTTGTGCTACTGTGATGAAATACTACACAGCCCTGATGAAAATATTAATAAGTAAGATGTATCAATAAAGAACAAAAGCTGATGTTACAGTAGTACAAATGATGAACAGAGTTGCATCTGAAAACGTGTTGTATATCGTTTTCAGGGGCCTTTTCTTTGTAACTTTCTTTTGGCCAAACAAAAGAAAGTTAATGGAGTGGTTGAATCAATAGTATCTATCTATTAATAAAGCTTTCAAGAAAATACTATCTAACAGTCTTACCAAACGGCATGAGTGAAATCTCCACTAACTTAAAATGCTGCCGCCCCCACGGAATACCAATAATGGTAATACTTAACAGCACTCCAAAAATTAAATGAACAAAAGCCGTATATAATCCACCACAAATAATCCAGATGATATTGGCGAACAAAGAAAGACAACCCACATTATTACTGCTGCTCACCACTTCCTTACCAAAAGGCCATAGAACCAGTCCGGCTAATTTAAAACACTGCAATCCCCAGGGAATACCAACAATGGTGATGCACAAAACAAGTCCGCCAAAAAAATAACCTAATGCTGCCGCAAAACCGCCAAAGATGAGCCAGATGAGATTGCCGATTAAATTCATGAATTAAAGATAATAAGGCAGCAGCTAAAATGATCATACCATTAACAACCGCTTAAAACCACAGTTATACAGAAATGGTACATTTAATAATCAGCCGTTACAGCTTCCGTAGCTTACTATCCCCTACCGGTCTTTTTATATATGATAACACATAATATTCATCAATAATAAAAAAGGAGGATTTATGCGATTCTTAATGAAAGCGTCTATTCCCAATGAGCCCTTTAACAGTTATATACGGGATGGCTCGGCCAGCCATCGTATGCAGGCTATTATGGGGGAGTTAAAACCTGAAGCTGCTTATTTTGCAGAGTTTAACGGGATAAGAACGGCCACATTGATTGTGCATTTGAATGAAGCTTCTGAAATGGTTAAATATGGTGAACCATTTTTTTTGCAGATGGATGCAGAGGTGGAATACCATCCCGTAATGCTGCCCGAAGATCTTGCCAAAGGAAACCTGGCAGAGATTGGTAAGAAATGGGGATAGCCTGTATTGCTTGTATGAAAAACATTGTCCCGTCCCCAACATGTTGGGGACGGGATTTTTTATAGAGGCAGTGAGGGATTTGAGGAGTGAGAAATGATGCACAACAAGTAACTGCAGTTAACTACGGATAAGATTCATAATTAGCTTTATCATTATTTCTTTATCACCGGGGTTGCTTTGTGCTACCAGTAGGGCCAATGCTACTAATGCATTGTCATTTATTTTTACTTCACCTGATTTTTTAAAACGATGTTTATTTTTTTCAAGGAACCAGACAAACAGAAAAGCACCAATGCGTTTGTTGCCATCGGTGAAAGGATGATTCTTAATTACAAAGTACAATAAATGCGCAGCCTGCTCTTCAATGCTTTTATATAAGTATTCTCCGCCAAATATTTGCACTACTGTATTTAATATGCCGGAAAAACTTTCATCCCTGCGGTTGCCGAATAAAGAAGAGGCTTCTTTCTTTTTGATAAGTTGTTTCTTGAGTTCTTCTATTGCTGCTACTGCTTCTTTATATTTTATTTCATAACTGATGTTTTCGTTCAGCTTTTCATCCGGCAGGTTATTGCTGTCAAACTGGTTAAGTAATACAAAGCTTTGAGTATAGTTGGTGATGATTTCCAGTAAACCCTTAGCTTCACCAGTGCTGAGTTCGCCAACATTACCTGACTGATGGATTAATTGAATTGTTTGTTTTAATTGCTCCAGCCTTTTTTCGTTTACGGTGTAACCCTGTATAAGATATTCTTTTAAACGTTGAGTTGCCCACTGGCGGAACTGGGTGCCACGTTTTGAATTTATCCTGTAACCCACACTAATTATAACATCAAGATTATAATGATCTATTTGTCTTTCTACTTTTCTTTTCCCCTCAGTTCGAACTTGTCGGAATTTCCGACAAGTTGACTGCTCATGCAGTTCTCCTGTTTTATAAATATTTTTTATATGTTCAACTATATTTGAACGGCTTCCTTTGAACAATTCGGCAAGTTGGTATTGGGTTAACCACACAGTATCCCCATCAAATTTTACCTCTACCTGCGTCTGTTTATCTTTTGTCTGATATATTTCAATCTGATTCATACTTAAAATTACTGAACTGTGAAGTATTCAAAGAAGTATAATAAACGCTTAGAAAAAATAATCGTTATGTTGTTTTAAAAATTCTGGTGATGGCAAAAATTTATTAGGTAATTGGATTTGCATGCCTTCCAATTTTAAAAAGTTGTTTTCAATACTTTGAGAAACATTTTTCTTTTTCAGTTTTGAAGAAACCTTAATAGTATAATCCTTAGCCGAAATTGTAATTAACCCTCTGTCAAAAGCTTTATCATGCAAAGCATTAAGACAAAGACCATTCATTGGATTCAATCTGTTCTTTTCATCTTTGCTCCAGGGAACTATATGGCTGGCAATAAGTAAATCAGAGTTGTTTATTCCGGTTATACAACAAGTATTGTTATAAGTTGCCAGTATCATCGTCCTGAAAAGAGATTGATTTACTCTTGTTTTAATTAAACGTTCTTTTTCTTTTCCTTCTCTTTTTAAATCTGAAACATCTATATGATTTATTTTTTCTATCGTAGTCTTTTTTGACTTAGCTAAAAGTTTTTCGCTTTCGATTAAAGCAATATCCCAATTATTATAAAATTCAGTCCAAATCTCAGCATCTAATTTACTGGCATTGCCCATCCCCTTAATCCCTCTTGCTTGGAGGGAAGGGTCAAGACTTGAAAAATTAACCAACTTTAAAGCAACTGAATTAGGTGATCGATTAATTAATCTTGCTAATGAAACTATTTCAGGATTCCTGCTATGTAATTTTCCAAATGGAAGTTTACAATAAAGATTAATGGCAAGTATTAGTTCGTCCCGTGTCCAGAGCTTTTGTCCATCTTTCATACATTATTCCATTGATTAATCTTAAAGATAGTAAAGTGGTAAATGGGATCAATATACTCGGGGGGGAAAATTTACACCCCATTCCACATCTTTATGAATTAATTCAAACTCTTTAGCCCATTCAATAAATTGAGCAAACTTTTTTCTATGATCCTTGGTTTCATAATTTTTCAGCGCAGCGATAAATGAAATATCTGCTACTGCCTCACATAAAGAATATATTCTTTGGCTTGTCACAATCTTATTGTAAATCAATGTTATTACTTCCGCCTCATTTTGTATTTGCTTTTAAGACACGTTGAGTAAGTCTATAAATAAAAAAGGCTCCAATTAAGGAGCCTTCTTAGAAGAGGTAATTTATTTATTTTGACTTTGCTAATTTTTTAGGTAGTCCGGCGGTTTTCAGGATGGCTTTCGCTTCATTGGCTTTTTTTACGAAAAAAGGATGCTTTTCGTAATTGCCAACCTGCTGGTCGATAATTGCGTTTACCTTTTTTGCAGAGCTTGTTTTTTTCTTTTTATTAAGTACGGGCATATTTCAAATTTACAAATTATTTACGGCGAACCAAAAAGGCTTCATAATCTCTTCGCATTTGAAAGGGCTCCCATTCTCCGGCTTTTAAACCAAAGACAGCAAAAAATAAACAGATATCAAAAACAACAATCAACATATTTACAAATAAAAAAGAGGCTGCCTTTTGGGACAGCCCCTTCTTGGTGTTTATCATAAGGAGTAATTAATCATTCTTTATTTTATTACTCATGGCTACAATGCCTGATCCCGGTGGTTAAAATAGCAGTGGATTTGCTACGGCTAAATAATGTTGTAAATTTGTTTCATGCCCGATAAGCAAATGATATTAACTCTTCTTAAAAACATTAAACCATATCTGGAAAAAAAATACGGAGTAAAGGAGCTTGCTTTATTCGGTTCGTACAGCCGTAATGAAGCCAAACCCGGCACCAGCGATGTGGATGTAATGGTTGAGTTCTCACAACCTATTGGTCTGGCATTTGTTGAGCTGGCCGATGAACTGGAAGACCTGCTGCAAATGAAAGTAGATTTAGTTTCCCGCAAGGCGATTAAACCTAAATATTTTGCCCTCATCAAATCTCAACTGATATATGTCTGAACGGGAAACAGCTCTTTTGCTGGAAGATATACTGGAAGCCTCCCGAAAAATACTCACCTACACCGGGGGTATGGAATATGATAATTTTATTGCTGATGAAAAAACAATAGATGCGGTAGTTAGAAACTTTGAAATAATAGGAGAAGCGGCCAATCGTATACCAGAGGCATTTAAATTACTTCATCCCGAAATTGAATGGCGGGGTATTATAGGTTTTCGTAACCGGATAATACATGAGTACTTTGGTATTGATTATGCCATACTATGGAAAATAAAACAAGAGAATATACCAACGCTGCATGATTTTATAGAGCAGGCGCTAAAAGAACTTGATAACAATGGTAATTAGTGGTGTTTACTTTTTTATTTTACTGCTATTTGCAAAATAAAAAAGGCTCCAATTAAGGAGCCTTCTCTGTGTTTATCATAAGGAGCAATTATTTAATCATTCTTTATTTTATTACTCATGACTACAATGCCTAATCCCAATAAAGCAATCACTGCAAATGAACCACGCAGGTTAATAGCCTGTGCAATGAACCCGATGATGGGAGGGCCTGATAAAAATCCCAAAAAAGAAACGGAGGATACGGCAGCCAGCGCCAGCCCGGGGCTCATGGTTGTTGATTTTCCGGCAAGGCTATATATAAACGGCACTACGGAGGATACACCCAAACCCACTAATAAAAATCCAATAGTACTGGTAAGCACATAAGGAAAAAGGGTGGAGAGTACCAGCCCGGCAGTGATGAGTGCACCGCTGAACTTTAAAATATTTTTCATACCAAATTTAGTAGCGAGACCATCGGCTAAAAAACGTCCGCCGGCCATAGCAGCAGTAAAGGCTACATAACCAATGGTAACAACAGCTTTAGGGGCAGCTACAATATTTTTAAAATATACACCACTCCAGTCGGCCATAGCACCTTCGGCCATCATACTGCAAAAGGCAATTAATCCGAGGATTAAAATATAACGGTCGGGCTTTACGAAGAGTGGTGCGGCCTCTGCACTGGCATCATCCTTCACTACCGTGTATTTATAAAATACCAGTACGAGCAGCAAGGTGAGTATCCAGATAATAGTAAAATGCCAGAAGGGAACCACACCGGCTGTTACTAAAAATGAACCGATAGCTGCACCGCTAAATCCTGCCAGGCTCCACAGTCCGTGAAAGGAAGCCATGATAGAACGGCCATAAAATTTTTCTACCGCTACGGCCTGTGTGTTCATGGCAATATTGATGAGGTTGCCTAATAATCCAAAAAGGAAAAGGGTAAAAGATAACTGCAGCACACTATCTGCCAAACCAAGGAACACTAACACTGCAGGATAAAATAGTGCGGCTGTTAATAACATGCGGCGGCTTCCATATTTGGTAATCAGCCAACCGGAGATTGGTAAGCTTAACATTAAGCCTACGGGTAATGATAATAATACCGCACCCAAACCAGCATCACTTAACTGCAGTTTTTCTTTGATATCGGGGATGCGGCTTGCCCAGGTGGCAAAGCTGATACCGGCAATAAAAAAGAAACCACTCACCGCAATGCGGTAAAGACGGTTATTGCTTATTTGAAAACTTAGATTCATAGTTTAATTTAATTTGACAATGTGATAATTCGACAATTAGCCAATGAGGTAATGAAGGATGGTGTTTCATTTTCAAATTGTCAAATTGGCTAATTGTCAAATTGGCTTTATCCAATTCCTTTTAGGGTGGCGATTTCTTTGTCTAACACAATAGTTGTTTCATCATGTGCCAGACTTTGTAATACCACATCGGCCGTGGAACGGTTAAAGGCGATGATGATATTTTGTTCGGCCACTTTATTTAACAGTGCCTGGAATTTTTCGGCAGATACTGTTTGTTCATTAATGCTGGGGAAGAAGATGAGGATATCAATTTCTTTTGCATCCAGCATTTTCTCCAGCTCAGCAATACCACCGGTGCCGATGGGTGATAGTTTTATCACGGGTGTTAATAATACACCCTGCAGAATATCTGCACTGGTGCCCGGTGCCACTATTAACTGTTGTTCCAGTATTTTTTTATTGGCATATGACCATTCGATCAGCTCCGTTTTCTGTGTGTCGTTCGCTGCAATAGCGATGGTTAATTTCCTTTCCATGTTCATTGTTTCTGTTGACATAGGTTTTGTTTTTTATGGGTTATAAAATAAAAACACCTCTGGTGAGCCTTGTGGTTATCCTTCGGCAAGCTTCCCGACTTTGCCGGGACAAGCACGATGACAAATCACAAAGCACACTATTAGTTACTTATAGCAATTGATAATTGATCAGATGATGCGTACGTGTTTGCCGCTTTGCATTACCTGTCGTATCAGGTCTTTATCATTTTCCTGCGGATCGGCTACCAGCACAACGTCAATGGTATCGTCCTGTATGATAGATGCAGAATCGTTTACTAATTCTGCCTGGGGGTAGTATTGTTGAGTAGCGGCAACACTGGCTTTGTTTTTAAGCAGGAGCTTCTTTAAAAGAAGTCCGTTAGTGTTTCCGATACGGTCTTTAATGGAGGTTTCCTCTTTTATACCGCATTCAATAACCCCTGCACTTTTTACATTACTCATATTCCGGTATTTAAAAATTAAAAAATCTCTTTAGCAGTAGTTTATATTACCTGTATGCCTGCCTCTTTATAAGGCTGCAGCAAACCGAGACCGGGAGAAGGAGTAACCAAACCGGTTAATGCAGTGATCGGGCATATGTGAAATGCTTCGGCTGTATTTAATTTTTCAGCAGTAGCCAACGCCACTACCTGTGCCGAAGATTCGATCATTGCTTTTTTTACAGCAGCTTCTTCGTAATGGTGTCCGGTTAATCCAAGCTCCAGGTGAATACTGCATACACCAAGGAAACAAATATCAGACCGGGTGTTTTTATAAAAATTGATCGTATCATGTCCCGAAGTGATAAATGACTCACGGAATAAACGTCCACCTGCAAATAATACTTCCACATCCGAACGATCATCCAGTACATTGGCCACCGGGAAACTATTAGTGATCACCGTTAAATTAAGATCTTTCGGAAGCATGCTGGCTACTGCCATAGTGGACGTACCACCGTCGAGTATCAGTACACTTCCTCTTTTTACCAGTTTGATAGCTTTTTTGGCCATCTCCTGTTTTTGCCTGCCTGCATAATTCATCCGGTCTTTAATATCCATTGGTCCGGGTGCATGCGGTAAAGCTCCTCCTCTTACTTCTTTCAGCAGTTTGCGCACAGACATTTCTTTTATATCTCTGCGGATAGTGTCTTCCGAAACGCTGAGTTCTTTGCTCAGGGCGGATAAGGAAACACGTTGGTCTTTTTGTAACCATTTTAGTATTTGTTCCTGCCGTTCGCCTTTGTACATATTGCTGAGCAATTAGGGTGCAAACTTATGCAATATTTACGGTTTATCCGCAACAGTTTGCAATTTAAATCAGATGTTTTGCAGGTCTAACATAAAATATGTAATGATAATAAGCAACTTACGTTTTATTAATAGGGGTAATTTTTGCACAAATTAATAAAGAGTTAACATGGAAAAATGAGAGGTTTATTGAGAAAAGGGGATTATTCTCTTTCATCTTTCCGCCGGAATCCTATCCTGCTGCGGGGAGGAACGGGTGGGTTTAGCAGTTGTTTGAGATATTTAAAAATGAGGATGATACTTTCATCGTGTTCGTTGAGTTTCTTTTCTATCTTTTCCAGTTGGAGTAAAATGTCTTTATGGGTGAGCATTAACTGCCTCATTTTGGTAAACACCCTTATGATTTGAATATTAACATGGATGGCGGTTTCGCTGTGCAGCACCGAAGATAGCATGGCGACACCTTGTTCGGTAAAAACAAAAGGTCTTTTTAGGGTGCCACCCCGATTGCTTTTGTTTGATATTGCAATCTGCAATATCAAATCTTTGAACTCTTCATCGGAAAGCTGAAACATAAAATCTTCGGGAAATCTTTCAATATTTCTTTTGACACAAGATTAAGATTACCTGTAGTTACCCCGTAAAGTTGAGCAAGGTCTTTATCAAGCCTTACTTTTTGTCCTCTGATGAAATAAATTTTACTCATCACGAGTTCATCGGAGAGAATTAATGACTGGTTTGCTTTGGTCATACTCTAAGGAATAATGTGAAAGAGAAAATGAATTTACAATTTTTTTAAAAGCGATTCCAGTGTCTTTGCTAATTTGTCTTTCTTCAGTTTACATCCCCAGATGGTGATTACTTTCCATCCTTGTTTTCTTACTGCTTTAATGGCTTTATCATCGTTGGCTTTGTTGGTAGTTATTTTATTAGTCCACCATTGCGTTCTTGTTTTGGGAACAACAAAGTATTTACAGTTAGCATGACCATGCCAGAAACAACCATGAATAAAGATGACCGTTTTGTATTTGTTTAAAACAATATCGGGTTTGCCGGATAATTTTTTATGATGGAGTGAATAACGAAAGCCCTGTGCATGCAAAAACTTTCGTACCAGCATTTCGGGTTTGGTATTGCTGCTGCGTATCTGCGACATATTATAGCTGCGGGTAGCTTTATCGTGTACATCAGCCATGTAATAAAGGTAGTGTTGTTTAAAACAAATTTGCAGAAGTCTGTATAGCAATAAAAACATGATTTTATCCAATCAAATTACTGACTAAATAAAACTGTATTTTCATTGTATGATCATACTTAAAAATGAAACACTTACCGCTACCATTGCTACCAAAGGTGCCGAATTACAGCAACTCATCAACCGGCAAACCGGCATTAATTATCTATGGAGCGGAAATGCAGCTTACTGGAGCAAGTATAGTCCGGTGTTGTTTCCCATAGTAGGTGGTTTAAAAAATGATACTTACCAGTACAAAGGACAATCATACCAATTGCCCCGTCATGGTTTTGCGAGAGAGAAAGAATTTATTGCACAACAACTAAACGATTCCGAAGCAGTGTTTACGCTGCGGGAAGACGAACAAACAAAAAAAGTATATCCTTTCTCATTTGTATTAAAACTGCGTTACCAGTTAAGGGACGGTACCCTGTATTGTACTTACGAAGTTTATAATCCTGCTGAGGAGGTGCTACTGTTTTCAATAGGTGGCCACCCGGCATTTGCTGTGCCGCTGGTGAATGAGCTAACTTACACTGATTATTATCTTGCATTTAATAAAGCTGAGGAACTGAACCGCTGGAAAATCATTGACAGCTTAATTGCCACAACAGCGGAACCCGTTGTGACACAAAACAACCGTCTTGTCCTTCATCCGTCTTTATTTTATGAAGATGCTATTGTGCTGAAACAATTAAAGAGTAATTGCATTACGCTGGTCAGTGATAAAAATAAGCATGGGCTTAGTTTTTATTTTGATGATTTCCCGTTTTTTGGTATCTGGGCAGCTAAAGATGCACCTTTTGTTTGTCTTGAGCCATGGTGTGGTATTGGAGATAGTATAAATCATAACCAGCAGTTACCCGATAAAGAAGGGATTAATAAGTTGGCCCCGGGAGAAAGTTTTAGCAGGACATGGAGTGTTGCCTGTTTTTAATATAACTGGTGCCAGTATCCTCAGCTATGCTTAAAATTTTTATATTTACAAAAAAGGGAAATGAAATATTGCTATGCATTGCTGCTGGTACTTGCACTGGGCATCGCTTGCAAACCAAAACCATTAACCGGTAAAGAACTTGAAGATAAACTGAAAACAACGATGACGGATTATCTTCATAAAAGCATGAAACCCGGAACGGAAGTGGAGATAAAGGATATGACTTATTATCCCGACAACATTAAAAATGTTTACCTGTGCGAGTTTAATGTAAGGGTGAAATATCAGCAGTCAGATACAACCGGTAAAATGTCAGCGGCAATATCAACCGATTTTAAAACGGTTAACAGGACCAGGTAATATTGTTGTTCAATAATATTTCAACAACTTCAACAGATTTGCTGACTTTGTCTGCACAGGAGAGCGCAGTTATTAAAAACTCTTCCTGCCCGTAGTGCTGGCAGGAAGAGTGAATGGTAAAGTTTATTCCCCGTCTAAAAATTACTAGAATTTAAAAACAATACCGGCTGTTATATTACCACAGCCATATTTTGTTTACCTTTTTCAGAAATGGTTTCATTATCAACCGTTGCACTTAAAGTAAACCTGGGTTGCATATACATATAATCGCCCCCAACCATCAGGTGTAACTGGTCATTGAGCCTGAACTGGAAATTAGCACCACCACGAAACAGGGGTGCCGTTGTCCAGTCTTCAGCAATTTCAAACTGGTCAACCACTTTAATGCGGGGTGAGTTTACGTAAGCCACACCACCCATTACATTAAAATTAAGAGATACGTTTCCGGATAATTTTTCGGTAAGCATCGGTCCGGCACTGATGCCATACCATTGCCAGTGATTAAGACTCATGCTGCTGAGTGTACCGGCAGGAACGTCTAAATACTTTTCCATTTCGCTTTTGATGGCTTTATTTTTCAGCCCATGGTTATTGTAAAACAGGGCGGCGCTGATGCCAAAGCTCTTATCTATTTTATAGCCATAAAGCACATCGATGGTAAAGCCGGTTTTGGCAAATCCCGAACCCTTATCAGCAATAATAAAATTGCTTTGCCCGATAGTAGAACCACCAAACTCGCCAACAGGGATAGAAGGGCCTGCACGTAAGGCTAAAAAATGACGGGCTTCTTTTTTAACCTCCGCTTTCTGAGCCATTATGGCACCACTAACCAGCAATGCCATCATCAACACGAGAAGCTTTTTCATAACTGTAGTTTTGAAATGATCGGTCGCACTTTTCATTTTCACTAAAACAATGTAATGAACATACACAGTCATTGTCAATGATGTTGGTATTGGTTTTAAATGATGGCAGTCACTCACCCACCCCGCTTGTTAATAAAGGATATGCAGCGCTTATTTGCCGGATTTATTTTTATTTTTATCGTTGAACCCGGACAGATGATGAAACGCCTGCTTTATTTACTATTATCTGCTTTGTTTACTGTATGTGTTATACAATGTAAAAAAGAATATAGTTATGAAAGAGCTGCCGGTACTTTAAAAGACAGCCTGCAACTTTGCCGCCCGGTGGAAATTGCGGGTCATTACCAATCAGGAGTCTCCGTTAATGGTTCTGGTAATTATGTTACTGTAACAGTGAATGTTACTAAAACAGGAGATTTTCATATAGCTACTGATACGGTTAATGGAGTTTATTTTACTGCTTCCGGCAAGTTTGGCAACCTGGGTTTACAGCAAGTAAAACTAAAAGCCAGCGGAACCCCACTTGAAGATCAGTTGAGTTTATTTACCTGTGTGTTTGACACCAGTATATGTTCATTTAGTATAAATATTAATAAGGATGTAACAACTACTCCGCCACCAGTTTCGCATACGATACCATTAAATACCTGGCGTTTTTGGGATAGTACCGATCATTCTTTTCATCATGGACCCGTTGATTTGACAAGTACCTGGTTTCAAAAACAACCAGATGGTACCAATTATTTACTAATTCTTGGATGGAACAGCAACGGTACCGGATTTAATAAAGACACCGTGTTTATGATTGAACTTTTCCCTTCAATCCTTCAAATTGATACCGGTGTTGTTTCCATTGCGGATGGTGTGGGTAATGATAATAGTTTTAATTATGCCAATAATACTGTATTACCACAGGCACCACAGTTTTCATATTTCTATTTTTACCATGCTACCAAAAATAAAAATCCTGAGTTTTATTTTCACCTTATTTCTTATGATACGGCCACTAAAAAATTAAAAGGCGAATTTCGTGGCTCTGCTCAACGGAGAAAAGGATATTCAGATAATCCAGGGAATATACATTCTATTTACGGGCAGTTTTATTTTCAATTTCCTAATTGAATACTGTTCACTGTATCAACTTTTGATTTATGAAAAAAATGTCCCGCATAAAAGCGGGACGAAAGAATTACTATTTCTTTGGACGTTTGTATTGTGCATACCAGGTGATCTTACCATTTTTTACCTGGTTAATATCATGATAGGAAGCAGAATCCACTTTGCCTGATTTAAAAGTATCATACTGATCGTACCAGGTTACCACATAACTTTCTTTCTTTTCGGGTGAATATAATTTTTCCCAGGAGTCCATTTTAATTAAGGAACTGGTCAGGCTATCACGGTATGTTGTGAATGTTTTTACAATATCATCAGTTTTGCCGTTAACGTGTGTGCCGTCACTCATATCCACCATCAGTGAATCACCAAAAGCACTACGCAAACCTGGTACATTATTATTTTCCCAATCCTTGTACGATTGAAGTACCATTTTCAGGTCTGCATCGGAAACATCTTGTGTCCAGTCAGTAGTATAAGATGCTTTGTAAGGCAGGTCAACAGCTGTTTTTTCTGCAGCTGGAGCAGCGGCCGTTTCTTTTTTTTCTGTGTTGCTGTTACAGGCCATCATAAAACACAGCAATAGCAGTCCAAAAAAATTTGTTCTCATGAAAATTGTTTTAGAGTGATAAATTAAATGAATCGTTATCAGAAGGCAGAAATAAAGCGGGGGCGAATTAAGGCGGTGCTTCAGGGATAAGAAAGATAAGCAATGATATGATGAGCACAAAAAATATTTACTGCAACGAATACCCGGGCAGATTTTTACTATTTAGATAAGCGATTGTTCCAGTACTAAAAATTGCCGGTAGAGTTGTGCAGTAACGGGTCCCGGCTTTCCGTTACTGATAATGGTATCATTAATCTTTACTACAGGAATAATTTTTTTAGTGGTGGCAGTAAGAAATACTTCGGCTGCATTCATTAGCTCATCAACAGTAATATTTCTTTCTTTCACCGGTATAAACTCAGCGGCTAATTCTAATACATGTTTACGGGTAATGCCTTTAAGCATATTGTTTACCGGCGTAACCAATTGACCATCTTTCGTTACTATAAACACATTGCAGCGGGGAAATTCTGTTATGCTTTGCTGATTATAATATAATACATCATTTACTTTTTTTTGTTTCAACAACGGTTGAAGCCATACCGCTGTAAGATAACTGATGCTTTTAATGTGCGGTAATTCCCGCTGATGTTCATAAGTGATAACCGAATACCCTTTTTCAAAATCTTCTTTGGTGGCTGTTTTTACCGGGTTACAGGTGATGATCAAATTAGGCTCAGCAGGATTGTAGCTATCTGCTGAGTAGCCACCTGTGAGCATAATGCGGATACCTGCCTCAGGTATCTCATTTTGTTCAATTAACTGATGTATGATGCCGGTTAATTCTTCCCGGCTTTGTTTAACTGACAAATGCATTGCAGTGGCTGAATGATAGAAACGATCTAAATGATCATTTAAAAAAAGAGGAACATTTTTTATGGTTCTCAAAAAATCAAAGATGGCATATCCTCTCTGCATGGAAAGATCAGCTACATGCAGTTTTAGTTCAGGGTTGTTAATAAAATGATCATTAAAATAAGCCTTCATGCTGCTATTGGTACTGATGGAAAGATAGTTTGAATTTACCGGTGATTGAATAAAACAGAAAAGCCTCCGGTGAAGAAGGCTTTTAGTTGTGTATTTATTTTTTTGTTTCCAGTAACTTAAAGAATTGATCCAGTTGTGGCAGAATAACAATTCTTGTTCTGCGGTTAGCAGCTCTTCCTTCTTCGGTACCATTATCAGCAATGGGTTTGTATTGACTACGTCCGGCAGCGGCCATCTTAGCAGGATCAAGACCGTAATCGTTTTGTAAAATACGAACAACAGAAGTAGCCCGTTTTACACTCAGATCCCAGTTATCTAATAATACAGTACTCTTATATGCAACGGTATCCGTATGCCCCTCCACCATAAACTCAATATCAGGCTGGTTCTTTAATACAGCTGCTACTTTACCTAACACTACTTTTGCGTCTTTCGTTATTTCGTATTTACCGCTCTTAAATAATAATTTATCAGAGATATCAATATACACTACTCCTTTATCTACTTTAATATTAATGTCTTTATCATCCAGATTGCCAACAGCGCCTTTTAAATTCATTACTAACGCCATGTTGAGTGAATCTTTATGTGCCATCTGTTGCTGCAGGGTTTGAATGTAGGCATCTTTAGCCCCCATATTTTCCATTGATTTTTTAATACTTTCTGCCTGCGAAGCGCTGATGACAGAAAGATCCTGTAATTGTTTTAATGCCTGGGTATTATTTTGCTTGAGGTAATCAATTTGTTTATTGAGATTACTGATGTCGTTTTCCAGCGATGATTTTTGCCGGTTAAGATTGGCTTTATCGTCATTACAGGCAGAAAGGTTAGCAGCGATTTGATCATATTTGGTTTGCAGTGCAGACAATTCTGCTTCTTTAGCTTTAAATTTTTTTGTACTTACACAGGAAGAAAATGTAACTAATAATAATCCGCTTAATGCAATCGCAAATTTATTCATAATAATCAGTTTAGAATGCAAAGTTGAATTACAATCGCTGCACTTCCAAATAAATACCGTTAATGAAATTGCAAGAAAGATGTAAACAATAAATTAGCTGTGCGGTCCGGTATAGTACCACTCAATATCCATAAATCCGATATTTGCAATCGTTGCCGTTGAAAACTCACATGGGTATTTGATCATAATTACATTGGACCTGTCTTTATTTTATTATCTTTAGCGGCTTCCTTATCGCATTACTCACTAAAAACTCCGATTGACATTATGTTTCGTTCAGTAATTACCGGTACGGGTTGCTATATCCCACCTCAAGTACAAACTAACCAGGATTTTGCACAGCATATCTTTTATTCAGAAGATCATCAGCCATTAGATACTCCTCCGCAGGTGGTAGTTGAAAAATTTAAGCAGATAACCGGTATTGAAGAAAGACGTTATACAACGGATGATCTCACCGCTTCTGATATTGGAGCATTGGCCGCCAAAGCTGCTATTGCCGATAGTGGTGCTGATGCGGAAACAATTGACCAGATCATAGTAGCACATAATTATGGCAATACCTTAAAGAATACCATACAAATGGATTCTGTACCTTCTCTTGCTGCCCGTATCAAGCATGAATTGGGTATAAGGAGTCCTAATTGTATTGCTTATGATATTTTGTTTGGCTGCCCGGGTTGGATCCAGGGGATGATACAGGCAGATGCTTTTTTTAAAGCAGGTATTGCAAAAAAAGCATTAGTGATAGGCACAGAAACGCTGAGCCGTGTTATAGATATTTACGACCGTGACAGTATGATTTTTAGTGATGGCGCCGGTGCCTGTATTGTAGAATATAAAGAAGGGGAAGAAACTGGCCCTGGTATATTAAGTGCCAGTGTACAAACACATAGTGCAGAAGAAGCGTATTATATAAACATGGGGTGTTCTTATTATCCCGGCAGTGACCCAAGAGTAAGATATATAAAAATGAAGGGCAGAAAAGTGTATGAATATGCTATGAAACATGTGCCTGCCGCCATGAAAGATTGCATGGATAAAAGCGGTGTGGATATTAAAGACCTGAAGAAAGTTTTTATACACCAGGCGAATGAGAAAATGGATGAAGGAATCATTAAAGGGTTATACAAACTGTATTGCATAAAGGATATACCTAAAGATATTATGCCCATGAGTATTCACTGGTTAGGTAACAGCTCTGTTGCCACCGTTCCTACTTTATATGACCTGGTACTTAAAGGAAAAGTACCCGGTCATGAATTGCACAAAGGCGATGTGATAATGTTTGCATCGGTTGGCGCAGGTATGCATATTAATGCAATATGCTACCAGTACTAACTTTTAATTTCTTTTGCCGGTGTTTGTTCTGTAAATATTTATCGTAAATAATTTCGCTCATAGGTTTATCCTGTACTTTGCTTTCAACCCAGGAAATGATATCGAGATATGCAAAGGCTCTTGTTTCAAAACGGTTTTTCTCAAGGTGCTTGATCTTATCTAATAATTTCTCCAGCGCTGGTTTTAACCGGCGTGGTGACAGGCTGAATGAGCTCTTTAGAAACCGGATCACTTCTTCTTCCACTACCGTAAGGTTTTTCATCTTTACCATAAAACGATAAACCGATTTGGTAAGTGATTCTATCAATTCATCATTGCCCAGTTCATAATGCGCCAGCAGGTGCATTAGCCGGGCATAGCACTGCAGATCCATACGTAAATCAAGCGGACCATTAATGATCTCTAATAAATAATCAATCGCCGTATTATAATCTCCACAGCCAAAATATAAAGAGGCAAATTTGTAAGTAAATACTAAAATGCGGTGACGATCCACATACAATGCATATTCATTCAGTTTGCTTTCAATTTCAGGAACAAGTTTGAGGCCCTCGCTGAAAGTTCCTTTCATTAAATGATAATTCAGTTTTGCTCCGTTAATATAAATAGAAGTATGTGTACGGAAATTATCATGGCGTGAAGCCGCCGGTGTTTTAGCAAAGTTTTCAAATTGCTTTAATGTAATCTCAAATTGCTTAAAGTTGCGTAAATCAAAATGTGCATTAAGCAATGTGTGCATGCCTTTAATATAGTGACCTGTTTCTATCTCCACCATCATCGGGTGTTCAGTAAACAAATCAATCCACTTCTGACTGTAACGATAGTACATTAAAAAATCCTGGCGAATGAATGCATACCAGCAATAGCTTTGATACAGGTATAATTTTTCATAAAAGCCATTTGCCGTTTTAAAAATATCCGGTGGCAAATGTTCTTTAAAATATGCCCTGGTACTTTTTTCATCTTCTGTATTACGGGCATGACCATTTAATACATACCAACGGTATAATAACAGAGCAAGATTTGATAAGCGGGTAACACGATTAATATGTTCACTTATCTCCATGGCTTCCTTCGCCATTTGCTCAGTTTTATCAGTAGTACTTCGGGTAATATGTAATGTTTCAATTTTCTTCTCCAATGAAATAGCCTGTACTAAAAAATTGAATTTCTGATTGGCTCTGGCCAGTTCTTTAGCTCTCTCTAAAATTTTAAGGCTTTGAATTTTTAATCCTTTATTATAAAGTAAACGGGCATCATCTAAATGTTCACTCAACTGAAGATCTACATTATCAGTTGTTTTCAGCAAACGTAAACTGGCCAGTAATTGTTTATACAAGTGTGTTTTTAAGTTAGCTAACTGTGTTTTGGTAATAGGACTTAATTTTTTCATCAGTCTATCTTCTTCATACTCCGGCATTTTATCCAGCGCATCAAAAAGCCGGATGATTTTAAGGTCCTCGTTACCGGAACTTCGCTTTATATAAAGCTTGAAATGGCGTTTTTCCGCCTTTTCCAGGGTTTTAATTAATTGAAATAATGTATCGGTCAGCCTATTGGACATAATATTTTTTTTTGAATGAAATCCAGTGCCAGCAAGGATTTTGGAAAACTAACAACCGTTTAGCGATAATCAAAACGACTGTATGTTGTTTTTCCGGAGGGTGATTAACCCAATATTTTTGCTGTAGCAACTGAACAAAAAATAGTGAATAAAGATTTAGCAGCAGTAGTCAGGAGTTCAGTTGAATTAAATCGTCTCAGCAGTTTATTACATATAGCAAGCAATCGAGTGAAGTCCCCTGTTTCTACAGGGGGCTTTTTTTATACCGCAAATATAAATTAAGTAACCCTATCACAGATGAATTTTCTGATAAGCTGTGCCTCACCTTTCTGTTTTTCAATACTCATTATTTACATTATTATTTCTTCTGTAACCCGACTATGCCCGGAATTTGCACAACTGTTAATAAAAGAAATGTGAGTACTTGAAGTAATTTTTCTATCTTTTTAAAGTAAACTCAGTTCTTTCACTTAAACTACCAACGGTTATGAACACAAAAACTTTAGCAGGCGGCCTCATTATCGGGGTGCTTGCTTTCTTACTCGGCTGGCTCATTTTTGGAATGTTGCTGATGAATTTTTATCAATCAAACACAACTTCCTATGCCGGACTGATGAAAGACCCAATGGAAATATGGGCAATAGCTGTTGCTAACCTGGCATTTGGATTAATGATGGCTTATGTATTTAACCTGGGCAATATTAATACTCCCGGCAAAGGTTTTACAACCGGATTAATTTTAGGTTTGCTGATGACCATTGGTTTTGATCTGTTCCTGTATTCACAGTATCACCTGATGAATAAAAAATTGATTGGTGTTGATATAGCAGCCAGTGCTGTTTTTGATGGTGTTTTGGGTGCTGTGTTAGGGTGGTGGTTTGGAAGAAACTCAAAGACTGGTTCGTAAAAACAAAACATTCCTTATTTATAATCTCCTGTAATTTAAAATACAGGAGATTTTTTATTAAAAAAATAACTCGCCCGGCACAATAAATACATACACGTCTTTAAATGAGAGTTGTTTAAAATTGATTAACAAAAAACCGCAAAAAAGATATACCCACACGGGCAGCGGGCACAATACTTGCATCCTCTAATCATCACAATCAAATAATTTGTAAACCCAAAAAGACAGTTATGAAAAACAGTGTAAAAGTAATTTCCGCCCTGGCACTCATGTTAGTCGCTTCTGTTGTGTTCTATGCCTGCTCTAAAGAAAAATCTGCCAGCAGCGACGTTCCGGCCAACCAGCAACACCTCTCACTTTATTTATCAGATGATCCATCTGTATTCGATAAGGTGTTACTTGATATTAAATCAGTAGAAGTGTTAGTTGACACTTGCGCAGCACAACCTGGTCATCATGACGATTATGATGATGACGATCATCATCACCCCGATAGTTTAAATCACCCCTGTGCAACATGGGATACTTTAACTATTAAGCCGGGAGTGTATGATGTTTTGAAATTAAGAAATGGTTTGGACACACTATTGGCCCAGGGAAATATTCCTAAAGGAAAGGTTCGTAAAATCAGGATTGATTTAGGTACCAATAATTCCTTAGTTAAAGACAGTGTTAGCTATCCGCTTAACCTGCCTCCTGGTGCACCTTCTTATATTGTATTAAGTTTAAGAGGAGATGAATTTAATGAATACAAACCGGACCATATTCATTTATGGCTTGATTTTGATGTTGTCCGTTCAATAATCAGAGCTTATAATGGTAAATTCTATTTGCGTCCGGTATTCCATTTCTTCACAGTAAGTACTACCGGAGCTATTGAAGGAGAAGTAGTACCCCGTGACGCAGTGCCGGTTATTAGCGTATTCAATAGCACTGATACAGCTTATGCTCTTCCATGGCATGAAGATGGGGGCTTTAAAGTAAGAGGTTTGAAAGAAGGTACATATAGTGTGTATATTAATGCTGGTAATGGTTATGCTGATACTACTATCACCAATGTATCGGTAACTGCCGGCAAAAAAACTGAGCTGGGTAAAATTACTTTACATAAATAGTGTGTGGGTTTTGGTTAATATCACAGGGAACTCGATTGAGTTCCCTTTTTTGTTTTAATAATTTTGTATTCTGCTACCCAACAGCTGATTTTTACTAATTTCAAATATTAAACAACTGCTATGGCCATTAGAATTTTTATTACCGGAGGAACTTTTGATAAAGAATATAATGAATTAAACGGACAACTTTATTTTAAAGACACACACCTGCATGATTTGTTAGAGATGGGAAGATGCCGGGTAACTGTTGAGATAAGAACATTGATGATGATTGATAGTTTGGAAATGACAGATGAAGACAGAGAGCTGATAGCCCATCAATGCCAGCAATGCGAAGAAGAACAGATTGTGATTACCCATGGAACCGATACTATGAGTGACACAGCAAAGATGCTGGCTAAAAAAGTAAAGAATAAAACGATTGTATTAACAGGTGCCATGATACCAATCAAGTTTGGTAGTTCGGATGGCTTATTCAACTTAGGCAGCGCATTGGCTTTTGCACAAAGCTTACCGCATGGAGTATATGTAGCCATGAACGGAAGATATTTTAGCTGGGACAATGTTAGAAAGAATAAACAAACAGGGGTGTTTGAAGAAGTAAAGTAAATGGGTCGGGACGTTGTAACGGCCTGAACCATTTAACCCAAATGCCCTAATCCCATTTCGGGATGATAACCCTGTACCGGTGCAAAAAAATTAATAATGTGTTTAAAATCTATAGCTTCATCATCGCCTGCATAAAAAGGTTCAGCAAAAATTATTTCCTTCTTTTTAAAATCAAAACCCACCATTATAATTGGAACCCCGGCTTTTTTAGCGATATGATAAAAACCCGTTCGTAACCGATCTACTTTTCCCCTTGTTCCTTCTGGTGACAATCCCAGCAATAACGCATCTGTTTCATTAAACAATTGCACTACCTGGTCAACCATGTTGTGTTTGCTGAAGCGATCTACCGGTATTCCTCCCATCCAGCGAAAGAAAAATCCAAAAGGTACATCAAACAATTCTTTTTTTCCCAGGAACCTGGCTGTTTTTAATTGCAAAACACTCCTGGCCATTAAACCAATTACCACATCTCTCCAGCTGGTGTGCGGAGCTACTATTATTACAGCTTTTTTTATTTCATAGGGAAATCTGCCGGAGATTTTCCAGCCGGTAAGTGTCATATATACTTTCCAGAATAATCGTGTCACTGCTATAACTTTTGTACAATATTATATAAAGTATTTAATGCTGCCATTTGAGTGCATTTCAAATTTTTGCAACGCATGATTCATTTGAATTTCGATTAGCAGCCTTTTTATCCCCTCCCCGGAGGCCCGCCCGGATGAACACCGTTCGGACAGGGGCCCTATAGTGTTTTAATATTAAAGATTATGTAATAGGGGTGGGTCAGGCTGCGAAAATTTGAAATGCACTCCGAGCAACAATGAAAACGGTTGTTACCTGTGCCTGATGTATTTTTGCAGGGCAAATGATTGGGTTATGCAATTCCACAAAATACATAATACGGGACAAGCACAGTTGTTCAGAAATAAGTATCTCGAAATGCTTACCAAATCACACCCGCTTGTTATATGGACAATGTATTTGCCGGTAATCATCTATTTACTTTATTACAGCAATAACACTTTATTGTACAGCGACACAAAAGTTCTGCTAACTTTTCTGGGAGGAATTTTATTCTGGACTTTTTTTGAATACATTGCACACCGCTATGTTTTTCACTGGGTGAGTGAAAAACCACGCATCCAAAAGTTTGCATATATACTGCATGGTAACCATCATCATTATCCAAGAGATAAGCAGCGGTTATTTATGCCACCGGTGCCAAGTATATTAATTGCTTCCGTCATTTTTGGTATTATGTATTTACTGACGGGAAATAATGTGTTCATGTTTTTCCCGGGATTTATGCTGGGATATCTTTTATATGGAAGCATCCATTATGCTATTCATGCATGGAACCCGCCGTTTAAATGGATGAAACCATTATGGCGTAACCATCACCTGCATCATTATAAAAATGAACACAATGGTTTTGGTGTGAGCAGTACCTTGTGGGATCATTTATTTGGAACAATGTTCGATTTGAAAAACGAAAAAGAAGATAAAGAGAAGGTAAAAGAGTTAATGTTTGTCAAGAAATAAAAAAAGGGAGCAACAGTTGCCCCCTTTTATCTATAGAAATTATTTGCTTAAAGGAATTCCAACAGAAACACTGAAAACACGATGTTTATTTTTATCATCTGCATTATTATTACCATTTGAATTGATCTTGGCTAAGCCCAATCCATAATTCACTTTTAATATCACGTCACTCAAATCAAACCCTGCATGAAAGTTGAAACCAAAATCAAATCTTCTTACTTTATCAAAACTTGCATCTTCCTGTTGACTGGTTGTGGGATCATCGTTGTTAAATGTAATGTTTGAGGTAGATGTTGAAGTAGAGCCAAGAAAATTAGTTTCTACTTTTGATTTACCAAATACACCCATGGCTACATAAGGACCGGCTCCTGCAAAAAATGAATTCTTTTTTTCTAACGGAAAATTAAGATTACCGTATAAAGGCAACTCCAGATAGAAAGGATTAAACTTCGCCTTTACATAATTGTCAGTTGTGCTTTGCGAAAAATAGGTTTCTGTTTTTGATCCTTTACCTGTTACGTATAATCCTGTTTCCAGATCAAATACTTTAGATATACCAAAGGTTCCTCCAATACCTGCATGAAAACTGGATAACATTTTTGCTTTGTCAACAGAACCATTACTGGTAGTGCTAATGTTTGCAGCATTATAACCGGCTGCTATAAAAACTTTTCCCTGCGAATAAGCATAGCTCATAATTAAAACGGATAATACGATGAGCATTGATTTTTTCATAATGTACATTTTTAGTTAGGCAAACTACTATAAAAAAATTATGCCAGAGATTTATTCCCCGGCATAATTTTAAAAATTAAACAAATTATGTTTAGATAGTTGAATGAATATTGTTACTCCTTTAAAAACTTAAAACTCTGTACCTGGCCATTATAATTTGTAACCAATACATAATACCCGGTCTTTAATGCTGAAATATTTAATTTATAATTAAATCCGGTTAGATTAACAGTCTTGATTATTTGCCGGGTGTTCGTATTTATATCATACACATTTATTAATAACGGAGCTGTTCTTCTCTGCTGTGTAAATTTATTTTGCAATGTAAAATCCCGGTTTATATTAACGAAAAGAAAATCTGTTGCAGGATTTGGTGAAATTGAAACAATGGGGGAAGATGCCACCCTTGCATTGTTTGAATAAGAGAAAAATAAAAGTGATTGTGTATAACAGGCGCCATTGCCCGAAATCTGGAATGTAAACGGAACACCACCGGAACCAAGAGGTAATTGGAAGTAAAGTGTGTTTGTATAATAAGCAGTGGAACCAACAGCCCAAAAAGTAGGCGTGCCTGAACCGGATGCTAACGTAACCGTCTTACCGGTCATATCTCCTAAGTTTACATAAACAGTGCAACCCTGGTGTACATAAGTGGCAGTTGAACCACTTACTGCTGTACCACTCTGGCTTGGATGTGAAACATTATAGTAGGTGCATGCTTCCTGGAAATAAGGGAAATTGGCAACCGCTGAAGTGGAGTTATCATTCTTTATTGTTTTGGTGGCAGTTTTTGTTATACCACACGATAGACCAGTGATAGTTGCTGTTAAAGTAGTAGTAATATCATACCACCGCTGGTTAGTAATGGTTAACTGATTTGCCGCCGGATTGTTGGGTGATAGCTGTAAAACAGTACCTGCACTGCCGGGGATTGACCAGCTTACGGATGCACCCGCAGGTAACCCCGGAACACTATACACGGCGCTGTTACATATAATGGTATTGCCGGAGATTGAAAAATTATAAGTGGGTGTTGTAAGTGTTACATTAGAGGTAAGTGTGGTATAATTGGCGCCATTAAGCACTACTGTTACAGATACATTAGACAGTGACGACGCCGTTGCACTTGAAGTAAGACTGATAGCATTGGTAGTGGTGCTAAATGTTTGTGGTGCTGTGCTGCCCTGGTATAACCAGCCATTATTGGCAGTACCTAAGTTCCAATTATAAGATAATGTGCCGGGGGAATTATATACATTATTTACGGTGAAAGATTGAGTAGTATTAGTACCACAGGGTATAGATACTGATGTGGGTGAAATGGTGAAAGTGGGTGGTTGTGCTGTTTCAGTGATTGTAATTTTTCTTACAAGTATTGTTTGGGTAGGAGAATTTATTGGCGGGACCGCCGCAATATTCAAATAGCCTTGTGCTGTGGCAAAACTTGAATAATTATAAGTGTAATCTGTCCAGGTTGTACCTGATGTCATTACTTTATTAGCATAGAGATTCCCCGATGTATTTGGATCTATATCGGATGTTCCGTTACATTGGTTACTTGTGCCACTACCCGAATTGTTTGGTAATATCCTCAAATTTGCAGTAGCACCACCAACACATGCTGCATTGATTGTAATTTGATAACTATACATTGCCTTGAAATTATACGCAATTTTATATTCGGTACCTTTATAGCCAGTTGTATTTCCATTTTGGTCAACAACAACATTACAATCCATTGAAATTGCATTATTTGTTATTGAGTATTGTGGTTGCCCGGTTGTTGATACATGTGCCATTGCTCCATTAGTGCCATTAATTACAGCAGGTACATTTATGGATGAAGCAAAAATATTACAGCCAGATGCACCGGACCAGTTTTGGTAATTAATAATTGTTTGTGAAAAGCAAGTAAAAAATGGAATTATAGCTAAGGCTATAAGCAAATTAATTTTTAACATAGAAAAGTTTTAATAATTAACCCAAGTTTCCTGAAATAGAAGCATTTGAGATAGAATATTTTTGAGTTGCGAAAACAAAAACCTACTCAAATGCTTCACGACAAAGTTATTGGAATCTATTGTTTGGTTGACGATATTTTAAAAGGCGTTCAC
>JACQDV010000072.1 GCA_016200915.1 Sphingobacteriales bacterium
ATCCTTTGTATCAAACTGTTTGGCAAACTCCAAAATGTTAGTACCCTTGAACATAACTTAACTGGTTTAAAAAGCTAAGCTATTGATTTTGCTAATATTATTAGCTTTCTTTTTGGAGTATTTAAATGCCTACTTCGAAAATATTATTTATTCTCTCCTAACAAAAAAGAGGCTGTCTCCGACTTTTGGGACAGCCTCTTTTTATTTATACAAAGCAAATGTTTATTTTATCCAAACCGGCCCAACACCTGCCTCGGCTAATTGTTTATTTAATGCCGGCAAATTAGTATTCAATATCTCCTCTCCTCTTTGCTTGAGTAAAGCCCACTTAGCATTCATTTCTTTCAGCAAGTCTAAGTTTGGTTTATTGATCCTGGCAATATCACTTTCTGTTTGGTTGATAAGATAGATATAATCAGAAGTGAACTTATTGGGAAAATTCTCCACATCATCATACGTTTTTGATTTGCGCTGCACCATATCTTCATCCCAAGCCTTCATTTTCCTTACTAAATCAGCTGCATCTTTTTTAACAGCAGTATATTTATCATCTGCAGGTAAATTAGCTATCAACGTTTCCAGTTGCTCTCTTTTCGCATTTATTGTATTGATCATTTTGTGCATGGTGGTTACTGCTGCTTCCATGTTGCCCATCACTGTATGATACTCTTTATACTCAGCTGCTGTTGTTGGATACAATGGATTGGGCAATATTTCTACTGTTGTTGATACAGATTGAGTACCCGTTTTCAATGCAACAGTGTATTTACCGGGAGGAGCTTTATGACCTCTCAACCCTAATTCCAAATCAGCATAAGGAATACCTGGCATAGTAGCACAACGCATATTCCAAACAAATTTGTTTAATCCTTTTGATTTTGATAGTACAGGGTCCTGAGGTGCTGCACCATCAAAACTTTTATATGTGCTATCTGCTTTGGAGCTAAATGTTCTTATAGTATTTCCATCTGCATCTTTTATTTCCATTGTAACGATTGACTCTTTCACATCAGGCAACTGGTAGTACATCACAACACCCGTTGCCGGATTGATACCATAAGATGTAGTCAATCCTTTAAAATCATTGCCGGCATTATCCATATCGCTGTAACCATTTACCAGGTAGGATGGTGATGGTTGATAAATTGCTAATGCACTATCACCTTTTTTATATTGACGTAATAAACTCATATCATCCAATATCCAAAAAGAGCGACCCATTGTTGCTGCAATCAAATTATCCCTGTAAATTTTCAAATCTGTAATGGGTACTACTGGTAAATTCAAACCAAACAGACTCCAGTCTTTACCGCCGTTCCATGATACATATAAACCCAATTCAGTTCCTGCAAATAATAAATCTTTTCGTCTCTCATCTTCTCTTATTGTTCTGGTGTAAGCACCATAAGGAATACCATTGGAAATCTTTGTCCAGGTTTTACCATAATCGGTTGTTTTATACAAACCGGGAGTATGATCATTAAATTTATAACGTGTAGTGGCAATGTAAGCTGTAGCTTTATCGAAAGGAGAAACTTCAATACAATTTACCAAACACTCCTGCAAACCGGCAGGTGTAACATTTTTCCAGGTAGCGCCATTATCTCTTGTTAAATAAACATAGCCATCATCACTTCCTGTCCATATAACACCTTTCTCCAATGGAGATTCTTCCACATAAGCTAATGTTCCATAATTCTCTGCACCCACTGCTTCGTTTGTATAAGGAACGCCGGGCTTTCCTTGTTTTTCTTTTTCATTACGGGTAAGGTCAGGCGAAGCTTCGGTCCATGTTCTTCCGTAATCAGTCGTCTTTAACAGCATTTGAGATCCATGATAAAAAACATTAGGTTCAAACTTGCTGCATATAATGGGAGCATTCCAGTTAAAGCGGTACTTCATATCCTTCGCATCTTTACTCAGATATTGAATGGGTGCCGCCATTATATTAGTGCTGCCTTTTGCTTTTGTATCCAATACTTCAATCGTTCCCTCGTAACTGCCACCCATTACATATTGCGGATCATCGGGATTAAAAGCAAGGAAAGCACTTTCGCCACCGGCACTGTAAGTCCAGCTGCGTTCGGTAATTCCTCCGCCACCTAATTCACGACTGGCAATTTTTACACTGGAATTATCCTGCTGACCACCATAAATATTATAGGGGAAAAGATTATCAACGTTAATACGATACATCTGTGCCGTTGGCTGATTATTCAACCTACTCCATGATTTACCTGCATTAAATGAAATAGCTGAACCACCATCATCAGAGATGATCATATTGTTGCTGTTATTGGGGTTGATCCACAGGTTATGATGATCGCCATGCATGGTTGACAGATTTTCCCATGTTTTACCGCCATCCGTACTTTTTATAGCAGGAGCACTCATCACATACACCGTATTTTCATTATTAGGATCAGGAAATACTTCAATGTAATACCATGCCCGTTGTATCAACCGGTGATCGCTGCTCACCTGCTGCCAGCTTTTACCGGCATCATTAGAAACATACATTCCCTGTGCATCTTTCTCCCAGTCACTTTCAATTAATGCATATACTTTATCTGAATTGGAGCGGCAAACTGCTATTGCCATCTTACCCATTTCCTTTGGTAATCCTTCTGTCATCTTATCCCAATGATCTCCGCCATCAGTTGATTTATACAGACCACTACCCGGGCCACCACTGGTTACTCTCCATGGTTCACGGCCATGTTCCCACATACTGGCATACAGTATGCGTGGATTATTTATATCTATTGATAATTCATTACAACCTGTTTTTTCATTTACAAACAACACATTCTTCCACGTAACACCACCATCGGTTGATTTATAAATTCCTCTTTCTTTTGATTTACCATAGAGTTGACCTTGTGCAGCCACGTAAACAATGTTGGGATCTTTTGGATGAATAACGATTCTTGCAATTTGTTGAGTTAAATCCAATCCTATCTTCTTCCATGTTTTACCGGCATCGGTTGATTTATAAACCCCATCACCATAGCTTGACATTACACCACGTACTGCATGTTCACCCATACCAACATAAACAACGTTTGGATCACTTTCAGCAACGGCTACTGCACCTACAGAACCTGTTTTAAAAAATCCATCACTGATATTATTCCAGGTTATGCCCATGTCTTCTGTTTTCCAAACACCACCACCCGTTGTTCCCATATAATAAACCATCGGGTTACCTACCACACCGGTAGCACATACTGAGCGGCCACCACGGAACGGACCAATACAACGCCATTTTAATGGTTTGAAGTAGTTGTTTAAATCTGTAGTTGTTGTGTCAGGTTTTACCTGAGCGATAATACCAGTAAAAAATAAAATGGTAATGAAAATACCAAGCAGTCGTTTTGCCATTATAGAAGAATTTTGAAGTGGAAATATACTCCTAATTTGGAAAATACCGTACACGAAAAGTCATTTGGCAGACCCGGCCATTTGTTTACTTTCGCCGCCTCAATAAAACATCTAAATGAAAACAGAAGAGCAATTATTTACCCGCAGCAACAATCAATGTGAACTTTGTAAATCAGTTAATGAACTTTCTGTATATGAAGTACCGTATGCCCAATACAATGATGCCGATCATTGTGTACTTCTTTGCAATAATTGTTTAGCACAGATTGAAAAAAAGGCTGAACTGGATAATGAACACTGGCATTGCTTATCAGAAGCAATATGGAGCGAAGTACCGGCGATTCAGGTAGTATCATGGCGCATGCTTAACCGTCTGCGTAATGAAAGCTGGGCAATGGATAATTTAGATATGCTTTATTTAGATGATGAAAAATTAGCCTGGGCAAAAGCTGCGGGTGATCATGAAAATGATGCAGCGGTTGATTTGCACAGGGATTGTAACGGGCAGCAATTGCAATCGGGAGATACGGTTGTATTAATTAAATCACTCGATGTAAAAGGTTCTACCCTGAATGCAAAAATGGGAACAGTAGTTAAGAACATTCGTTTAGTAGAAGATAATACAGAACAGATTGAAGGAAGAATTGAAGGACAGGTGATCGTTATTCTTACTAAATATGTAAGAAAACAAAATAATAAGGAAGATTAATTTTTTATTTAATAAAGAAAGTCCACCCACGGAGGGACTTTCTTTATTGATTTTATATTTTATATTTTTTATTTACTCATCCACACATACCCTTTTAACTGATAGTTGGTAAGAACCGTTTGTGCAGTTACTGATACTTTGATTGTTGGTAACAAATCTTCTTTCTGAATATTTTTAAAGGCCATGGCCTGGCCGCAGGCTATGATTTTTGTTCCGAGTTTTTCCAGCTCACCTATCAACTTAATATTTGGATTATCGCACTTAAATTTTTTATTATAATACGCATTAGTGGCAAATGCATTTAAGGCGCCCCCATGCACAACAATTACCGGGATAATTCTCTTTAGCGGAATGCCAGAAACTACATGCAAATTGATTACTCTGACTACCTCAACTAAACCCTCATTATTTTCTTTGATAATTGAATCAGGGTTATTATTTACCAATTCAAAGAGTAATTTATAATCCTGGTCAGGATCGGGAATTTCAGTTGGATCTTTTACAGGTAATACACCTGAAAATTCACCGGCATTAATAACCGGGTAAGTTGCCTGTGCTTTTAATTTTTCCCAGCGGATTTTATCACCAAATTCTTTTTCAGTTTTTGCAGAATCTGCTTTGAACAATGCTTTAAGCGTACTGTCTTTTTGCTGTTTCAGTACATTAATGACATTATCAGTTTTGGAGGCTTGTGAAAAGGCTATACTGTAACAAAGCATACAGGTCAGTAATGCCAGAATTTTTCTCATAATTATTTTTGTTGAAGATAAGTGAATTAAAATCTTACAACAAAATGCTTTCAGAGGCTGTCTAAAAATGATTGATTGAATTTCTTATTGAGCTTAAAGTGGGCTGTGGGGACACAGCGCACTACAGTGTGCAGCCATTCGTGTCCCCACGAATGACTTGCCTGGCGAATCAAAATTTTATTTTTAGACAGCCTCTCAGATATTATGACCTTCTTCCTGAAATAAGATTGATCAAAAACAACAAAACAATTGATCCAATAGCAGCTGTAATAATATAACCAAATATGCCGCCACCAAAACTAACTCCCAGTTTACCCAACAACCAATAGCCTATTACACCACCAATAATTCCAACTATAATATTACCCGGCAAACCAAGACCGTGGCCTTTGTAAATTTCTGATCCCAACCATCCGGCTACTGCGCCAAGAAACAGCGAAATAATAAGTCCTCCCATAATTATAAATTTTATGCGGTTAAGTAATAATTCAAAAGTATAGGGTGTATGAAAGTTAAGCAATTCCTGTGCCTGAAAAATCAATCAATATTTTTCTCATCAAAAATGAATACAAAAAAAACACTGGCTGAGGCATTAATGCAAACGTTGGATGTGGTTATTTTCTATCCTCTTTTATCAATATTGTATTACAGGATTAAAGAACCTGTAGCTTAATTTTGATGATGCTGCTGAAGAATTTCCGGTCCTTTATAAAATTTAAACCAGTACTGGCGGTGGGATTTTTATTCTCTGCTTCCAGTTTGATGTTTGGTATTTGGGTAGCATCTATTCCCACAGTTAAGTATCGGTTAGGTTTTACAGATGCCAGTCTCGGTTTATCATTATTACTTTCACCGCTGGGAGCTATTACCGGTGTTTTATTATCAACCAAAGTATTCAGCAAAATATCTGTGGGCAAATGGATGGCATGGGGTTATATAGCTACCAGTATCATCATGATTTTACAGATCAATTCTGTTAACCGTTTAATGTTCTGGGCCTGTTTGTATGCTTTTGGATTAGCGAGTTTTTTAAATGGTGTTTCCACCAATGCTACGGTAAACATCATGGAGAAAAAATATGATCGCTTATTTATGAGCACCTGTCATGGTTTGTATAGTTTGGGAGGTGCTGTAAGTGCAGGATTAGCAGCTTTATTCTTTTCGCTGCAGTTAGTTCCCGGGTGGCATATTGTAATTGTAGCCGCCATCATTATAACGGTCATCACCTTTAGCAGAAATTATTTATTAGCCAATGAAGAGATCATTCATTCCGGTTCAGGATTAAAATGGCCATCACTAAGCATACTGGGTATTTCCTTTATGTGCATGGTGTCTTTTATGGCCGAAGGTTGTGTGGCTGATTGGAGTGCTATTTATTTTAAAGAAGTAATGCATTCACCAAAAGCATTGATCAGTATTGGCTTTGCCGGTTTTAGTATTGCTATGACGATTGGAAGACTGAACGGTGACGCAATCGTTACAGCTATCGGCAATAAGAAAGCTGTAATTGGCGGAGCATTATTAGCAGCGCTTGGTTTTGCATTAGTTGTATTTGCTCCTGTTATTGCGGTAGCTGTAACCGGCTATATCATCATCGGCTTTGGTTGTTCCTGTATTGTTCCTGTATTATTCAGAACATCCGGCAACATTCCCGGATTAAGTAAAGTAGAAGGTTTTGCGATGGTAACTACCGGCGGTTTAATTGGTTTTTTAGCGGGTCCATCTGTCATTGGTATATTATCTGAAGTAATGGGCTTATCCAAAGCATTTGCATTACTCATCATAATGGCATTGGCATCGGCAACAGTTGCCTGGAAAAATCGTTTCATCACCACCAAAAAAATTACGCCTCCACCCGTTTTTGATGAGCAGATTTATTAATTCGTTCTTTATTTTGATGTAATTTTATTTTACCGGCGACAAGCATGACACGACTATCCCGCCCCACCAAAATATTATTAATGGGTGCCAATATATGGTACTTTGGCGAAGGCATGCTGGGACCATTGTTTGCGGTATTTGCTGAAAAAGTTGGCGGAGATATTTTAGATATTACCTGGGCATGGGCTACTTATCTTGCCCTCACCGGAATCTGTTATATTATTATTGGCAAACTTATCAATGGTAAACCATACAAAGAAAAAGTAATGGTTGCCGGTTATGCATTAAATGCATTGTTCACTTTTTGTTATCTGTTTGTTTCAGATTCATGGCACCTGTTTATTGTGCAGGCCGGATTAGGAACGGCTGAAGCAATTGGCACTCCTGCATGGGATGCATTGTATGCTAAGAATGTAGATGATGAACACGATACTTATGCATGGGGATTATCAAGTGGTCAATCACAAATAGTAACCGGCGCTGCTATAGTAGTTGGTGGTTTAATTGCACATTATGTTTCTTTCAATGCTCTTTTCATTACTATGGGCATAATACAATCAATCGCTGCAATAGTTCAGTCACAAATACTTCGTAAATAGTTTTTCATTTCCATTTACATAAAAGCTATTAACAATAGTTATCCGCTTGTTATAATTCAGTTATCATATAAGCTTTTGTGTGCTTTTTGCGTCTAATAGTTGTTTGAACTAATTCGTAAAATTTAAAACCTGTAGATATGAAAAAGGTAGCAATGTTAGTCTTATTAGGCTTCTTGGTTTTGAATGTATCTGCACAAAAAGTTTACAGGGGTCGTTATTATCATCCCCGAACGTATATTGTTTCAGGGTGGGCTCCGTATTATGGCTACGGTTATTATCCGCCTTACTGGTATCAGCCTTATGGCCCTTATTATAGCCGTCCATCAAAACTGGATATGAAACTGGAAGATATAAAAGCCGATTACCAGGATAAAATCCGTTCTGCCAGACATGACAAGTCTTTATCCCGTGCTCAGCGAAAAGAAATCATCCGAAATCTTAAGTCGGAGCGAAGTAAAGAACTTAGAGATACAGAAGCTAATTATTATAAAAGATAGTTTTCAAACCAGGGGTAGTTTACAACAAAGCATGCTCATCATTTTGAGCATGCTTCTTTTTTATAAAAACATCATTGGATCATCGCATATCCTGAAGTTTTCATCAAACCTATCCATATAGTTTACATCGTCTTTACTGAGTGAAAAGCCAAGTGCATCAAAATTTTCCTGCAATCTTTTTTTACTGGATGATTTAGGAATGGTGGAGATACCATGTTCAATATTCCAGCGCAGAATTATTTGTGCCGGAGTTTTATTGTATTTCTGACTCAGGTTAACTAACCGTGGATCATTAAATTTCTTTCTTCTTGTTAAAGGAGAGTAAGACTGTAACTGAATATTTCGTTGATGACAATAATCTACCAATTGCTGGTTATATAACCATGGCGTTAATTCTACCTGGCTTAATACAGGAACAATGGAAGCATAGGTTTCCAGTTCCTGTAAAAAAGGAATTAAATAATTGGCCACACCAATAGCTTTCACTCTTTTTTCATTATACAATTTTTCCAAAGCCAGCCAGGTTTCTTTTCTTCTTCCCTTTATAGGCCAGTGAACCAAATACAGATCGATATAATCAATATTCAGCTTCTTCATGCTCTCATCAAAAGCACGGAGCGTATTATCAAAACCATGATCACTATTACCCACTTTAGTAGTAACAAAAATTTCGCTTCTGTTTACACCACTTTTCCTGATAGCATTGCCCACTTCTTTTTCATTACGATATAATGAAGCAGTATCGATCAAACGATAACCTATCTCTAATGCATCACTCACTGCCTGCTCTACTTCTTCATTATACATATCATAAACACCCAAACCCAGCAACGGCATTTTAATTCCATTGCTGAGTGTAGTGTATTGTTGATCTATTGTAACTTGTTTTATCATCAACAAATATTTTCACACAAGATACTGCGTTTAGCGTTTTGCATTCGGCACTTTGCTTTAAGTGTTCATCACCATTTCTCCAATCCCAACAATTTCTTTCCCAAATCATTTAACACAGCCGTATCATATTTTGTTTGCTCCCATTTGCGTGGATCACCGGGGAAAGCATATCCTTCAGGAGCAATGCGATGTTTCCACGAATTGATTCTCCATTCTTTTAATGCTTCATTATCTTCCTCAGCCGGCATCATTGAAATGTATTGAGCAATGCGAACTTTATCTCCACTTCTGTTGGCACGGATACCATGCGGCTGAAGACTGTTGAATATTAACAGATCACCTGCTTCCATTTTTACTTTCACCGGTTCAAATCCTGTAGTATCTGGTTTGAAGTGATCACGGTCTTCCGGCTGCGTTAACTTCCATGTATCATAAGTGCGGAACAATTCGGGTATGCATTGAAAGCCACCCATGTTTTCATCTGTTTGATCAGCCAATGCCAATACACCTTGTACATTCACCGGTTTTGTTTCAGGATCATAATCCCAATGAATAAATGCTTTGTATTCAAAACCCGGACGAATGGGAAAATTTAAATTGGCTCTGTCAATAGTAACCCATAATTTTCCTGTTCCCCATATATCCACAAAAGCATCATATACTTTTTGCATCATACGATTATTCCATAAATGCTGGTTGTTATATACTTCCACCATTCCAGTATTGGTTAGTTCTTTCATTTTCATTTCTGCTCTTGGTGGTGCATACCAGGTGTTTGAATCATTAGGATCTTTCTCTTCAAACTCCCATAAAAACTTAGCCGTTGCTTCTGCCTGTTCTCTTGGCACTGCATTTTTAATAACAATATATCCATTTGTTATCCAGAAATTCCAATCATCTTCACTCAGCACTCTTAATGGTTTTCCATTGCTGCGGTCATTCAATTTTGTTGCGCTGCTTTTTGCGGTTGATGGATTTCCCGGTATATCAGTATGTGCATTGTTGGGAATCATTGTGGGAGCCATAGTAGGGGCCATAGTTTGCTGTTGCATATGCGATACTATTTTTTATTGATTAAATGATGAATTGATAGTTGCTGCCGGGCATTGTCTTTTGCAGACTATGCAATATCCCGAAGGTGTTAAATTCTTGCAGACAGTTTTGCTGTGATGATGAATTGTTGACTGCTGAATGCCTGATTGAGTTGAATGAACTGCTGGCATTGCTGCTTCAGCAGCAGATAATTTGTTTATAGCTTTTTTCATAATCGAGTTGGTTTCTGATGTAAAATTAGCCTTGTTGATACCCTGTTTTCTACACTTATACTGGCCTGTTTTTGTGCTGTATTGATATTTTTCCTGTAATTTGGAGTAAACATTACTAATTAAAGACAAATGAGGGTGCTTAGGGAAGCTATAAAACCAGATACAGACAGTTCATTCAAAATACTGCTTACACCCAGGTTGAATGAATTATTCTACTGGCATTTTCATCCTGAATATGAAATTGTTTATGTGGAAGCTGCCAATGGCATTCGTCATATTGGTGATCATATTTCCAGGTATGAAGGAAGTGATTTAGCATTGATTGGTCCTAACATTCCGCATTTGAATTTTGATTATGGTGTAAAGACGATTGTTGAAACGGTTGTGGTGCAGATGAAAGAACATTTTTTAGGTCAGCATTTTTTTGCATTACCTGAAATTGCCTCTATCAATGATTTATTTGAAAGAGCTAAAGGTGGATTAGCATTTTATGGCGAAACAAAAAAGAAAGCTGGGGAAAAATTAAAGCAGCTAACATCCTTATCCCACTTCGATCAATTGATAACTTTATTACAGGTGTTTCAGTTGCTGGCCGAAAGCAAAGAAGTAATTCCATTAAAAACAAGACCTATTGCTAATGCTTCTGTTTTAAAGGAACAGGAACGTATGCATAAGATTTATCACTACATCGAAAATCATTATCAGCAAAACATTGATATAAATAAAGTGGCAAAACTTTCTAATCTTACTACTGCTGCTTTTTGCAGGTACTTTAAAAAAACAACGCATCTTACCTTTACTGATTTTGTCAATCAATACAGAATCAACCAGTCAAAGAAATTTTTGCTGCAGGATAAAACGGTAACAGAAGTTTGTTATAACAGTGGTTTTGAAAATCTTTCCCATTTCAATAAAACATTTAAAAAATTTAGCGGCGAAAATCCAACTGCTTTTAAGAAAAGACAAAAAGTAAATTGATCATATCATGATCTCCATTTGATGGTTCCTTCCTTATTTTCTTTTACCCTGAATTGAACAATATTTTTAATTAACGAGAGAGGAAGCTTTTCATCCAGTGGAAACTGAACAGAGCCTTGTGCAGTTTTGTAAGCAGTTAATTCGTTTTTAAATGCTTTAATAGCTGATTCCATCGGGTAGAAACCGATATGTTTTTTGAACACAGCAAATGTCACCAGTATCTTATCATACGAATATGCTGGCATTCTCCATTTTAATTCCTCTTTGGCATTTGGAGCAGCTTTGCGGATGCAATCATGCAATTGCCATAATCTTTCCTGCACATTGGCAGGTGAAGCAAGAATGTATTCTTCAATAGTAGCTGGCTTTAGTTTGGATACTTTCATAGTAAAAATAGTTAAGCATTGGCAGGTAAAAGAGATAGCTCTTTGTGCCGTCCGCCCCTTAGAGGCTGTATGGTTGCTGAAATTTTCATTATCAGTCGTTTGCAGATGGAAATTAGAGAATATTTTTTAGCCTTCATTCCCCCAACCTTACAAATCTTTACATGAACAACTGTTATTTGAAAAAAACAGATATTTGGTTAAGCAGACTACCTGCCCTGCCTGCTATAATAACATTCAACACTTAAATTCAAAACTGCGACAAATGAAAAATTTTAACATCATCAAGGTTAACTTTAAAGGTGGCATCATCAACCCGGCCGAATTTTATAACTTATTATTGGCTGCTGAAAAATCAGGATTGCATTATGCAAAGTTTGGTTTACGTCAGCAATTTTTATTAGAAGTGGGTATTGAAGAAGTTTACAATCTCACTGCCGAACTGGATGCATTGGGTATAACGTATGAAGTAAATACCGAAATGCAGCCTAATATTATCAGCTCCTATCCTGCTGAAGAAGTATTTATTAATGACACCTGGCTAACAGAAAATATTTATAAAGAAATTTTTGGTGCATTTGACTACACTCCGCAATTAAAAATTAACATCAGCGACAGTAATCAAAGCTTTACTCCGTTACTTACCGGTAATATAAACTGGGTGGCTTCCTTTACTGATACCAATTTCTGGCACCTGTTCATTCGCTTTCCAAAAACGAATATTATTTATGAGTGGAAAGATGTGGTGCATACCAAAGACCTGCCGGTAATGAGTCATTATATAGAAGAGGCTATCCTTCAGCACAAAGACAGGTTCTACGATAATGAAACTGCCAGCGGCGATGAATTATATGAATTAATAAAGAAAGAAACATTTAATGCAAAACCGGTTGATGCTCCCTGTTCTTTGCCACCCTTCAAGCTTCCTTACTATGAAGGGTTAAACCGATATGGCGATAAATACTGGCTGGGTATTTACAGGAGAGATGAAATATTCAACATTCAATTTTTAAAAGAGGTTTGTTTGCTTTGTATCAGCACCGGTTCTGAACAGCTTTGCTCTACTCCGTGGAAAACAATCATGATTAAAGGTATTGAAGAAAAGAACCGTAAGCACTGGAATGATTTGCTCGACAGGCATTATGTAAATGTTCGTCATGCTGCCAATGAATTGAACTTCCAGGTGGAAGACAATAATCCGGACGCACTAAAATTGAAACAATTGTTAGTAAAGCGATTGAATGATGAGGATACCCGTTCTTTCGGTGTTTGTATCGGTATTAAAACACAAAGAAAAACAGAAGTATTTTCCAGCATACTGGTAAAAAGAAAACCGTTGATTCGTATTGGCAAACTGGAGCTGTTTCACTTATACGATATCTTATGCGCCAAAGATTTTAATCCAAATGAAAGAACAGCTTTTGTATTCAGCAGTGATAATCCAAAATTTGTTTTAGCAGAACAATTACGCCGTGCTGTACTATCATATTATCGCCAACCGGAAGAAGTAACTGAAGAAGGCGCTGCACCTGCAGCAGAACATGATTTTATGCTGGCAGATTAACAATCAATCTCATTAAATAAAAGAAGGCCATCGGAATTGATGGCCTTTGCTTTTTTATATACAGCATCTGTACGTAATTTTATAACACAAATGAATGTTATGCAACAAAACAGGAATGCCGCCATTGCCATGAGCAGTGAGGAATTTAAAACAACCGGTTATCAATTAGTAGATACAATCGCCGCATTGATAAACGACATTTATCAGAAACCAGTAACTACTGCCGAAACACCCAAGCAACTTCAACAATTGTTACCGCCATTAAAGCTGGCGAATGAAGGCAAGCCAGTTGCTGAAATTATTTCTAATGCTGCCGATTTGTTGATTAATCATTCTTTGTTTAATGGTCATCCAAAATTTGCAGGTTATATAACATCATCTCCGGCACCGGCAGGAATATTGGCTGATGTGCTGGCTGCTGCGGTTAATCCCAATGCAGGTGCACAAATATTAAGTCCTATTGCAACGGAAATAGAAAAGCAAACCATTCAATGGCTCACTCAACTCATCAATTTACCCAATGGTTATGGTGGCATTATGGTAAGTGGTGGCAATATGGCCAACTTCACAGGTTTTTTGGCAGGACGAACTATCAAAGCACCAAAACAATTTAAAGAAGAAGGCATCAATATGCGGGAAGCAAAGTTGCTGGTGTATTGTTCAAAAGCAACACATACCTGGATTGAAAAGGCAGTTGTTTTATTTGGGCTTGGAACGAATGCAATCAGATGGATTGCAACGAATGCCCGCAATCAAATGGACAATGAATTGCTGGAACAAACAATTAAAGAGGATATTTCCAAAGGTTTTAAACCGGTAATGATTGTTGGTACTGCCGGTGATGTAAGCACCGGTGTGGTGGATGATTTAAAAGGTATAGCTGCAATTTGCAAACAATATGATTTATGGTTTCATATTGATGGAGCATATGGTGCACCTGCTGCAGTTATTCCCGAATTAAAAAATATGTTTGAAGGAATGGAAGAGGCTGATTCCATTGCACTGGACCCGCATAAATGGTTATACAGTCCTTTGGAAGCTGGTTGTACATTGGTAAAAAATCCAAATCATTTATCAGAAACATTCAGTTCTCATCCTGTCTATTATAATTTTGATACTTACGAAGAAGAAAGATCTCATAATTTTTATGAGTATGGTTTGCAAAATTCAAGAGGTTTCCGGGCATTAAAAGTGTGGGTTACTCTGCAGCAGGTTGGAAGGAATGGTTATGCTGAGATGATTAAAGAAGATATTGCTTTATCACAATTGCTGTTTGCTTTAGCTGATAAACATCCAGGGTTGGAAGCTGTTACTCAAAACCTCAGCATTGCCACACTACGTTATATTCCGGCTGATACAGATAGAAACAATACAGATTATATCAATCAGCTTAATGAAACATTACTCAACAATCTTCAAAAAGGGGGAGAAGTGTTTTTATCCAATGCAGTAATTAATGACAACTACTGTCTCCGTGCCTGCATTGTCAATTTCAGAACCAGTAAAAAGGATATTGAAGAAATGATTGAAATAATAGCCAGGGAAGGGAAAAAGGTGCATCAAATTCTCTCTGCTGCTACTGCTGATTCGTCACCTTATTAAAAGCATTAATAAAATGATTTAAAAAATCTTTTTTCTCATCAGGCTGTTTAATAAGTGCAAGCATTTTTTCTTTTTGCTCTTTGCTGAGCGATGTTACAATATCCCAAAGCAGTTTGGTAATGGATGAATAAATAACACCAATTTTCTCTTTGGCTTTTTTATCTAATGCCAAATGCTGTTCCAGGCTTGATTTTTCGTCCAGCATATTCTGTGCATAATCTTTGAGCAGTTCCTGCAGGCCATTCAGTTCGGGTTGCAGTTTCTTTAGCAACGAATCCTTCATCGCATTTAATTTTTGCTGCTGAGCACTAACCACCGCCGACACAGGTTTATTCCATTTAGCCACCGTATCCCTGATTGTCTTTTTATTCTTTGCAATAAAAAAGCGGTTTTTAATACTGCTGTCATTTAAAGCAACTTCCACCCTATTCCATTTTCCCGAAGTAAATTTATATTCATACCGTTTCCCTTCATATAACGGAAGCACTATACTGTAAATTCCTTTGCCGGTTTGCTGCATCATATAGGTTGAGTCGGCTGCATGCCAGTAATTAAAAGAGCCGGCTATAAAAATATTTTTAGCTGCTGTATCATTGGGAACTGAAACGATAACTTTTACAGCCGCTACCTGTGCTACACTGGTAATAGTTGTAAAAAAGCAAGCAGTCATTAAAAAGATTATTCTTTGTTTCATTGGTTTTCATTTTCAAAAATCAAAGCTAATATAGCATTAAGGCATGAATACTGACGAACATCAGTCCTTGTACTAATACAGGCAATACGAAAACCTGTTATAAAGGAGAAAAACCTCCTGCACATTACTTGTCAAAACTCCGCAGTTAGGTATATTTACAAGAAATAATAAACGACAGGAACAACAGTAATGACCAAAAATTATATATCCATTGTTGAAGCGGCATGGAACGGATATGATGCTTCTAAAAAAATTAAGTCGATAGAAGACATTAGTGTAAATGTTTCTACTAATAAAGTTTACCGTATCACTTTTGAAGATGATGATATGGTGGTGGCAAAACTCTCGCTCTTTGGCGCCTATGAATATTTCAGGGAAGACCACCGCATCATTCATACACTGGGTAACAACCTGCTTTATCCGTATGAAAATTTTCTTGCTAAATCACTTTTAAAAAACAACCGTGTTTATATTTACCGGTACCGCAAAAATAAATTGGATGCATGGGTGGTGTTTTACAACCCTGTTCGTTTTTTAAATAAACTTCCGGGGAGATTAGAGGAAAAACATATCAAAAAATTTGGTCAGCAGATTGCTAAATTTCATAAAGCCTGTTCAAGAGTAAAGAATGTATTGCCAAAAACATCGAAAACATTAAGAAGCGATATCAACAAATTCCTGCACCAGTTAGAAACAAACGAAGAAAAATTCGGCACAAAAACGCAGATAGACTATCTCAAACATCATTGCGAACAGTTTTTAAAGAACCGTTTAAAGTTTAATCCTTCGTCGTTTGAAATGATTCCAATATTCATTGACTGGAATATCGGGAATTTTTCTGTTACCGATAAATTAGAATTATATTCCCGCTGGGATTATGACTGGTTCAGGGTGAGTTACCGCATGATGGATTTTTATTTCTTTAGCCGGGTTGTTTCTGATGCCGGCGACAGAACAGTCTTCAGCTATTTAATTAATCCCATGATGGAAGACCGGTTCATTTTATTTTTAGAAGAATATCATAAAATAAATCCTTTAACGGCAAATGAAATCCGTTTCCTGCGGGAAGTGTATCGTTTCTTTATTCTGAATTATGTAATTAAAGATGGTCGTCACTTCTTTAGCGAACACTATGCAAAAACATTAAAAGCAGAAGCGTTTGAAACGTATCTTCCTTCTGTTGACCGTGATTTTGATCCCGAGGTCATCATCAAAGCACTTAAAATCAAAAATTAATTTCATGGAAATTGCATCGTTTCAATCTGTCATCAGTAAATACCAGGTAATCTTTTTTGACGCCTATGGTGTAATAAAAAATTACAAAGGCTTAATACCCGGTATTGAAAAAACATTTGATTATCTCATTCAGCAAAAGAAAGAATATTTTATCATTACTAATGATGCCTCCCGCAGCCCCGAACAATTAGCCGCTTCATTTAATAAATTAGGATTAAAGCCAATTAATGCAGATCATATCATTTCATCCGGAATGCTGGCGAAAGAATATTTAGATCTGAAGGTGAAAGATGGAATCGTTGCCTATCTTGGTACAGAAAACTCTGCACACTATATTGAAAGCTCTGGTTTAAAAACCTTACCAGTCAGTGCCATTGATGAAACTAATATAAACGAAGTAAATGCACTCGTATTATTAGATGACGAAGGTTTTGACTGGTATGACGATATTAATAAAGCTGTAAACCTGTTAAGACAAAGAACTATTCCCGCCATTGTAGCAAACACGGATAACATCTACCCTGTTACCAAGAATAACGTATCTATTGCTATTGGTGGCATTGCTACCATGATTGAAAGTATTGTTGGCAAACGTTTTCTCCGCTTTGGAAAACCTGATTCACAAATTTTCATTTTTGCTTATGACCATGTGAGGAGTTTTAAACCTGTAACCAAAAGTGAAATACTGATGATTGGTGATACACTGCATACAGATATTATCGGCGCTAATAAGTTTGGATTAGATACCATGCTGGTACTAACCGGTACCACCTTGCCGGCAGATGCAGAAACAAGAATCAGGTCAACCGGTATTACACCCGATTTCATCTGCGAATCTGCGGCCATAAATGGAATAGCATAATAAAGTTTATTATTAATCCCGATGAACATTCTTTCTTCCTTCAGCATACTAAATATTGTTTTGATCTTCAGCGGAGCTTTTATTATTGGTTTGGCTAAAGCCGGATTGAAAGGCATTGACATGCTCAATGTTACTATTATGGCGCTGGTGTTTGGCGGCAAAGGATCAACAGGAATTGTATTACCACTTTTATGTGCTGCGGATATTGCTGCCGTCATCTATTATAACCGCCATGCACAATGGAATCATTTCTGGAAACTGATTCCATGGATGGCTGCAGGTATATTAATTGGTGTAGCTGTTGGTAAGGACGTGAATGAAAATGTTTTCAGAAAAATTATGGCAGGGATTATTGTGCTAACTGTTATCATTATGCTGGTGATGGAGTTTAAAAGAATTGTGGAGGTACCACATAACAAATTATTTGTGGCAAGTACAGGATTGGTATCAGGTTTTACCACTATGCTGGGCAATTTAGCAGGTGCATTCTCCAATATTTATTTTCTCGCCATGCGAATGACTAAAAATGATTTTATTGGCACAGCGGCATGGATATTTTTAGTTATTAATTTATTTAAACTTCCCTTCCAGGTATTCTACTGGAAAAACATTACTCAGGATACACTTTTAATCGACCTGTATTTATTACCCGCTTTATTTCTGGGCTTTTGGTTAGGACTTAAAATAGTCAATCGCATTAAAGATGACAGCTATCGCAAAGTGGTGATTGTACTCACCTTGATTGGGGCAGTATTTATCTTCTTTAGATAACTTACAGATGTAAGACATCTTTGAGATGTCAGACATCTCCTTTTAAAAAATTTGAACCACGGTGACACACAGAACACAGAGCAGCACAGTGAATTTCTCTGTGAAATCTTTGTGCCCCCTGCCTCTGTGGTTCTGAAAAGATCAAACAATACCTCAAATTTCAAGCTGAGGCACTACCGTAAGTTAACAAACTCACCATAATTGTTGATTCCGTCTTATTTTTACAATCTATGTTTTTATTGAAAGGATTTATTTTTTTGCAATTGAGAAATTTTCGTATTGTTTTATTACTTCTTATATGTTTGGTATGCCTGACTGCAACAGCACAACAAACAGGAAGCATTAAAGGAACAGTGACAGACAAGAATGCAGCACTTGAGTTTACAACAGTTAACTTATACGGCTTACCTGACACTATCAAACCCGTTCGAAACAGCCTTACAGATGCTACAGGAAAATTTACACTCGAAAATTTACCAGCGGGGCATTACTTGCTTACTGTAAGTCTTATTGGTTATAGACCTCATCATCAAAATATCAGTTTGAATAAAGACCAATCAGTCATTGATGCCGGAACAATAACATTAAGTGCTGAAGTAAAACAATTGGGTGATGTAACCGTTAATTCAACCAAACCAGTTATTCAAAAAACAGATCGTGGCTTAATTGTAAACGCCGCTTCTGCCCTAACACAGGCTGGAGGAACTGCTACCGATCTGCTACGCAATACTCCCACTGTTGTGGTGGATGAAGATGGAAACATAACATTGAGGGGCAAAACTCCATTAATATTGATCAATGGAAGAAACTCTGCCATTACCAATACGGAGCAAATTGCAGCCAGTGCAGTGGACAGGATTGAGATCATCAATAACCCATCAGCACAATATGATGCCAATAGCGAAGCTGGCATCATCAATATCATTTTAAAAAAGAACAGGCAAAACGGAACTAACGGAGCATTAGCAATAGGAACTGGTTTTGGAGCAAAGGCCCGTTTCAACAGCGCTGCTATGATCAGTCATAAAACAGGACAATGGAATTTATCATTAGCTTATGATAACCGTTTTGCCGGTCGTATAAGAAAAATAAATGGAGAGCGGCAAAGCTTTGATATTCCGGATCAATATTATTTAATTCAGCGCCGTAATGATAACCGGCTTGATCAGTTGCAAAATTTAAGAGCAGTAATTGGTTTTTCTCCTGATGCAAAAAATAGTTTTGAACTGGAAGCGGTTGGTGTACTGGATTACCAGGATAATCATGAAGATTTGAATAATACTATACTCAGCAACAACAAAGTATTTACTTCGAAAAATGATCGTTTCTCCAATGAATATGAAAGAGACAAGGAAGCAGAATTTGTATTGAACTACGGACGAAAATTTGCCAATAAGAAAGTTAGTCTTACCGGAATGGTCAGCACTTCTATTGAACGTAACAGCCAAAACACCGGCATCACTACAAAATTTCTTACAGAATCAGATGAACAGATTGGTGATCCACAATTACAGCGAACCAATAATCATGAGAATGGCAGCACCTCTAATATCAAAGTTGATTTTGCTCACCCCGTTTCTGAAAATGGTATGATTGAAACAGGTTACAAAGCAACACTACGTTATTTAGATGCCAACTTTCAATCACTCAGCTATGAGAATGGAATTTATACTCCCAATCCTGTAGCCAGCAGCAACTTTCGTTTCAATGAAAATGTGCATGCCTGGTATGTGCAGTACAGTGCAACAGCAGGAAAAGTGAATAATCAAAAATGGAAATATGATATTGGTGTAAGAATGGAGGAAACAGATAACAACGGAACAGTAAAAGCTACCAATCAAAAATTCAGCAACCAGTATTTCAAACTCTTTCCTTCAGCAGGACTGGCATTTAATCCATCTTCATCTGAAACATGGCGGTTAAATTATAGCCGAAAAATCAATCGGCCGGGTTTTGGGCAACTCAATCCTTTTATTGATGTAACCGATACTTTGAACCAGCATGGTGGTAACCCCAATCTTAAACCTGAATTAATTCATTCGTTTGAGTTTGGTTATAATAAAGACTGGAATAAAATTTCTTATTATGCGGTAGCCTACTATCGTAATGCCAGCAACAGCATTCGTCAGTTTACCCTTTTACAATCAAATGGTGTTGCACTTTCTATTCCGCAAAACTTTGGCAGTCTTATTACATACGGAATTGAAAATGTCTTTACTGCTAAACCTTTTACTAAATATGATTTCAACTTTAGTGCTTCTTTATACAAACAAAATATTAAAGGCAATGCTGATGGGCAAGAGTTGAGCAATGATGTAGTAAGCTGGTATGGTAAGCTCATCAATAATTTTATTTTATGGAAAGGAAGCAAGCTGCAGCTTACCGGAGTTTATAATTCACCCATTGCTTTACCACAGGGAAAACGCATTGCAACTTATTATGCTGATATGGGCTTTCAGCAAAAGTTAGGTAAAAAAGGGAATGGGCGATTGGGTTTAGTAGTAACAGATATCTTCAATAGTTTAAAATACGGAAGTGAATTAAAAGCATACAACTTCAATTACAACCGTTACGGCAAAGTTGATTCAAGAGCGATTGTAGTTACGTTTGCCTATACATTTGGTACCAGCTTTAAAGAGAAATTGCTGGAGAATAAATATTCGAATGATTAATCAGATGGTTTATCAGTTTCAAAATTCGGATCGGTATAGTTTAATTTCACGCAAAGGCGCAAAGAAAATAAGCCGCTAAGGGTAAAACCTTTGCGTCTTTGCCTGTTTTGTGTCTTTGCGTAAAAAAATTGATAATGATACCCTATCCTAAAGTATAATTGTCAGCTAACTTTTGTCAATTTCTTTATCTTTACTTATCCTGTAAAGAACATCTTCGCCGACCCGTCAATCAAAAAACACAATCATTACTCATCATAAACCAACCAAACATGACTGCAAGACTATTCGCTTATTTAGGCTGGAGTATTGTTTTACTTGCTTCTGCTTATTTTGTTTACATCAATGCGCTGCATTATTTCTTTCAATACAACCAGCAATCTTTTGATGATTTTTGGCCCGGCTATGCTCCCTGGCTATTGTTGCACATTACCGGCGGATTGATTGCTTTAATTATTGGTCCCTTCCAGTTCATTTCTTCTATACGCAAAAACTATACACATATACATCGTTTCATGGGGAAGACTTATCTGATCAGTATTTTGATTGGTGGATTAGCATCGCTCATTCTTTCTATTGACAAAATGCTTATTCATGAAAAGGCCTACACTTTTGGCGGTGGTTTAGTAGGTTTAGCCGTTGCATGGTTAACCTGTTCAGCTATGGCGTATTGGGCTGTACGCAGTAAAAATTTTGTACAGCACCGGGAGTGGATGGTAAGAAGTTATGTAGTTACCTGTGCCTTTACCAGTTTCCGTTTAATCTTCAGACTATTGGTTGAAAAATTTCATGTTGACCCGGGCCAAACTGCTGGTTTAATGGCATGGGCCTGTTGGGCTGCCCCGCTTTTTGTAACGGAAGTTATTTTACAGGCAAGAAAAATTCATAAAGGAAATATTGCATTAGCTGCAAAGCAGAAAGCATAAGTAATTACTGCGTTATTATTTTTTCAATGCCTCTCTTACTTTAGGAGCAATCTTGGTTCCATAAATCTCTATTGATTTCATCAGCGATGCATGTGATGGTCCACCTACATCCATATGCGCAGAGAAACGATTTAAACCAAACATGTCCTGCAGGTATAAAATTTTATCAACTGATTCATTAGCTTCGCCAATTATTAAGTGTCCGCTCTTACTACGGCCAATATCATATTGTTGTTTCTGATAGGTTGGCCAGCCTCTTGTTTTTCCTATCCTGTTCATTTGAGTTGAATACACAGGATAATATTCATCAGCAATTTTATTTCCATCTTCTCCAAAGAAAGCATGCATGTGTACTCCCACCTGGAATTTATCTGCATCCTGTTCAAAATGCTGCCATGCTTTTTTATAATATTCGAATAATGGTTTAAACTGGGCAGGATTACCACCGATGATGGCAAACATTACCGGTATTCCATATTTAGCCGCTCTCACTACACTTTCAGGAGTTCCTCCTACTGCTATCCAGATATTAAGATGATCATTCTTTGCTCTTGGTAATACCTGCTGGTTCTTTAACGCAGGTCTGAATTTTCCCTGCCAGATAATGGGATTGTTTTTATTTATTTGTGTGAGTAAATTTAATTTCTCTTCAAACAAATCATCATAATCCTCCAGGTTATAACCAAACAACGGATAGGATTCAATAAAACTTCCTCTCCCTGCCATTAACTCGGCTCTTCCATTTGAAATCAAATCTATTGTAGCAAAACTTTGATATAATTTTACGGGGTCTGATGAACTTAATACAGAAACAGCGCTGCCTAATTTTATTCTTTTAGTAACTGTTGCGGCTGCTGCCAAAATTATTTCCGGTGATGATACTGCATAATCCGGACGATGGTGTTCTCCAATACCGAAGAAGTCTAATCCCACTTCGTCCATCAATTTTATTTCTTCTATCAGTTCCTTTAACCGTTCTCCGGGCAATAATGGTTTACCATTTGCATCATAATGATTATCGCCAAACATACCTACGCCTAATTCCATATAAATTTTTTAAGGAGCAAAGTTACGGAGGATGGCATTGCTTGGAAAGTTTGATGCAGTATTGATTTATGATCAGCTCTGCCTCATCATAAGGGCAATATGCCATTGAAATACTGCATTTCATGTTTTGCAAAGCAATTACTTTAATGCTACAGAGTAAAACAGGACGAGTCTTGAAAAAGCAGGATAATCCGGCTGTTTTTAATATAGCTGATATCGTGAATAATTGTTTCTTTAAGAAATTTCAATACCGCTTAAAATTGCTTTTTTGTTGTCCATGCGGTAAGCACTGGTTTTTATTATAATTAAAGTAACTCCATGCAGCAAAAAGGAGAAAGGCTGCTGCCAGCAACAAGCCTGCTATTTGCCATGGCCGCTGATTTGCTAAAGGTTGCCTTGGCAAATACATTCGTAGCTTTTTAAATCTCTCCGGTTTCATAAACCTAATATACTTTTTTTACACATCATATTTACCCGGTTACTACGGGAATAGCGTATGCAAGCCTCCTGAATATCTTTTTCCCGAATGAATTTTTTCATTTTTGCTTAACTTTTAATGATTAATAACTGAAAACAAATATGCACTGTCAACGGCTGGAGTTGTCAGGGAATCTTCTACATTTTAATATTTGAATATGAAAAGAGGAAACTGCTATTTATCTTTTCAAAAAAGAAATAATTTTTTCATTTACCAATGCTGGTTTTTCCAAATGAGGCAGATGCCTCGCATCATCCACCGGAAAAAGTTCCAGCGGTACTATTCTTTTTAAAGAACCGCTAAATTAAAAAGGAACGGTACTATCTTCTCTACCCCATACCAGCAGTATCTTTTTTTGTAAGGTTCCTAATTGTTTATAATTCGTAATAAGAAAATCTCCCATAAAGTTTTTTTCAGTGGAGAGTAAAGCATGCCTGAAACCTTTGTACTGCATCTGTACTTTATATTTTTCAACCCAGTTGGGAAACTTATCGGGATATTTAACATCCGTCAACTGGCCATTGGCCTGCTCTTCATGGCCCAATGCCAATTTGTAATTGGCGAACAACTCAGACTCATCTAATTTTTTTCTCTATAAGCAGGATCAACTAAAATAACTTTATCAACAAGGTCGGGATGATGAATAACAAAATCAGTTACCACTGGTCCTCCAAAAGAAAGCCCTGCAATATCAACAGGTGTTTTTAATTTAAGCAAAGTGATAAGATCAGTTAATTGTGTTCTGTATAAAACAGGATCATATACTACATCCGGACGATCAGAATATCCTCTGCCAAATTCATCATATCGTATTACATGGAATCCATTTTTCGCCAGGCTATCAAAGGTTGCCTCCCATATATAATAGGGAACGCTGAAACCATGAACAAGGATCACCACTTTACCTGTATCTGGTCCGCCTGACTGATAATGGGTAACTCCACCACTTAATTTAATAAATTCACCACCGGCATTTTTTCTTGCCTCTTCATTCATTGTTTTAGTTTCAACATTATGAATGGAATAGTTGATCCAGTAATAAATTCCTGTTACGGCTATAATTATCAATAGCAAAACCAGTAAACGTTTAATCATCTTCATACACTCAATTTAGTGAAAGTTTTTGATGAGTGTCAGGCATCTCAAAGATGTCAGACACCTATTAATTTAATTTGTCAACGAAGTTACGATGGAGGTTTTTATAGTAAAAAAGGCCATTCATAAGAACGGCCTTGGGAAATAATTATCTGTTTAATTTATTGTTTTGCCACCTGGCTGTTATACCACTGGTTGCCATCAAAAACTTGTATGATATAAATGTCTGTTGATAAATTTCCCATATTAATTTGCGGGTTAACTACCCCGTTTTTCAAATCCAATACCTGCATTACTACTCCGTTTCTGTTTACAATCTTTATTTGATGTATAGCGAGGTTTTGTCTTTGTCCATTAGCATCTGCCAAACTTATTGTGGTTGTTGAAGCGGCGGGGTTTGGAGTAGCCATTGCTCTTAATAATTGTCCGCCACCGCTGCAATTATTATTAGTTGATTTAAACCAATAACGAATACTTCTTGTGCCGCATGAATTGGTTATTGTTACAACAAAGAAAGCATCCACATTACTGATGCTGTTATCTATCCAAAAACCCAGGTTCTTGCCATTCTGTGTCCAATGAACTGTGGAAGGGTTGCCCGATCCGTCCCATGTTACAGTGGCATTGGCAGTAATATCAGTTATTGTATTTATCATTTGCAATCCGCAAACTAAGTTATAACTGGTGGTATCAAACCGCTTCCACGGGTTCATCGGCTGCATACTGTTGGTGGGTGAATTATACCAGCCCCAAAATATTGGAGTGCCTGCACCTATGTATTTTACATATGTAGTATCTGGTGCATTACATGCCGGAAAATGAATAGTAGCCTGTAACAATGTAGTGCCGCCAACATCTTTTGTAAGAGTAGTGGTTTGGCAATTAGTGCAGCTAAGTGTTACAGGGCGGGGAAAATTATTTAAACTCCCCAGCGACCATAATATGCTTGCCCCACATGAAGACGAAAGGGGAATAGTATAATTTGCCGAAGTGCAAAATTCATTAGGCCCTGATATAGAAAAACTGGGGGGTGCATTTTTTGAGTAATTCACCTTTACGGTTTGCGTTAATGTTTCGCTGCCTGCCTGAATAATTACTGACAGGTCCTGCGCAGGTGTGCCGGAGTTACATGATGGATAAATGGTAAGCGATGGCGTGGTATTAGTGATATTTGATGTTAGTAACACGCCATTAACATCGTACCAGCCTTTGTTTGCCACCTGCCATGTATAACTGGTAATACAGGCTGCCTGTGCGCCATTGGTTACAGTAAATGCTCTGGCTCCTGCATCGCCGCAATAAATATTTATTTGTGTGGCGCCGCCAACATTTAATAATGGCGCATTGGCACGGCTAATACTGATGGTGGCAGGCAACTGGCCATTAGCAAGCCCGGCTGCACAGCCTACCGTGCTGGGGCGTATTAAAATGTTTTGCCCGTTGCCGCCAAGCAGGTTTGTAGTTACAGTTACACTGTTAGTGCCTAAGTACCAATTATTGCCAGTGGAGGTAAAGTTGCCAATCTTCCAGCCAACAGGGAGTTGGTACTCATAATTAGTAATGCTGCCAAAGCAACTGCCATCATTTATATTGTTCCATTGCACATTACCAAAGCTGATGGGTATGTTTACATTTTGGCAAATAGCTGGCGTTACACTTGCTTGTGTTAATTGTATGCGGCCGCATGTAGTGGGGTTGTTGAAAGTGAGAGAACGTATTTTGGTGAAATTGAAAGGAACGGGTGCTGCCCCATTTTTATAAAAAACATCAAATCTTTGTGAAATGTTTTGATCAATAAAATAACCAGTGAAACTTATTGACAAAGAATCAGCGCTTACAGTAATTGCACTATTAATGACTGCATAAAAGGGAGAAATAGAAATATATTTTCCGGGTAATCCGGTAATTGTAAATGTTTGTATAACATTTGGGCAGAACTCATTTGTTTGAGAGGGAGTTATTGTTTGTGATAACAAATCTTTTGATACTATATAGAATAGTATCAAACAAAATATCTTTTTCATACTATAAAATTTAAAGTTTGGTTAAATGAAGATTAAAGCCAATAGATACGTAAAACCCATTACGTTTATCACTAAATACTAATGAGGGTTTATCTACACTTAATGTTGTACTTTTATAACCTAACAAAATTTCGATTCCTGCTGTAGAGTTAAAAAATATTTCCGGGCCTGCTAATACACTGAACTCATTATTTTCCCCCGTTGTTTTACCTACTCTAGCAGGGTTAACAACTTTGCCAAGTTGATACCTTGCATCAACTAAAATATTAAAAGGTTTTTCTTTTTTTAAAAAGTAATAGCGGGCAAAAGGGCCAACCTTATAAGTGTATCCCTTGCTATACGCCCCCCCGCTCCAGACACTTGTGCATGAGAGTAGGTAAAAGCAGGTTCCAGCCCGGCAACAAACTTATCTATAAGAAAATATCCAATAGCTGCAGATATATTTATGTCTTCATTTTTAGAAACGCCAAAGTAATTTGAAAGTGTATATTCTTGTTTATAAGCATGAAAGCTGCCGCTACCGCCCACCAGCCAGTACTTTTTATCCAATTGACAAAAGGAGGTTTGAAATACAAATAACAACACGGCGGATACAAAAATTTTTCTCATAATAAAATGTTTTAGGTTATAAAATGTAAGTTACTAAAAGGTGGGCTATGCTCTCTTATCATGCAGTGTTTTTCTCTCATGCCTGGCTTTATAATGGTATGCCCAAGTTAGGAGTAAAATATTAACGAAACAAAATTGTTTACACATTTATTTCCCTTTTAAAATTACTTGCAATGATTGCA
>JACQDV010000076.1 GCA_016200915.1 Sphingobacteriales bacterium
ACAATTTACCGGATAACCATTACCCGACCCTTCTCAAAAACAAAAGAATCCAGGTTACACCTGCCCAATGAGGAACAACAAAAACTCTTATATTGGTTTGCTGTTTAAGCCGGGTGTCCCAGTGCGGAACTCAGGAAAAAGGGAAGGTAATGTTTATCTCTGTTTTATTGGCTAACAACTGTTATAAACTGTTTAAGAAAAACTGATATAGTTTCTAATAGCCTATAACAACTAATTTTATGTTTTAAAAAATCAACAGATGCCAATTGAGCTACAACCAACGCTGCAAAACGACTGGGTGCTGATGCGACCGTTGAAAGAAGAAGATTTTGAAGAGCTGTACAAAGTGGCCAGCGATCCGCTTATATGGGAACAGCATCCCAGCAAAACAAGATATCAACGGGATGTTTTTCAAAATTATTTTAAAGGGGCAATGGAATCAGGAGGAGCATTTGCTATATATAATTGTAAAACAGGAGAAATGATTGGTAGTACCCGGATGTATGATTATGATGAAAAGGATAGTTCTGTTTTGATTGGATATACATTTATTGCCCGGCATTGCTGGGGTAGTAATTATAACCGCTCCATGAAAAAATTGATGCTGGAACATGCATTTCAGTTTGTAAATAAGGTGATCTTTCATGTGGGAGAAAATAATATACGCAGCCGCAAAGCAATGGAGAAATTAGGTGGTGTGCTGGCAGGCAGCGAGCCAAGAGCCTATTATGGAGAAGCGGTGAATGTAAATGTAATATTTGAGATAACTAAAGAACGGTGGCAGGAAGTTGGTCATTCAGTTCAGGGATAAAGTTCAACAAAATAAATCAACAGGCTGGTTAATTAATTATTTTAGATGAAACAGCGTATATGAAGCTGAACACTAAACAGCAAACATTTAGTATCATCGGGGCAGTTATTGGATGGTAGGCAGTAATTACACAACTCATTTTAATGCTGGTGAATCGTACTGGATCAATACCAGCTGCTGTTATTCAATTCTTCAGTTATTTTACTATTCTTACAAACACATTAGTGGCTGTGTATTTTACAGTAATCTGGCAGGAGCCATCTTCTAATAATGCGAAATTCTTTTTAAAGCCACAAACAGGAACTGCTATCGCAGTTTATATTACAGTAGTAGGGTTAGTTTATAATATTATACTAAGAAGTACGTGGAATCCCGAAGGATTACAAAAAATGGTGGATGAATTATTGCATTCTGTTTGTCCGGCTTTCTTTATTGTTTACTGGATATTAGCTGTACCAAAACAACCACTGCAATGGAAAAATATTTTTTCATGGTTGATCTATCCGTTAATTTATTTTATTTACTCTTTATTGCGTGGCGCTATTGTTGACTGGTACCCTTATCCTTTTATTGATGTGAAAACGATTGATTATACTCAAACATTTATCAATAGCGGATTTGTATTGTTGACCTTTTTAGTATTATCACTACTGTTTGTAGGAATTGGAAAGCTGTTGGTTGGTAAAAATTACTCTAAAACAGCGTCTGAGCCCATCTAATCAGCTGAAAACCTGTTTTTAAGCTCCCAATATTTTTTTTAAAGCTTACCCAACCTTTTGTCCACCCCAGGCAGTATATCTATTATACCTAAAGACTCCAGCAAGATTTAACGAAAAATCAAGCATAGAACAACAGATGTATACCCTGCCAACTACATTGCAGGTTTGTTGCTGAATGTGAAAAACACCTCTATTTAGTCATTCATTCGTTTTGTTTAATTAATCGGCTTGGCCCGATGCCCGGTTTTTCCGGGTTGGTATATGATTCTGAACTTATTATTATTATTTTTAAAGACCAGTATTACCCCTGAAAAACCGGTATTTATTTCTTTGCTGGCCAAACGGGCAAAGTATTGAAAACAGCTAAATAAATCCGTACCAGGTTAATGCCATACGGTTTTACATAAAACTTGAACAGAATAAATGAAATATTAGAAGGGTGTAAACAAAATAACCGCCAGTGCCAGGAGGAATTATATCGTCAAATTTATCCTGCCATGTTTGCTTTGTGCAAAAATTTTTTTGATGATAATCATGATGCACTAACGGCACTAAATAATGGAATGCTTAAGGTTTACAAAAATGTTGGGTTATATGACTCAGCGAAAGGCACTTTTTTTAACTGGTCATATACCATTGTTAGAAACGAAGCATTAAGTCTGGTGAGGGATAAAAAGCAATCAACATTTGTGGAGTTACAGGAAGATGCAGTTGCTTTACCGGAAGGTAACCCGTTTAAAAGTTTAGAGTGGAAAGACGTGTATGTGTACCTGGGAAAACTGCCACCCGTTACCCGTGCCGTTTGCAGTCTTTTTTATATAGAAGGATTTAGTATAAAAGAAACAGCCTCTTCATTAAGTATAAAGGAAGGAACGGTAAAATGGCATTTGAATGAATGCCGAACAAGGTTGAAGAGGATATTTGAATCAAGCTGTCAATTGTAAAAAGTGGAAAACAGAAAATTAAATATTGATCCCATGGAAGCAAAAGAATTTCCGGTACCAGAAATACCGGTAGATAAAGCCTGGGCAGAAATGAACCAAATGCTGGATGCTGATATGCCGGCAAATGGAAGTAATAATAAATCTAATAAAGGCAGAAAAAGATATTTGCTGCTATTGTTACTGCTCTTTATTGGAGGGGCAACATATTTTGGATGGAATAATTTATCTATAAACAAAATAGCCGGTTCAAATAACAGTTTTGAAAATAACACAACATCACAACCAGAAAATAAACAAGCAGATCAATTAACTACTAAAGAAAATACCAAAACTGAAAATCAAAATATTAATTCAAACAAGGACCGTACTACTATTGATAAAAACAGTTCGTCAACACCACCGGGTAGCATAACAGATGATAAGGAAGCCGTTGCTAACACTAAGGAAAAACAGGAGAACACTGCCGCTTCATCTCTTGTTGCGGCATCTAAGAAAAAAACCGGCTCCTTAATGCAACATAACAGCGGGTTGGCGAATACCACAGCTGCTTTAGCAGAAAGCAAAATTCCAGTTAGTGCTAAGAGAACCATTGGTACCGGTAACAACCAAAAAGGTACTTTGCCCACTAACAAGAATTTACCACTGCAAAAAGCTGAAGCGGCTGTTTTTGATAAAAACCAGGCGTTGACTGTGAATGACAATAAACAGTCAGCAAACAATACAACTAAAAAAGAAAATATCACAAACGAAACAAACAATGCTGACAACAATGTTCAGCCAGCAGAGCTTGCCAATAAAACAAAAGAAGAAAAGAATAAAGGTTCTATCAACAATAATAAAGAAGTAATTACTCCGGTTACTACAACAACACCGCAACAAGAATCAGTTATAATAACTGAAGCCAATAAACAATTGTTATTAAATAAAGCCGAAGAAAAGAAAACGAGTAAAGCAGTGAAACAATTAGGCATCAATTATGGACTGCAGTGGAACGTAGCTGTTCCTTTACAGGGCATTAAAAATTATTTTTCAGGAACCAGTGGTAGTAGTCAGCCTTATGTAGTTTTAATACCCGACTTGTGGATAAGCAAACAAATGGGCGGAAAGCAGGAGCTATTGTTCAGCTTGAGCCTGAGTAACACTTATGCTACCGGCGATAAACAAATAGCCTCTTTTAAAGGAGCATTATCAATTGTTGATTCAACAACTGTTACGCAAAGAGTTTCTGTATTAAAAACGAGCGGATTTGCTGCCGGCTTGCAATATAATTATCATGTGAATAATAAGTGGAGTATAGGTGCAGGGTTAAATTATCATTCAATCAACCGGGCTTTAATTAAGGAGACTACTACAGGCTATTATACCGGACGAGTTATTTCTGAGAGTACTGATGCTGTATCAAAAGGCGGGAATGACTGGCTGTATTTCAATAATTCTTTTTTTACCGGCAAACTCGAGCTTTCTTATTATTGGGGAAGAATAAGAACAGGTGCAGCAGTATATATTCCTGTATCTGATATGTCTTCTGTTTCGGGCAATAGTATAAGGCCAATTAATGGCCAGTTATTTCTGCGCTGGAGATTAAATAAATAAACTAACCGGTTACAAAGCGGTAACCAATTCCTTTGATAGTTATAATTTCAAGAGAAGGATCATTTTTTAAATAACCACGTAGTTTGGTAATGTAAACATCCAGGTTGCGGGAGTTGAAAAAGTTATCATTGCCCCATAATAGATTCAGAATATCTCTGCGGTCAATAATTTTATCTTTATTCTGGTATAACAACTTCAGTAATTCACTTTCTCTGAAAGATAATTTACGTTCATCACCATTATCCTTTAATGTTTGCCTGCTTACATGAAAAGTGTATTTACCAATTTTGATTTCATCTTTCTTATCATCTGGCGTTCGTTCTCCTTTACTAAAGCGTAACACATTTTCAATACGAACGATCAGCTCCTCCATACTAAAAGGCTTACGTATATAATCATTTCCACCCAGTTGAAATCCTTTTACCAGGTCCTGCGTTTGTGTTTTAGCGGTGAGAAATAAAATGGGAATTTGATTATCTACTTCTCTTATTTCTTCAGCAATAGTAAAACCATCTTTGTTCGGCAGCATCACATCCAGCACACATATATCTGGCTGTGCCGATTTGAATAATGATAATACTTTGTCACCATCGGTTTCCATCAGCACATGATATCCTCTTGTTTCCAGGCTTTCTTTTACAATTTTGCCAAGGAACAATTCATCTTCCACATATAAAATTTTAATGCTTGCCATATTCTTTTGGTAATTGAATGGTAAACTGTGTTCCTTTTCCTTCCTCGCTCCATACATTAATTGTTCCTTCGTGCTGCTGAACAATATGTGCCACATAACTTAACCCAAGGCCATAGCCCTTTACATTATGCCGGTCGCCACTGGGAACACGGAAAAATTTATCAAAAACTCTTTCTTTATAAGCGGCCGGTATTCCTACGCCGTTATCTTTTACATTAAGAATAATATTTCCTTCTTTTTCAGAAAGCCCAATTTCAATCACAGGGTTTTGCCGGCTGTACTTTAATGCATTGTCCAATAAATTATAAATTACACTTGGTATATGCAGCCGGTCGGCCATAATACTAAAATCATTTCCTTCTGTAACAAGCTTTACATCTGCATGATATTTTTCAAACTGTATCTTCATCGAACCCGTTACTTCCTCCGCCAGTTGTTTTATATCAAACCTTTCTTTCTTTAATTCCACCTGTTGTTTTTCAAACATGGAAAGTTTGAGTACTTTGTCCACCAACAGTCCAAGCCGCTGCAATTCGTTATTGGCGATGTCTAAATATTCCTTAGTCCGCTCAGGATTTTGCAGCGCATTAAAATTTTTCATCGCTTCAATAGCAACACTAACTGTACTGATGGGTGTTTTTAATTCGTGAGTGATATTACTAATAAACTCGTTTTTAATTTCTGTTAAACGAAGCTGACGATTAAGGTTACGATATAATATTAAAAATGAAAAGATGGTTACAGCTACAAGGAAAATAGAGAAGAGAAAGGGAGATAATATTTTTTTAAGTAAGTATAGAGAGGTGTTTTGTAAATCCAGCGTATAGCTGACCGGATGAGCAATACCAACTGTTACTTCATTCATCTTATCAATATCTTCATCCGGGGTTGATAAGGGTATAACATGTTCAGCTTTGGAAGTATCAGCAATTTTGCGATTTATGTTAAAAGGAATATTTAATTTTTCTTCGGAAAAAGATTTTTTTACTGCCCTGGTGATATCTACTATTTTTAATGAGTCCTGCAGGGAATCAATTTTGTATAAAATTTGAATAACCTTGTTTTTGCCGTTTACTGATTGGGTAAAGGTTCCTTTAACGGAGTCTTTACCGTAGATAAGAGAAACATTATTAACCGAAACAGCGATCTTATCTTTTTTATCGTAATTAACTTTAATCGAATCAAACTTTCCCTTTAGAACATTTATAATTCCCGCCAATTGTTCTTTCACTGGTTTTCGAACATATATCGTTTTTCCCTCATCATCTTTAAAATATACATTCACATCACTATTAGCATCGGCACCCGGTAAACCTAAGTTTAATTTCTTAGCCTGTAATTCAAATACAGTTGTGCGGAAAATGATACCGGCCTTGCTATCCAGCAAATGTTTTTCCCTGTCATAGTTGTTCTTTAACCAGTACACCTGGAAACCAACGATAATGAGGATCGTTGCTATCATCAACAGCGGATCGGCAATAACCTTTTTCATAAGTGAAGAACAAATGTAAACCTTTCCAGTACAGCGTTACCAGCTCATTAACCTTAATTAACCTTAATGAAACACTCGTTAACCATCTTAACGATAAAGCACCAATAGTTTTGTTTCATAAAATTGAGAACAATGAAACGTATAATTGCATTACTTATCGCCTCAGCACTATTTCAATGGGTGGCAGCACAGGTTAAAGAAGGAAAAATTACATACGAAGAAAAAATTGATATGTACCGCCGTATTCCAAAAGAGAATGAACAAATGCGGGCCATGATGCCACAGTTTCGTACAACTAAATATGAGTTACTGTTTGCTGATAATAAATCGGTTTATCAAAAACAGGAAGAAGAAACAGATTTAAGCGAACAACCACAGGGAGGAATGATAATACGCTTTGGCGGAGCCGATAATATTTATTTCAAAGATTTTAATTCAAATAAATCAATTGAGAAAAGAGACCTGATGGAAAAAGAGTTTATTGTTGAAGATACCATTCATAATATCGGCTGGAAATTAGTTGATGGTGAAACCAAAACAATTCTTGGACATGTTTGTAAAAAAGCGACTGGTAAATCAGAAAGGGGGATGGATTTGATAGCATGGTACACAGAAGATATTATTTTGTCGGCGGGTCCGGCACAATTCAGTGGTTTGCCAGGATTAATTTTAGGATTAGATATTAGCAATGCAGAAATAACTTACACTGCACAGGAAATAAAAAATGAAGTAAAGAAAGCAGATATCAAAGCCCCTGCTAAAGGAAAAAAAGTTACACCGGATGAATTTGTAAAAATCAGGATGGAATTAATGGGAGACGGGAATGGTCCTGTAAGAATTGTGACTAATTAATAGCGATCAATTAAAACTACGCTGGTAAATTTACTGGCGCAATTTTTTTAAACCAAGCAATTGTTATGAAGCAATTAATGTTATCTGTAGTTTATTTTATTTGTGTTTCTATGGTTATTGCTCAAAACACAGAATCAGTACAGAAAAAAATTGAAGGATTAATTAAAGAAGCTGCAACCAAAGATGTTTTTTCAGGATCAGTTTTAGTTGTTCAAAACAATAAACCTGTTTACGATAAAAGTATTGGCCTTGCAGATATGGAGAAAAATATCAGCAATACAACAGATACAAAATTTTCACTTGGCTCTATCACAAAAATTTTTACAAAGGCACTCGTCCTGAAACTAATTGAAGAAGGAAAGATACAAGCGGATGAAAAGATCGTTGTGTATTTACCTGGATTTACAGATGAGAGAGCTGCTGAAATAACCATTGAACAATTGATGGAACATACATCTGGTCTTGGGGATTATGCCGGAGCTCCGGGATGGGATATGACCAGTGAAGAGATCAATAACATTTCCCAAATGCTTGCTCATATACAAAAACAACCATTATTGTTTAAGCCGGGAACGAATGTGCAGTATTCTAATTCAGGTTATGCAGTACTGGCTGCATTGATTGAGAAAGTAACAGGAAAGAAATTGGGAGATGTTTATAAAGAAAAAATTTTTGATAAACTGAATATGACTAACACTGGTTTTGCAGAAGTAAATAGAGACAGGCCAGGTAAAGCCATTGGATACCTAACCAATTTTATCGGGACTAAAAGAAATAATCTCGAGTTTAAAGAAATGGGAGCTGGCGATGGTGGACTATACTCTACTACCGGTGATCTGTGGAAATTTGCACAATCAATAGTAAGTGATAATAAACTACTGAAAGATGAAAGTAAGTTGAAGCTTTTCAATACGTCATTGTTTCCTGTTCATTATGCTAACTGGAAAGAATGTAAAGAGAAGGGAAGATTAAGTATTGCCGGAGGAGCACCCGGAGTAAGTGCAGTAATGGGAATTAATATGGAAAAGAATTATTTTTTTGCAGTACTAAGCAATTATGATGAAGGCAGTGCGGAGATTGTTGCTCAACGAATTTCTGCAATATTAAACAACAGGGAACTAACACCGCTTCCTTTACCTCCGGCAAGATTTATTTATTCACTCATAAAAGAAAAAGGCCCTGCAAATTTTATATCTAATTATAAAGAAGAATTAAAAAAAGCAAATATTGAACTGGAAGATGATATGATTCTTCTAAGTGTGGGCCAGAAATTGCTGGAAGAAAAAAATGCTGACGAGGCATTGGCACTTTATTCAGTTTACACCAAGGAATTTCCCAATATAGTAGTGGCGTGGAATGATATGGGTGATGCTTATTTATTAAAAGCAGATAAGACGAATGCAAAAAAATGTTTTGAACAGGCATTGAAGCTAAGACCGGGCAATCCAAGAGCACAAAGAATGTTGAAAGAATTACAATGAGATAATGTTTAAAGTATTTTTTCAAAACAAACACTATTCTCTATGCCGGCATATTGTCCGTAATTAGGAGTGATATGATAACCGTTCTTTTTATAAAGAGCAATAGCTTCCGGTTGACGTTTACCTGTTTCCAGCACACATTTTTCATTACCCAATTCCTTTGCCCATTTTTCTAATTCACTTAAAACTGTTGTAGCAATTCCTTTTCCCCTGGCAGGTGGAAGTGAATACATACGTTTCACTTCCATTATACCGGGAATAAATTCTTTTATAGCACCACAACCAACGGGCACATCCTTATCGTATGCCACTACGGTATGTTTTATTTTATCAATCTTATTGAATTGAGCATAGAAAGAATGATCGGCGCCATCTCTTTGAGCAAGGTCTGTGTCCAATAGTTTTACGAGAGCAATAAAATCTGTGTTATCAGAATCAGTTCTTACAACAGTGATCAAAACATTACAGTTTTTTGATCTTAATGTTTTTAAACCACACAGGACTTCCATGATCCTGTAAACCAATCAATCCAGATTTGGCTTTACCATAACCGGGATAGGTAGCCCATTTTCCTGTAGTGCGTCTTTTGTTCCAGTCATCACTCCAGGGAACAAAGCTTACGGTGAGTTTATCATTCAGATAATATTCTACTTTAGCAGGAGTAAATACAATGCGGCTGTGATTCCATTCACCAACTGGTTTTAAAACTTTTTCAGCAGTAGGTGTGTACATCGCATAATCCACTCCGGCTTTTTGCCAATCTTCTAATTTTTCAGGGAAACCAATATCATCAATCACCTGGTATTCCGGTGCTGTTTCATATGGTGCATGATATTGTGTGTCTTCTACTATGTGATAAAAAATACCACTGTTTCCTCCTTTGGAGATTTTCCAGTCAGCCGTTAATTCAAAATTTTCATACGGCTCTTCTCCATAAACAATATCACCACCAATGGCATCGTGTGCGGTACCGGATGTTTTTAACGCACCATCTTCAATACTCCATCCTGCCGGTATGGTTTTACCGTTGTAAGCTCTCCACCCGGTAGTTGTTTTTCCATCGAATAATAATTTCCAGCCATCTTTTACTTCTGCATCAGAAAGTGTATTATCTGCTGCTGCTTGTTTACTTTGATTATTACAGCCAACAATCGCCATTACTGCAACAGGTGCAAACCATTTAAAAGAAAAAAACTTATTTATCATTATTGTAATTTTTTAGGGTTAAACCAATTTAAGATTTACAGGATCCCAGTTAATATGGGTATTATTAAAATAACTATCGTTACACAATAAAGCAGGCGCACAAGCTCTGAAACCAAATAGTGGATCTTCAGTAACTGTACCACCGGTTCTTATTGCCCTGAACCAGTTTCCAAAATGATCATAGTGTGCTCCTTTATATCCTTCTTCTGCTTTATAAACAGTTTCTCTCGGCCCAACCATTTTCTTTCTTTCTTCTTCTGTGGTTGCATTAGCAACAGCCTGTGCTTTTAAGAAAGGATCATCAGACTCACCGGTGTTGTTTAATTTAACGGTTACCTTATCCCATTCCACATCCATACTTCCTTTGCTTCCATTCAATCTTAAATAAGTGGTGCCACTGGTACCATCTACAAAGTTGCAACGAAGACTGAGATCAAATGCAGGATGTGCACCAGTTTGCGGATAATCAAACATTCCTAATAATACATCAGGAACTTCACGACCATCTTTCCAGTAACGCAATCCGCCCATAGCTGCAATTTTTACAGGACCAATGCTGTTAGTAATAAAATGCAAGCTGCTAAAGAGATGTACAAACAAATCACCACTCATTCCTGTACCATAATCCAAATAATTTCTCCAGCGAAAAAAACGCAAAGGATCAAAAACATGTTTCTTTACGATCTCATATCTATCCCAATCAACTGTTGAAGCGTTTCCGTCAGCAGGAATTTTATATTGCCACGCACCTTCCGCACTCATGCGGGCCCAAAAGCCTTCTGCATAATTCAAATCACCAATAGCACCTGTTGCTAATAACTCTTTTGCCTTTTCATTACCAAGACTACTTAATCCCTGGCTGCCTATCTGGTAAACCTTACCACTTTTTTTCCATGCATCCAGCAATGCATGACCTTCACTAACGGCGTGGAGCATAGGTTTTTCGCAATACACATGTTTCCCAGCTTGTAATGCAGCAATACTAATTGGCTGATGCCAGTGATCGGGTGTACCGATGATCACAGCATCCACATCATTGCGTTTTAAAATTTCTTTATAATCAGTTGTTGAAAAAAGATTGCTCCCCCATTTTTGTTTGGCCGCTTCAATTCTTCCTTTATACAAATCACACACAGCAGTAATCACTACATCTTTATGCTGAAGTGCTGTAAGTGTATCCTGAGTGCCCATTCCTCCGGCACCAATTAATGCAATGCGGATTGTGCCTGTACCAAATGGCTGATACTGCCTGTTCAGCAATTGTGTGTGCAAGGCCGTTTGCTCACCAGCAAAAACTTTGTTTGCGGTAATAAGACCAGCGCCTGCAAGTCCGAGTTGTTGTAAAAATTTACGACGATTGTTAGATGGCATAGCGAAATGTTTATAAAATTTTTCTATTTAAGTATGACGTCAAAGAATTTTAAAGAAATAACTTTTGCTGCACAACATTGGAAATGCAGGTATATAAAAAGGGTAAAGCAAATTAAGGATTTTAAAGACTTGTTAGAAAACAAAATCAGTTATCCGCATTTTTTACTGCTGGTCTGCCATCTTCAGCCCTTTTCCTGAATGCAATTTTAAAACCAGAAAGATCGGGTAAGTATTTTTTCTTCCGCTTTAATTCATATTGATAAATCGTTTGCCCCACCTGGTATAAAAAAGGCCAGCCTACTGTTTCGTATTCATATTTATCATCATTAAGTACACCATCTTTGTTGGTATAAAGTGTGGCAGCCAGTATAAATTCTGTTTTGTTTTTGAAATCCACTACATAAGAAATATCCGTTAAGCAACCATAGGCCCATCCCACTTTATTAAATACCCTTACATACGAAGGCATAGGTTGTTTATTACCACGAAAGTAGAATTTTACATAACTGTCGTAATAAACACTGGTATCGTATTTTGGATAATTCGTTTCAGAAGGATATTGAGATAAGAAACGGTATAAGAAATCATATTCTTTTTTAGTGAGATTAAACCGCTGTTTTGCCGGAACCGATTGAGGAAAGATCACTGACTGTAAAATCGTCCGCATATCTTCCAATGGAAAATTATTGGCTTTAGTGAAATCAATTGGTTCGTTTATCAAACTATCATTGGCATCTAAATAAGCATGCCCCATTTTGTTGATATGACTGAAATCAAATGAATCAGGATTATAGGCCATTGGTTGTTCGTATAATAAATTTCCTTTGGCATCAACAAATCGAATTGGATTAGTATGACGGTTTTCTTCCATGGTCATACGACGGAAGCGACGGGTGATTCTTGTATCGGGATAACCTAATTCATGCAACCGGTGATTGATTGTTTGCTGACCAATGAATTCATACAACCGGTTGTAAGCATCATTATCACTTATTAAAAAAGCTTTGCGGATATATTGAGCAACGGAGGGCTTACCAGATTCAGCAGTACTGTCAGTATGAGCAATAGTTTGGTTACTCCAACCACTATCTGTAAGTATGGTGGTATAGAGATCAACACCAGGTTGATGAAGCTTATTTAATTTTTCTAATGAAAGAAAAGCCAGTGGCATTTTTACAACAGACGCCGGGTTGAAATAACGGTTCTTATCAACATTGAAATAATAATTTTTAAAAGAAGGTTTATTATGCTGATCACGGTTGATCTGTGTATAGATGATTTGATAACGGTATTCTTCCGGGTTTTTTAATACCGACTGTAATAAACTGTCTTTGTTCCGGAAAAGAATATCTTTTAGTAAAGCATCTGTTTTTACCTGTGCATTAGCTGCATAAACAGTAAGCAGTAAAACCGAAACCAGTAATTTTCTCATATGGAAGATGACTTCTTGTTAAATGATCTGGGAATTAAATTAACACTAAGTTTTGAAACAGGATCGGTCAATGTTTTTTGGATGACAAATAAAAAACAGATTCCGTCTATCTTTGCACCATGGCAGAAGATTTATCTATTGTAAAAGGAACAAAAGAAGAACAGTATCAGTCCATCATTCCGCAGGTAAGAGCATTGATTGAAGGCGAACCTGATTTGATAGCCAACCTTGCCAATATAGTGGCTGCATTAAAAGAACAGTTTGGTTGGTTTTGGGTTGGTTTTTATTTGGTGAAGGAAGATGAATTAGTATTAGGTCCATTCCAGGGGCCGGTTGCCTGCACCCGTATTCGTAAAGGAAGAGGTGTTTGTGGAACCTGCTGGGCAAACAAAGAAACTATCATTGTTCCTGATGTAGAAAAATTTCCGGGACATATTGCCTGCAGCAGTCTGAGTAAATCAGAAATTGTTATTCCTGCTGTGTTGTATAACGATGTAGTGGCAGTATTGGATGTTGACAGTGATAGCTATGATAGTTTTGATGAAACCGATAAAATTTATTTGGAGAAGATTGTAGAAATGATCGGTTTTTGAAATACATTATTAGAATATAAAGGCGCAGATAATTACTGCGCCTTTATATTAATTAGTTAATCCTGATATTCACCTGTGGACCAGTATTACCAGCTTTACTTAAACTATATGTAAAACCCAACATATAAAAACGGTTGAGTACTGTGTAACGGGCATCTTCAATATAATTGAGATTGGCATTACGGGTAATACCAATATTTTGATTGAGTAAGTCATATACACTCAGCTTCATCGTTCCTCTTTTGTATTTAAACATTCCTTTGGTAATACTTACATTCCATAATGCTACATTACGATTGTAGCCAGCGCTTCTCCCGGTATTAGTAGTGTAAGTAAGTTCATTATTTAAACCAATATTCCACGGAAGATTGATGTTTGCTTCCAATTCATACGTGTTACGCCAGTAATTATCGTTGTAAATATTTTGTAAAGAATACCTGATTTGATTATAGCTGAACCGTGCACTGGCGGTGATGTCAACTTTTTCTTTATAAGTATAGGTTACAGATGTTCTCGGATTAATCGCAATGTTTTTAATATTGTTTTTAACACCATTTAGAAAATTATAGTTGTTGTATAAGATGGTGTTGGTGCCAAGATTGATTCGGGTGTGCAATTTTTTAATAGGAAATCCCACATCAATGCCTCCAAAGAGATTATATACATCATTGGCGTTTTTGTATGAAGTAGTTCGAACGCCATTAGCTGATAGTACATCTGAATTTACAAGGGCATTTTGCGTAGTACTGAAGTTGATGTAGGCAAAAAAGTTTTTTTGTGACAAGGGACTGGCAGCGAAATAATTTAAGTTGATATTGTGCTGGTAGTTTTGTTTAAGATTAGGATTACCTTCTCTTATATTTAACGGGTCGCTTACATCCTGCACAGGTTGTAATTGAGCTGTGGTGGGCTGCTGAGTTAGGGTGTTATATTCCAACCGCAGGTTTTTTGTTTTGCTGAAATTGTAGGTAAGATTACCGGAAGGAAGAAGATTGGTAAAATATTGTTTGATGGTATTGTTACTGTTTTTCCGGATGCTTAATAAAGATGCATACTGAATAGTGGCACCCACTCCAAATGTTAACTTTTTTCGCTGTGAACGGAAATTTAAACCGCCGCCGGTATAAGAATATTCACTTCGGAAAGCATTGCTTAATGCATCATTCAGTAAATCATACTTGCCATTTTGATTGTTTACATCAAATGTTTTTTTATCTAAATCACCATTAGCTTTATTATAAAACCCGTTCAACTCTATCAGACTTCTTTTAGATAATGGCTCTGTATAACTGGCATTGATGCCATAATTATTGGTTAATGTATTGAGCTTATTGTTTTGATCTAAGGTGTCCTTATCGCTAATGCTGCCATTTTCAAAAAAATTATTAATCGATTTTAACGTTCCCTTGCTGCGGGTATCATTGTAGCCAATGCTGATGTTGATGGAGAATGTTCTTCCTTTCTTCCTGAACTTATGCCTCAGAAAAATATTACTGGCAAAGTTGTAACCTTCAGCATCAGTTGTGGAATTGGAAAAACCATTGTTGATATATTTAGTATCAGGTAAAATGGATTCATAAGTATTGTTTGTATTGTATTTATTGTGCTGGTAGGTTAATTGTGGCGTAATGCGTAAAGAAGTAAAAGAATCCAGTTTTGAATCAATAGTAAAGTTGAAGCGGTTGCTTTCGCTTCGTTTGTTGCTTTTGCTGGTTTGGTTATATGTGAATGGATTGGTGGTTGATAAGTTTTGTCGGGTAACATTGCGCAGATTATCTACTTCAATATTGTTATAGAAATAACTGCCATTTACTTCTGTTTTTTTCTTCCATGTGTCGTTGAAGTTTAATCCGCCTGCAATAGTTTGAGCTACTCCTTCGCTGTTGTTCATTCCCTGTACAGGCAAACCAAAATCCTCCGGGCCATTATTATTTACTACCACTCTTGCGCCGCCACCACCACGCATCATCCTTTGCATTTCCCCGGTGAAGTTGAGAATATCACTGAAAGTAAAACCTTGCCGGTTGGTATTGTTGGCCATTCCTATTGCAGAAAGCTGTTGTTCGCCATTAAAACGATTGACATTAAACTGCCCATCATACCGGTCCTTCGTACCATAACCAGCCGTTAATTTTCCAAAAGTCATTTTCTTTCGGTCTTTCTTCAATTTTAAGTTGATGGTTTTTTCACTGTTACCGTCGTCCACACCTGTAAACTCAGCCTGGTCGCTTTTTTTATCAAACACCTGCACTTTATCAATCGCATCTGCATTTAAATTACGGGTGGCAATCTTGGGGTCATTGCCAAAAAACTGTTTGCCGTTTACAAACACACGACTGATACGCTGACCATTCACCCGTATCGTTCCATCTTTATCTACTTCCACGCCGGGCATTTTTTTAAGCATATCTTCTACTACTGCATTTGGCTTTGTTTTAAAAGCTTCTGCATTAAACTCCAGTGTATCGCCATTTACCTGTACCGGCGGCCGCTGGTTTTGAACAAACACTTCACTCATGATACTGTTATCCTTCATTAAAATATTTCCTAAATCAATTTCTCTTGTATCTGCAACTACTTCTATATTTTTCCATTCAGCATGAAAACCAACTCTTGAAAAAGATAAACGATACAGACCAGCATTTACACCTGCAATTACAAACCTCCCTTCCGCATCTGTACGGGTAAAACCGATGAGTGATGAGTCTTTAGCATTTATGAGAGAGATGGTGGCGTTGTCTAATTGTTGTTTTTGTAAAGTATCAACCAGCCTTCCTTTAATAACTATTTTGTTTTTTTGAGCAGTGCCGATAGCCGTGCTGAAAGCAAAAATGAGAATGAGTAAAATCCTGTTCATAAGCTTTAATTTTCCTGCCTCAAAACTATTTTTTGCAGGATGGAAAAGTGGTTAATCAACTTTGGATTAATGTTAATTAAGGTTAACAGAACTTATACAACCTCCCGGTAACAATCCGCATCTATTTACAGTTATTCTTAAAAAAATGAACAACACAAAAGAAACCAGTTTGCTTTTTTGTATCCTGATGGATGCGATTGGATATTTTACTTATGCTATTCCTGTGCTGGGAGAGTTTGGTGATATCATCTGGGCGCCTGTTTCGGCGTTTGTTTTTTATAAAACTTTTGGTGGCTGGAAAGGGGTTGTTGGCGGCTTGTTCGATTTTACAGAAGAAATTCTTTTGGGAACAGATTTTATTCCATCCTTTACATTAATGTGGCTCTGGCAAAAAATAACCAGCAAAAAACAAAATACAACAATAGTGAAGACTGTGTAACTACCAGATGCCTGGAATAATCTTTTTTACTTTTGAGCAGTACTGCAAATAATCATCCCCATACAGTTGTACCAGTTTTTTCTCCTCGTAAAACATACCGATATGTATGTAGAGAACGTAAATGATAAGCAAAGCCAGGTTTTTATAATAAGGCCAAATGATACACAGCGCTAAAAAGAATAAAGTAGTTCCGGAATAAAGGGGATGACGGACAAATTGGTTAAGCCTGCCTCTTTTTAAAGCATCTTTTCTTTCCTCAATCAACCCAAAGAAACTTTTCAAATCATAATTCATAGCAGCCATCAGCATAATTAAAATACCAGCGGATAATAGTATAATGCCCAATGTGGTTGTAATAGCAGAGGGAATAAATAACTCCTTTGAAGGCTCCCTGAATTGAAATACCAGTAATAGAACCAGTCCGGCACCAGAAAAGAGGTTATATGCGACCCTGTAATACCTGAAAGCAACGTTATGAAACTTTCTCCTGAACCAGTTTTTTGGTCCAACCGCTGCCAACCAGCTATGCAGGAAGAAATATAATGACCAACTTAGCAGCAATACTATCATCTGCTAAATTTAATGTATTAATATATGGCGTTGATTAATTGGCGCTGGGTCTTACCTCTTCATCATCTACCTTATCATACACGGCAATGCGGATTTTCCATTCCAGCATTTCATAACTCATGCTCAGTTCAATATGAACATTCTTGCTGAAGTTATTATTGGGAGTTATGTTAAATAAAGTGCTGAAGATGCCTTTATCTTCTGTTGGTTTATCCATTTCACCCGTAACAATATAATGAGTTCCGCCATTATTCAACCGGATGGAAGCATTGTGAAGCTGTGCATACAGCTGTTTATACTTTTTCTCAGCGGCCTCATAGCTGTCAGTACTCAGCATCAATGCCTGGAAAGCTCTTGTTTCATGCTTGGTATTGCGCATTTGAATGATGGTACATTCCTCGGAGCCGGGAAGTATAACAGTAGATGTGAATTCGCTTGATTCAGGATTATCTACAATCGGTTCGCCTTTCAGATTGCGGAACTGGTTGCAGTAATCGGCCATGACTTTGTCAAGGGCCTGTCTGAATTCGGGATTGTTGTTTAATAACTTGATTTGCGAGTGGCCGGGAATAACCGTAAAAACCACAAAAATGGAGATTAGTGCTTTTGCTTTAATCACAGGAGTAGATTTTCCACTAAAATAGCATTTTAAGTTTAAAAAATACAAATACTAAAAAAAGTTTCTATGACCTCTTGCAAAAATGTAAAGTCAGTGTTAAATTAGTATTACCAATAAATCCTATGGACCATGAAAACAAACCAAAACAAAAATCAACGCAGTACCCTTGCTTTCGCTTGCAAAGAAATTCTTTCCAGGTTATCATTATTGTTTGAGTCGCCATCCCAGCGGGAATTCCGCCGGTTAAAGAAGTTTATTGCATAATAAAGCAATTGCAATCGTACCCAATTTGTTTCCCTGTGATTTCCGCAGCCACGGAAGCACAGTGTCGTTTTCATATTTTAACAGCCTGTTTTAATATGTTGACATAATATTTGTTACTTTATTTCGTTGAACAACTATTGTATCCAATTAAATCCAATAGAATATGACAAAAACCCACTCTTCTCACAGCCCGTTGCTGGCTTCTCTCGTTCGCAACTTTTTTAACCGCTTACGTCAAAGTCCAACAGTTTATCCAATACGATTTTATAAAAAAGGAAGAAATTTTCGCCGCCACTGGCAAGGTCCATTGGTAAAATAATATTTCTATAATAACCCATAGGAAAACAAAGAAGCTCACATCTGCCGGATGGATGGGGCTTTTTTAGTTTGTGTAGTACCGCTGTTACAACCCCTTTTTTATTATTCATTCATAGAATTGAACTTTCTTTTCTTACCCGTCAGACTCCCTCCTGCATCGGGATTCAGACGGGTATTTCGCTAAACTTTTTATTTTCCTCAGCACCGATACAGCTAAATTTGCACCATGATTCAGTATGAAAAATTTGTTTTGGCGAATGGTCTGCGGGTGCTGGTACATGAAGATACCTCTACTCCAATGGCTGTGATGAATATTATGTATGATGTAGGCTCAAGAGATGAAGAGCCTGAACGTACCGGTTTTGCTCATTTGTTTGAACACCTCATGTTTGGCGGAAGTATCAATGTTCCTCAATACGATGAGCCGCTGCAAATGGCAGGCGGAGAAAACAATGCCTATACAACCAATGATGTAACCAACTACTATATTACTATTCCTGCCGATAACTTAGAAACCGCTTTCTGGTTAGAGAGTGACCGTATGTTATCGCTGGCGTTTAGCGAAAAGAGTTTAGATGTGCAGCGTAAAGTGGTATGCGAAGAGTTTAAAGAACATTATCTTAATAAACCTTATGGCGATGTGTGGCATAAACTGAGGGAAATGATTTATCAAAAACATCCTTACCGCTGGATGACGATTGGTAAAGAACTCAGCCATATTGAAAATGCAAAGCTGGAAGATGTAAAGAAATTTTTCTTCAAACATTACCGTCCTGTAAATGCTATAATGGTGGTGGCAGGGAATATAACAGCAGCCAAAGTGAAAGAACTAACCGAAAAATGGTTTGGCGATATTCCTGCAGGTGAAAAATATGAACGCAATCTACCGGAAGAACCAAAGCAAACAGCACCCCGCAGATTAGCAATAAAAGCAAATGTTCCATTGGATGCTTTTTATAAATGCTGGCATATTTATAGTCGTCTTGACAACCGCTATTACATAGCTGATTTGATAACAGAGGTGTTGAGTGGCGGTGGTTCATCCCGTTTGTATCAATCATTAGTAAAAGAAAAGCAATTGTTCAGCAATATTGACTGTTATCACTATGGAACAGTGGATAAAGGCTTGCTTTGTATTGATGGTAAACTGGTAAAAGGAGTGAAGATGGAAGACGCAGAAAAAGCCGTAGAAGAAGAACTGCTGAAAATAAAATCAGAAAAAGTAAGTGAAGAAGAATTGCAGAAGGTTAAGAATAAAACAGAAAGTATGATGGCATTTGAAGATATGAGTGTGATGAACCGTGCCAACAGCCTGGCTTTTTATGAACTGCTCGGCGATGCCAATCTTATGAACACAGAATTATCCAAATACCAGCAGGTAACTGCTGATGATATTTTAAAAGAAAGCCAAATCATTTTTGACGAGGCTAATTCAAATACACTTTATTATTATTCATCTAACAATTAAAATGTTGTTTGTTGGTCAGGTGACCAGCAAAAGCAAGAGGGGATATATAAATGATAGCAACTAATAAAGCAGCCATGCCCGACAGAACTCAAGCACCCGCCATAAAAGATGCCGTTGAATTTGACTTAAAACTCAAACCATACGAAAAATTTATTTTGGATAACGGCGTTCCGGTGTACAACATCAACGCCGGTGCTGAAGATGTGATGATGGTGGAACTGGTTTTCTTTGCCGGTAACAGTTATGAAGAAAAAAATATAGTAGCCGCTGCGGCCAACGCTCTTCTGAAAAACGGAACTACTAAAAGAACGGCTTTTCAAATCAATAATCATTTTGAATATTATGGTTCCTATCTCAATCGTAATTGTTATAACGAAACGGCCACCCTTACGTTGCATACTTTATCCAAACATTTACCGGAGTTGTTACCGGTAATGCAGGAAATAATTACCGACTCCATTTTTCCTGAAGAAGAGATTTCTATTTTCAAACAAAACAGCAAGCAACGCCTGATAGTAGGATTAAAGAAATGCGATTTTGTTGCCGGTCGTTTGATTGATGCATATGTATATGGTGAGCAGCATCCTTATGGTAAATACAGCAATGCAGAAGATTATGATGCGTTGCAAAGAAATGAGCTGATTGATTTTTATAAAAAATATTACAGCAACGGTCAGTGTGTAATCTTTACTGCAGGGCAATTACCGTCCAATTTATATCAGCAGTTAAATGATTGTTTTGGTAAACTTCCACTGCAACCGCCGCCTGCTGAAACAAGTAGTTTTATTGTAATACCGGCTGAACAAAAGAAATACCGTATCAGCAATGATCCAAATGGTGTGCAAGGAGCTATTCGTTTGGCACAACCGTTTCCAAATCGCCTGCACCCTGATTTTTTGAAATGCTCCATGCTTAATACTTTGTTTGGTGGCTATTTTGGCTCCAGACTGATGAGCAATATCCGTGAGGAAAAGGGCTACACCTATGGTATTCACAGCTACGTTCAAAATCATGTGCATCAAACGGCATGGATGGTAAGTACTGAAGCAGGAAAGGATGTTTGTGAAGCAACCATTGAAGAAGTATACAAAGAAATGCAGTTGTTGAGAGAAGATTTAGTCGATGAAGAAGAATTACACCTGGTTCGTAATTATATGATGGGTGTGATACTCGGTGATTTAGATGGTCCTTTTCAACTGATTGCCCGGTGGAAGAATATAATTTTAAATAACTTGGATGAAACGTACTTTTATAAATCCATTCAAAACATTAAAACCGTAAGTGCAGAAGAACTGAAGGAGATGGCCAATAAATATTTATTGCCGGAGAAGTTTTATGAGTTGGTGGTGGTTTAAAATTTAGTGTATGAACTTTCTTTTAAAAATCCTCATTACTGCAGTCAATGTTTTTGTACTGGCGTATGTTTTGCCGGGTATTGAAATAAAAGATTTTCTTACTGCTGTTATAGTGGCGTTTGTACTGGCAATATTAGATGCTATTGTAAAACCCTTGCTGATTTTATTTACACTGCCTGCCACTATTTTTACACTGGGGCTTTTTCTTTTTGTTATCAATGCTGTTATCATCCTGATAGATGCCTATTTTGTTCATGGATTTAAAGTTGAAGGTTTTTGGTATGCTTTGCTGTTCAGTATGTGTTTATCGCTGCTCAACTCATTTGTACATAAAAGAGCTTTTCCTGAAAAATCAGATGGAAGGCATATACAGGATTAATGTTTTTTTACTGCTGATTATGCAGTAAATATTTCTCAATTTTGCCAAATGAATTTCGACCGTAAAGATTTATCTGACGAAGAGCTTGTCCGTTTTTATAAAAGTATTTTACTGCCAAGGATGATTGAAGAGAAAATGCTGGTGTTATTGCGGCAGGGAAAAATTTCCAAATGGTTTAGCGGAATAGGACAGGAAGCCATTGCCGTTGGCGCTACCCTCGCATTGGATGAAGATGAATGGGTGATGCCACTGCATCGAAACCTGGGCGTGTTCACTACCCGCAATATGCCATTGAACAAACTATTTAAACAATGGCAGGGAAGTAAAGATGGTTACAGCAAAGGAAGAGAAAGAAGTTTTCATTTTGGTACAAAAGAACATCATATCTGCGGAATGATTTCACACTTAGGCCCGCAATTAGCCATTGCAGATGGTGTGGCATTAGCACATAAACTTCGTAAAGAAAATAAAATAGCCGTTGCTTTTACGGGTGATGGCGGAACGAGTGAAGGAGATTTTCATGAAGCATTGAATGTGGCTGCCGTTTGGGATTTACCGGTGATATTTATTATTGAAAACAATGGTTATGGCTTAAGTACACCGGTTAATGAACAATATCGCTGCGATAGTTTGGTTGATAAAGCAAGAGGTTATGGTATGGACGGTGTAAAGATTGATGGAAATAACCTGCTTACCGTTTATGATACCATTAAAGGTGTAAAGAAATATTGCATTGAACATCAGAAGCCGTTTTTAATTGAGTGCATGACCTTCCGTATGCGGGGACATGAAGAAGCCAGCGGAACCAAGTATGTTCCAAAATATTTATTTGAGCTATGGGAAGAAAAAGATCCGGTAAAGAAATATGAAGAGTATTTAACATCAATTGGTTTATTGAGTGAAGAAAAGATTGAAAGTACTAAGTCAGAAATAAAAGAGCATATCGAATCAGAATTAAAAATTGGCTTTGATTCACCAGCATTAATTCCGAATACAGAAGAAGAGGTAAATGATTTGTTTGCGGAAAAAGCAGTTGATTTTGATGTAAAAATGATTGATAACTCTCAACCATCCTATCACTCACCACTCACCACTCACGATTCACGACTCATCGATGCCATCAAGGAAGGGCTTCATCAATCCATGCAAAAACATTCCAACCTCATTTTGATGGGACAGGATATTGCCGAGTATGGAGGCGCCTTTAAAATAACAGAAGGTTTTGTAAATGATTTCGGCAAAGAAAGGGTTCGCAACACACCCTTATGCGAAAGTGCAATTGTTGGTACTGCATTAGGGCTAAGTTTGAAAGGGTATAAGAGCATGATGGAAATGCAGTTTGCTGATTTTGTAAGTGTAGGGTTTAATCAAATTGTAAATAATCTTGCCAAGATACATTACCGCTGGGGACAAAACGCTGATGTGGTGATTCGTATGCCGAGTGGTGGTGGTGTAGGAGCCGGTCCTTTTCACAGTCAGAGTAATGAAGCATGGTTTACGAAAGTGCCGGGATTAAAAATTGTTTATCCAAGTACACCAATAGATGCAAAGGGATTAATGATTGCGGCAATCAATGATCCGAATCCCGTAATGTATTTTGAACACAAAGCTTTATACCGCAGCATCAGCGGACAAGTGCCGGATGAATATTATGAAATTGAAATCGGTAAAGCCAAATTAGTTGAAGAAGGAGAAGATATTTCCATCATCACCTACGGAAGCGGTGTGCACTGGGCAACTGATTATGCAATGAAGCATGAAGCTATTTCTTTTGATATACTTGATTTAAGAACATTGGCGCCGTTGGATTATGATGCTATCCGTTCTTCTGTTGAAAGAACAGGAAAAGTATTGATTCTGCATGAAGACACATTGATTGGTGGCATTGGTGGTGAAATAGCAGCCTGGATAAGTGAACATTGCTTTGAACATCTCGATGCACCGGTTATGCGTTGTGCTTCTTTAGATACTCCTGTTCCATTTAGTATTGAATTAGAGAAAAACTTTATGGCCAATGCAAGATTGGATGAGTATGTTAAACAGCTGATGAATTATTGATATGCCCGAAATTTATATTATAGCAGGATGTAATGGGGCTGGAAAAACAACAGCAGCATATAACTTGCTGCCAGATGTTTTTAAAACAACAGAATTTGTAAATGCGGATGAAATTGCAAGAGGACTATCTCCCTTTAATCCGACAGGTGTAGCTTTTCATGCAGGAAGAATTATGCTCGAAAGAATGGATGAACTCCTTGCAGAAAATAAAAGTTTTGCTTTTGAAACAACACTTTCCGGGCTTACGCATATTAAATTCCTAAACCGGGCAAAGCAAAAAGGATATTCCATCATTTTCTTTTACATTTATCTTAATAGTGTTTTGCTGGCAAAAGAAAGAGTAGCTATTCGTGTAAGTAAAGGAGGTCACAATATTCCGGACGAAGTAATTGAAAGAAGATATTATAAAGGGTTAAAAAATTTTTTCGGCTATATCAAAATTGCAGATAGCTGGTATTTATATGATAACTCCGGCAGTGATTATGAACCTGTTGCAAATAAGGAGGAGGGAAAGGAAAAAATTATTAATTTTGAAATCTATAATAAACTTTTGAATGGAGGATAACAATCATAATACAGAAAAGTTAAGTGATAAAATTAAGGTTGCATTGGATAAGGCGATACAAAATGTTATTGCCGAAACCAAATCCAAAAATTCATACTTAGTTATTTCTGATAAAAAAGGAAATATCAAAAAAATCCCTGCTAAAGACTTATAAATCTTTCTTTCTTTTCCAGTCTTTCACATTCAACCAAACACTCATCACCAAACTCAGAGCAAACACAATAATCGTTGCTGTTTCCACTAATGAAATATCTAAGTTAGCTCCTGTAAGTTTTAATATAAGGAAGTGTATGTAAGACCTTGTCTGGTCGTGGTAACCTAAGTGTTCTCTTACCTGCCAGTGCCATTCGGTACAATAGCAAAATCCAATGCCTTTCCATATTCCAACTACAAACCAGGAGCAGGCAGTGAGCAATAGTGTAATTAAGTTTAGTTTTCTTGTTTTAGGAAATATCCAGCCCACTACATTGAATAATGTAAATACGGTGTGAAAGATAAAAAAGAAGATATTGAGGAATGAATACATCGAATCTATTTTCTTCTTAAAGCAATACCGCCTCTTGCTCCTGTATGTACACCATTGTCAACAGTAACCACACCATTTACTAATACATATTTAAAACCAGTAGAATACTGATGCGGTTTTTCATAAATTGATTTATCGGTAACAGTTGCTTCATCAAACACTACAATATCAGCAGCCATTCCTTCTTTTAACAGCCCACGGTCCTTCAACTGAAACTTTTGCGCAGGCAAAGAAGTCATTCGTCTTACTGCTTCTTCAAGTGATAATACTTTTTCTTCTCTTACATATTTTCCCAATATCCTTGCATTGGTACCATAACCACGGGGATGCGGCATTCCTGTTCCAAATACCCTTATGCTGGCATCACTGGCAAACATGTTGAAAGGATAATGCATGATATACTGCACATCTTTTTCACTCATGCCATGAAATATCATACCAGCACCACCATTAATCATCATCTCTATCACTGTTTCTGCTTCTGATTTGGCTGTGTGCTTTCTTCCTTTAATCAAATTAACCTGCTCAATACTTTTTCCATTCAGCGTTGAATCAAATTTATAACTGGCTACTACCGGGTAACTAAAATGTTTGAGTTTTCTTTTTTTTAAATTATTGAGCATATACTCAATCACATATTTTTTCATTGGCTCCCTATTAAGCCTTGCTACAATAGAGTCTTGCCCATCTGCCAACACATCATCTGGTAACAAAGTACTCAATGAAGTACTGCTGGCTGTATATGGATACTGATCAATCGTTACATCCAATCCATCTTTTCTTGCCTGTTCAATCATTGCTACTGTTTCTTTGCTTCTGCCCCAGTTATTTTGTCCGCTGCATTTAAAGTGTGAAATTTCAACCGGCATATTATTTATTCTGCCAATATACAATGCCTCATTAATTGCTTTTACAATACTATCTGCTTCATTGCGCATGTGACTTGTATATACTCCATTATATTTTGCAGCTACAGCAGCCAGTCTTACTACTTCATTTGTTTTAGAATAAGTACCCGGAATATAAATGAGGCCGGTAGAAAAGCCAACGGCCCCACCTTTCATTGCATCTTCTACAATTTTTTCCATCTTCTGTAATTCCTCTTCGCTTGGGTCCCGCATAGCAGTACCCATTACTGCTTTGCGAACATCATTATGACCGACTAATGCTGCTACATTGATGGAAAGTTTTACACTGTCAATAAAGTTGAGATAATTGCCAATGTCTGGTTTGGATAAACCACAATTACCGGTAATGACAGTGGTAACACCATCATAAATAAAATTATCTGCAGTAGGATTTTTTATTTCATCATCTTCAATATGCGTATGTACATCTATAAAACCGGGAGCGATAATTAATCCTTTTGCATTAATAACTTTTACTGCTTCTTCATTAATATGTTTTTGAATAAGGGCAATCTTACCATCTTTCACAGCAATATCGGCGTAATACCAGCTATTGCCGCTGCCATCCAGCACTTTCCCGTTTTTTACAATTACATCATATTTTACCTGTGCTGAAATGTTAACAGTGATCAATAAAAGAAAGACGAATAATTTCATCCTTAAATATCCTGAAAATTGGGGAATTGATAAAGAAACATATATTCGGATTAACATCATACTGAACTTTAACAAAAGCTGTTATATTTACATAAATCTTGCATAGTATAATATGATCAAAAAACTACCCTTATTATTTATTATCCTCCTCTGCTTTCAATTACTCCGGGCACAGTACCCGGCACAAGCCGTTAATGACGCTTTTATGATTACCCGCATGGCTGAAAAATTTCATGTTCAGCCAAAGCCACTGGATGATAAAATGTCTTCTGAAATATTTGAACAGGTACTGAACACGATAGATGCTGATAAGCTTTTTCTTACCAAAGAAGATTTAACCAAACTGTTGCCTTATCAATATCAATTGGATGATATTATCAAAAACCGTAAACCGGATTTCCTGAACATACTGACAGTGATTTTAAAACAACGCCTTCAGACAGCCGATACTATGATTGATAATATCTGCAAAGCGCCGTTTAATTTTTCTATAGCAGAAAAATTTACTGTTGCTGAAGATACCAGTTACCCTGCTACCATTTCAGACATGCGTAAGAAGTTATACAAACGCATTAAGAAAGATGTACTGGAATTAATAACGGATAATGATGAACTGTTAACTCTTGCTGCAGCACAACAAAAAAAATATATTGATAGTACAGAGATCATAGCAAGAAAGCAGACAGCTAAAACGTACAAACGATTTATAAAACGAATCCTGCAAAGTGCCGGAGGAATTGAAAAAAGCATTGGTAATACTTACTGTGAATCAATTGCTACTTGTTATGATCCGCATACCAGTTATTTTACTGCTGATAACAAGGAAAATTTTGAATCGCAATTGGGAAATAATCCATGGTTGTTTGGTTTTAGTCTTGACGAAGATGAAGACGGAGATGCAGAGATCAAAAACCTGGTACCGGGAAGTCCGGCTTACCAGAGTGGTTTATTAAACAAAGGAGATAAATTAGTTGCCATTCAATGGGAAGGGAAAGAGCCAATTGATGTATCAGGTGCTGATGCAAGGGAGATCAGCAATATACTCGATCAAAGCAATCACGATAAAGCAACATTAACTATTAAAAAGCAGGATGGCACCACCAGGGAAGTTCCTTTAATGAAAAAGAAAATGGAAGTATCAGAAGAAGAAGAAAACAGGGTGAAAAGTTTTGTACTAAAAGGGAAAAAGAACATTGGCTATATTTCTTTGCCAGCTTTTTATAGTGACTGGGAAGATGAAGAGAACAATATAAATGGCTGTGCCAATGATGTTGCCAAAGAAATAGTAAAACTTAAAAAAGAAAATATTGAGGGTTTAATACTTGATCTTCGTTACAATGGCGGCGGCTCAATGAGAGAAGCAACAGAACTCGCCGGTATTTTTATTGATGCGGGACCAGTACAATTGATAAAAGAGAAAGATGGAAAAGTATTTACATTAAAAGATGTGAGCAGGGGAACCATTTATGATGGCCCATTAGCTGTAATGGTAAATGGTTATAGTGCCTCGGCGTCTGAAATGCTGGCTGGAGTACTACAGGATTATAACCGGGCCTTAATTGTAGGCACACCCACCTATGGAAAAGCTACCGCACAAATTGTGTTGCCAATGGATACCACCATTTCGTTGGATCATAAAATTGATAAACAAACTGCCAGCTATCTTAAAACAACCACCTCTACTATTTATCGAGTTAATGGAACAACAGCCCAGGCTAAAGGAGTAATACCACAAATTATTTTACCGGATATTTCACAGGCAAGTATTCAAAAAGAAGCCAATGAAAAGAATGCACTTCATCCACCGGCTATTGAAGCAAATAAATATTACCGGCCTCTGCCACCGTTGTTATTAACAGCAACAGAAGATTTTGCAAAAAAAGAAATTGCTTCTTCCTCTTATTATAAACAAATTGAAGAATATAATAAGTTGCTGAAAAACGAAGAAAAACCGGTTGATGTTTCACTAAAACTAAGTGATGCACTGCAATTACTGAAAGAAGAAGGAACGGAAGACCCTAAAGATTTTGTAAAGAAAGAAATAGATACTGCTAAGATTTATTCAGTTGAAAACAATAGTTTAGAAACACAGCGGTTAAAGAGCGATGAAGGATTAAAGGAATTGAATGAAGAATGGAAGCAGCGGATACGTTTTGAACCTTACATAAAAACAACCTACCAGTTACTCTTGCTGATGATTAAATAATTTTATTACTTTATACAGTTAAAAACAATCACATGAAAAAATTTACCAGCCTTGTTATTATTACCGCACTTATTTTCTTTCCGTTTACCAAAGCATCAGCACAAGCCACCGATAATCCCGGCGATTATATGTCAGCCTTTGGCAAAATAATTACAGAAGTAAATGCAAGCAATATGGCTTATATAAGCCAGGCGGCACATGGTCACCGGGCACGAAAGCTGGAAAAGATGAGAGCCAAACTTTTGGAAACAATAACCGATTCCCGGTATAAAGTATCTGCACTGCCAATGTATAAAGGCGATAATTCCCTTCGTAAGGAAAGTATGGATCACCTGATGTTTGTTTACAATGTTTTTAATGATGATTACCGTAAGATTGTTAACATGGAAGAAATTGCTGAGCAGTCTTTTGATGAAATGGAGGCATATATTCTACTGCAGGAAAAATCGGAAGAAAAAATAAAGGAAGCAAACGAAAAAATGAATAAAGCCTTTGATGATTTTGCTGCTAAAAATAAGGTGAATCTTATTGATAACAAATCAGAACTGTCGCAAAAAATGGATGATGCTGGTAAACTGAACAAATACGTCAACAAAATATACCTGGTCTTTTTTAAATGTAACTGGGAAGATGGTAAGCTAACAGAAGCTTTAAATGCAAAGAAATTAAATGATGTGGAACAGGCCCGTAATGCACTGATCAAATATGCAAATGAAGGGTTAGCTTCATTAGATACGATAAAACCATTTGCTAATGACGGTTCACTGGCAGCTGCCTGCAAACGGGCATTGCAATTCTACAAAAAGAATGCGGAGCAGGATGTTCCAAAACAAACAGACTATTTATTAAAAGCAGAGAACTTTGATAAAATAAAAAAAGCGTTTGAAGCAAAATCTCAACTTGACCGTACCAAAGAAGATGTGGATACCTATAATAAAGCAGTAAAGGAAATTAATGCTGTTATGAATATAGCTAACCAGTCGGGCAGTAATGCAAATCAAATGCGTACGCAAGTAGTAAACGGGTGGAATGAAGCGGAAAAAAATTACAGTGATGCTCACACACCGTACTATAAAAAATGACTTGACAAAAATTAATAATAAAGCCTGGTTTAATTTCAAATCGGGCTTTTTATTTTACTTATAAATATTTTCAATCCTGTTTTACAATCTTCCCGCCAATCATTACAAATTTTACTCTTTGTAATTCTGTAATGTTTTTTAAAGGATCACCTTTAACAGCAATTATATCGGCGAGTTTACCCGCTTCAACTGTTCCAATGAGGTTTTGCTTGTTCAGTATTTCAGCATTTATTTTAGTAGCACACATAATGGCCTGCATGGGCGTCATACCAAGCGAAACGTATTCTGAAAACTCCCTCGCAGAATAATCAGCAGGCCATCCAACATAATCAGTGCCCAATCCAAACTTTACTCCTTTCTTTATGGCCAGACGCATATTCTTATAAACAGAATCTCTTACTTTTTTATTTAGGTCAACAGCTTTGGCAAGCGATTTACTGTCGGCCAGCTTTTCATTAAAATATAACCCAATAGTAAATGTTGGAATTAAATAAGTGCCATGCTGAATCATTAAGTCCATAGCTTCTTCATCAATAAAAGAACCATGTTCAATGGTGCGAACGCCAGCTTTTACTGCCATCTTAATTCCCTCGGTTGCATGCGCATGTGCCATCACAGGTACATCTCTTCTTGCTGCTTCTTCAACAGCAGCTTTTAATTCTTCCGGACTAAAGTGAACATTTTTTGGATTATCTCCCGCTGTCATAAAAGCACCGGTAACTAATATCTTGATCCAGTCGCTGCCATATTTTATTTCATTGCGAATGGCTTTGCGGATTTCTTCTGGTCCATCAGCAATTAATCCGTCAGGAATGATTTTTTGTTCCGGCGAAAGAAAATTAATATCTCCACCTCCACCGGTAACAGAAATATAATGAGCAGCACCATAAATATGAGGACCAGTAAACATTCCTTTATTAATGGCATTTCTTATTTCCATATTAGCATAAGCTACATCGCCATCTCCGGCAACCCGCAAAGTAGTCCAACCGGCGTTTAATAAACCCTGTACATTTTTCAATCCCAATAATGTTTTACCGGCAGAAGAACCTTTTAAATGATCTACCTGGTAATCATCAGCAGTAAGATCAGGATGTACATGCATATCAATTAAACCGGGAAGCAATGTATAATCACCGAGGTCAACTATTTTATATCCTTTGGGTATGTTATCTTTTGTTGTAACAGAAACAATTTTATTACTGTCTATAATTACAGCAGGATTGCTGACTGTTTTTCCTGTTCCGTCAATTAAATTTTTTGCCAGTAAGACTGTCTTCTGGGCAGATGAGGAAAGTATGAATAACAGAAAGGAAAGGATAAGAGAAAATGTCTTCATGTTAAATAATTTTAAAACTGTTATCGTTTTAAATAGTTGTAAAGAAAAGCACAACCAAAGCCAACAATGATGTAAATAATAAAACGAATGATTCTTTGTTTTGTCATGGTGAAATATTTTACTCCAAATGATATTCTTTTTCAATAAGCTGAATTAATTTTTGCCCTTTTTCGTGAAGTCTCTTTTTATATTCAGAAAGTCCAATTCTTGTATTCTTAATATAATGAACCCAACCGGACAGATCGCCCCATAATTTTTTATCATTAATACGTAAAGCAGGATTGTTAACTGGCCTCGTCACTTCATTGGTGGAATTAATCTCATTAAATACAACTGCACTAAAAATCTGGACAGCAATTTTTCTGTATTCGTTAGTTTCACTTTGTTCCGTTACTTCCAGTGATTGAATTTGGGGCAGCTCGGAGTAATAAGACATAATACCGTCTGCTACCTCTTCATTTTTTATAAGCCTGAACCCGCCGGCAAATTTCATTTGGTCAATGGTACGTGTATTGGCCGGGAAGATATCGTTTTTAGAAGCTAACCTTGCGTAATAATAGAGATCATTTGTGTTGACCGAAGCGGATGGGCTATTGAGCCTGTCAATTAAACTATCCAGTAAAGATTGTTTGTTTATGTAAATAGGCTGCTGTTCACCAATAAAGCGTATATCTTCTTTAATATCTGTTATTAAAGATTTCATATACTGTCTTTCCCTTTCATGCTCTATCTTATGTTCCAGCTGGTACTCTGCCAAAAAACCACAGAACACAGCAAGAAACAGCATTAAAAATTCCCAAACATAAGTTTTCCAGTTTTTCTTTCCGTGTCCATGCGTGTGGTGATGTACTTCCATTTCTTCTGTTTGCGGTTTGTAGTTTATGGTTTGTGGTTGTTCAGCGTCAGCAATTGTTTTAGCAGATGAAATTGTTTCATCGTTTGCCGGTTGCTCATTACCTGTTGTCATTGCTTCTTTGCTCATACTATTCCAAATGATATTTCTCCGTTATCAGTTTCAGCAATCCATTCATCTGGTCTCTCAGGTGGTCATAACCCCATTTCATATTGGTAAAATCTTTCCGAAGGGCCAATAATGAATTTTTAAATTCAAACATCAGTTTGTTATACTCATCCTGCGACAGAGGCGTGGGCTGCTGTTTTATCATACTGCCAACCCAGCCATTTTCGCTTACAGGTGGTGGTATAAGTGCATACCGGCTATATATTGTGTTGATGATTTCCTGCACAAATACTTTGTTTCGCAGGGCCAGTGTTTGCATGTAAAGTAAATTATGCTGGGTTTCAATTTTTACTATCGCACTCTGGTTAAGCTGGTCGTACAGGATGATTTTATTAGCCACTTCTTTTTCCCTTATTAAACGAAAACTGCCGGAATTTTTAAGTTGAGCAATTGTTCTGTCATTATACCCAAAACCATAATAGTTTAATGCATTGCTTAAATGACGGTATGCTTTAACTAAATTGGTACGGCTTGCAGGTATTTGAATGGCACCTGCAACAGAGTCAATATCATTATTAATCCTGTTCCAGTAGTTTACACAATCTGCTAATAAAGCAGTATCACTTTTAATATCTTCCAGCATGGTTATCATAAATTGTTTTTCCCGCTGGTGTTCCACATAATGCTCTACCTGTATTTCGGCTAAAAATCCGCAGAACACGGCCAGGAATAACATAAAAAATTCCCAGAAATATTCTTTCCAGTTTTTCTTGCCGTGTGCATGTGAATGATGATGTACTTCCATTTCTTCGGTTTGTGGTTTATAGTTTATGGTTTGTGGTTGTTCAGCATCAGCAATGTTTTCATTTAAAGAAACACTTTCAGGTTTGTTTTGCAAATTGTCGTCTGCCTGTTGTTCCTTTTTATTTTTTTCGCTCATGATTAGTCTAAATAATATTCTTTTTTAATCAATGCTATTAGGTTCTTGGCGGTGTTTTTACCGTTTTCGAACCGGTTGATTTCCTGGCGGGCAAAAATTTTTATTTGCATCAAAAGATTGAGCAGTTGATTTTCTTCAGTGTTATGAAATTGAAGAGCAATAGTATCCGGAACATTTCCAACAATAGCTTCACTGGTATTGGCAATGTAAAGATCTAACAAACCGGGAGCATCAACCATTTTTTCAATATAGCGATAAAGTACTTCCTGATGAGTAAGATAGCCTGTATTGTATTGCCCGAAAGATTCACATTGAAAATCGTATGCAGAAAGTGAATCGGTTACCGGCTTGTTTTTTATCAAACGCATGGCGCCGGCATTTTTTAGCTGGTTAATGGTAATGGTATTGCGGATAAGCAGTTGATCCCATGTGGTGCGGCGAAGGGTTTTAAAAAATTTTCCTGAAATAGTTGTTACATCTGTGTGTGCTTTGAAAAACATAAAGACACTATCTATTGCATTTATTCTTTGTTCTTTTCGCTGAATACCCTTTGTAAACATTGCAGTATCTGCAGAAAGATCGCTTAGCAATGATTTCATATATTGCCTTTCTTTTTCCCTTTCAACAATATGCTCCCTGATATTTTCAGCAATGAAACCAAGAAAAACGGCAATAAAAAGCATGAAGAATTCAAGGAGATATTCACTCCATTTTTTTGTATGCATCACATGATGCGGATGTTTGTGTACTTCCATATCTTCTGTTGCTTGTTGTTGGTTATTGGTTTCAGGTTGTTCAGCATCAGCAATAGTTTCTCCGGATGAAATATTTTCATCCTTTGCCTGTTGCTCATTGCGCTTTGCCTGTTCTTCTTGTTTTTTTTCTTCACTCATTTTCTAAAGAATAATTTTCTCTAAGCACTTCTAATATTTTATGATTGGTTTTAATATAATTACTCATCTGTAGTGTTCGGGTAGATACCATCATTTGTTTGTAAAACAACATCAGGTTAGATGCTTCGCCACGATCAAGCGAAGAAGTGTTTAAAATTTTACTTTCAATGATTCGGTTGCTGTTACGGTAATTATTTATAACATCAAGCACATTCGTACCGCTGTCTTCTTTTCGCAGTTTGTCCAGCCAGCCCCAGTCATAATACTTTAGCATAAATGGTTTTATCGGGTTGGCAAAAAACTGGTATTCCTGTTCATTACGCTGACGGATATTATTGATATTAACACTGATATCACCCAGCAGTTTTTGTAAAGCAATGTTTTTGAAATACCGTAATGAGCCGGAATTTTTCAATTGGTTAAGTATTCCGTCTTTTGGTTCGAAAGTATAAGTGTTAATAAGGTAAAGGCTGGTGGTATATGCCGGGTAAAATGCTTTAGGAAGATTGGTTAAGGAGCTGTCCTTAAAATAATTACTCATGTAGTCCATATCTTTTTCTTTTTCCAGCCTTCTGGCTAATTTGCCGGCAACTACAGTTGAATCATCCAGAAATTCGGAATAAAGAGCTTTTGCAAATTCTTTTTCTCTTTGATGTTCTATTGTGTGTTCTAACTGATACTCTGCCAAAAAACCGCAGAACACAGCAAGGAACAGCATTAAAAATTCCCAGAGATAAGTTTTCCAGTTTTTCTTTCCGTGTGCATGTGAGTGTGCATGTATTTCCATAAATTATTTTATTTCAGGTGATATTCTTTTTTTATCAACTCTATAATATCGGCTGCTTGTTTACGAAAACGAATCAACCAAAAATAATTTACTAGATTTCTGTTATATAACTGCGCAGCCAGGCCCTTTACAAGATTTATTTTATCAGGGTCTGTTGTTAACAAGGGCTTGTAAACTGGTTTTTTAAGGGCACTTTCTGGTTCTTTAAAACCATAAGTAGCTAACGAGTCGCCAATAGATTCAATAGTAGTTGCATCAAGTACAGAAGATATTGCTTTCTCGTATTCAAGAGTAAGATCCAGTTCATTCTCTTCCCGCACTTTGTGCCTGGAAATACGCAGGTCATAAAAATTGATACTATTCACTACATCAGCTTTGCGGATGAGCCTCAATAATCCGGAGCTCTTTAATTGTTGTATAGTTGAATTGGAATAATTAAATATCTGGACTGCGGTTAGGTTATTGGCATAGTTATAAATATTGTTTTGTGTTTCTTTGCTAACAGGAATGTCCAATAAATAAATAAGAGAATCTGCAGCAATTCTTCTTCTTTCTCTGGATCTAATATTCTCCGATAACGCACTGGTATCCTGTTTCATATCCAGCAATAAACTATTTATATACTGTTTTTCCCGTTGATGTTCTACTAAACGCTCTCTTTGATTCTCCGCTAAGAATCCGCAGAACACAGCAAGAAATAACATTAAAAATTCCCAGAAATAAGATTTCCAGTTTTTCTTTCCGTTTGCATGTGTATGATGATGTACTTCCATAAAAAATTCAGCCGTTTTGGTTTTACTGGCAAATTAACCAGGCTTTGAATATACTGAAATAAAATATCGGTACATTTATTATATCTTCTTTTATAACCAAAACTCAATACAATGACACTCCACAACCTTAACCCCCCAAAATGGATATTAGTATGTATCATTTTGTTATTATTGGTAACAACTATTCAAATTGCCTGCAACCAAAACAAAAAATCAACTTCTGCAGGTGAAGAAAACGTACTGGCTTTTCCGCCCATTGCGCCTTGCAACTCAGGAGCCAACCCGAATGCTCTTCCGCAAAAATGGGCGGCAGTAGCATTGCTTTCTCCATTTGATGGCAGCACTATGTACATATCACTCATTACATACGATTATTCATTAAAAGCTATGCGTACGGTGGTGGCTGATTATGAAGGCGGGTTTGCTGATTTAATAACCATTAACGACAGTACCTGGCTGCTTGATGAAAATAGTAATTGCCTGAAACCTGTGGCCGCAGGTATGTGGAAAGTACCGGCGCCGGATTGGGTAAACAGTACCGATCATAATTGTGCGGGCATTAAACCAATATTAGAGGTTCCCGTTCAATGGTGGAGATATGCAGCCGGGGGTGTTGGCAATTGGCTATGGACAAGAACAGATAATGGTTATCCCTGGCGCATGATGTTTGTAAACGATTCAAACATTTATAAGCTTCCGCTATTAGGCAATTTCTCTATGGCTAATTTTATTACAATGGAAAGCATAAATGAAAGCAACCTGGGGCCAATAGTAAATTCATGCCGACAGTCAGCAAAAAATTTAAACGCCGCAAAATTTAATATCCAGTCTCTTTTAAAAGATAGCAGACTGAACATTACGGCGGGTGAAAAAGAAAAACGGTTGGCATGGCTTGGCAGCCATGCTGCAGGTATTTCATTACCGGATAGCAGCATTTCACTGCCTGTGTGGCCGCAAACATTTTCAGCTAAATCATTAATGACACCGGTAAACCGCACCGCCACTTACCCAACTAATATATTTTATGACTGGAGAATAAAAAAACAATTAACAGCAATGCAGCAACCGGATAAGTCGGTGGTGGACGCTTACCTGATAGATTCTGTTACATACATTGTACAGAAGTTTGTTGACAGTACGCAATGCCAGGGTGTATTGCCGCACTTAGGTCCTGCTACACCAAGATGGGCTTATGTAGATAAATGCCAAAGCAAATTAGTATTAACTAATACGCCATTAAGCCCCAATCGAAAAACATTAATATTTACTTGTCCTATTGAAGAAGGCCGTGTGTTTTGGATATGGTACACTGCCGAAGGAAAACCGATTGTATTTTTTGAAACATCGCCGCCTGTATCAGAAGGCACCAGTTTATCATTGGCAGATTATTATGATTTCAATCCTAATGTGGCTATCAACCCGGTAATATTTAAAGGGGTGCCTGCCAATTGTATGGCCAATAATCAAATCTATAAAAAACAGCGTTTTCATGGGCAACTTGCTATTGATTTAAATTGTAACAACTGCCATAACCCGGTAAACGATAAACCTGTTGTGATAAACTTGAAATAAGGCAGTTAGTATAAACTTAAAAGCAAAAGAGCTTCAATAATTTGAAGCTCTTTTGCTTTTAAGAGGATTCAACACCACATTAAAACCCCGCTTTTTTTAAATAAGCCTGATAACGGCTATCATTACGTAATGAAGCAAAATGAGGTTCTTCTTTCAGCCATAACAAATCAACATCATTGGCTGCAACAGCTTTATCCAAAAATAAAAAAGCCTTTTCTTTATTGTTTACACATGCATAATAAGCGGCTGTGAAAAGAGCATAGTTGGGTTCTCCGGCAAGAGCTTTTTCTTCCATTTGTTTCATTATGGTTTCGGCTTTTATCTTATCTCCTGATTTGAAATACGCTTCAGCAAGCCATGCCTGCGATGATGCAGGCAGATCATGAAATTTTTCTTGTGCAGTCTGTAACAGGGTAATGGATTCTTCAAACATTCCACTTCTGTTATACAGGTTTGCCAGGTGATCATAAGGCAATGGGTGTTCATAAACCGATATGGCTTTTTTATAAGCTTCAAAAGCCTCAGATTTTTTATTTTGCAAGTACAACACTCTGCCTTCATGGTGTGTTAAAAAGAAAGAGAAAGGCGATATGGCTTTCCCTTTTTGTAACCAGTAGTCGGCACTATCCGTATTTCCCCTGTAAAGATTTAGCAGTGTCAGCACAGTATATGCCATATCATTGGATGGATCAATTTTTACTACTCTTTGCAACATTGAATCGGCTCCCGACAAATTGCGTTGAAAAAAAAGACGGGCATAGCCGAGGGCCATATATCCCAATGACTGGCTGGAATCAATCGCTATTGCTTTTGTGGCGTACAATAATGTTTGAGGCAATGCCTCTGTAGTGGAAATAGCCGGGTTAAAAACACCCATGAGTGCATAGCTTAATGCCTTACCTGCCAATGCAGGTGTATAATCGGGTTCAATATTTAATGCCTGGTCATATAAGCCGATAGCAGTTTTATAATCTGGAATTGTAAATTTATTGGTATAATAAAGGCCTTTTAGGTAAAGCTGGTGAAGTTCGGGATTAACTTTTTCTGCTTTACTCAATTTAAATCTTTCCACATCTTTTATGGTAACGTCCATTCTATGTGCTACCTGCTGTGCAATGCTGCTGTAAAAAATCAATAATTCATCTGCAGCCTTAGTAAACGTTTCATTCCATAATATTTCATCGGTAAGGGTATTAATAAGCTGTACATTAATGCGGATATTATTGCCTTCTTTTATCACACTTCCACCTAATAATCTTTGTGTATTCAACTCTTTTCCGATTTGCTCATCGCTTTTGTTTGTGTTCTTATATTGCTGTGTGGAGTTACGGGAAATAACTTTTAAATCTGAAATACCCGAAAGGGTAGTTGTTAATTCTTCTGTAATGCCATCACTCAGGTACTCATTGGCAGGATCATTACTATTATTGCGAAAAGGAAGCACAGCGACACGGTTAAAGGTTTCTATATTATTTTTTTTATCAGCCGGCTTAAAAACAATCCATGCAATTGCGCTTAAAGAAATAAGTATGGCTAAAGCGGCAACCATCCTGAATAGTTTTTTTTGAAGCAGTGGTTTAGCAGTATCAATATTTTTTTTCTCTGCTGTTTTTCCTTTTAATGTGCCGGCCGGCGGAACAATAAGACCTTCTCCGGTCAATGCAAAAACTTCGATGGGCCTTTCAATATTTTTCAGGTTATATACACCTGTAGAAATTGTTTTTATTTCCGGGTGGTTACGCAGTTCATCATTTACTTTATCAGATAATAATACCGAGCCGGGGATACCTAATGATTCTATTCTTGAGGCGGTATTTACGCCATCTCCATATACATCATTTTCCTTTAGTACAATATCACCAAGGTGTAAACCAATTCGTACCGGTACATTGCTGCGGAACTGTAATTGCATGTCCCTTGCGCAATAAACAGCCTCCACTACACTATTAAAGATACTCAGGCAACCATCACCATAAAAATTGACGATGCGCCCCCCATGCTCTGTGTGTAATTGATTTAATACCGTATTATATTTTTCACGGATCTCATCTGCCTTTGATTCGTCTTTTTGCATAAGGGCAGAAAAGTCCTCAATATCGGAAAACATAACAGCAGCTAACTGGCGGGAAGTGTACATGATATTACAAGATAATAAATCTTAATAAATGAATATTGCCCCTGACTTTTTTTATTTCATGCCGCAATTTATATCCTGTCAGTAAGCCTAACAATTCACCAGGAAATAACAGGGGAAACCCCCGGAGATAATGGGTAAATTTTTTTCTTTCTGTGTGGATGGTGATGTACTTCCATATCTTCTGTTTGTGGTTTGTAGTTTGTGGTTGTTTAACATCAGCAATGGTTTCACCGGATGAATTGATTTCATCACTTGCCTGTTGCTTATTGTCAATTGCCTGTTCTTCCTGTTTGTTTTCTGTCATAATGCTAAAATCAATTATTTATAAGCCTGGTTGAATGCAATACGTTTATTTTCCATTGATCTTTTTCTTTTAGTAAAATAACCGTTTCCATCCAGTTTACTGTTTCTTCTTTTCCGTTCCTGGTAATGATGGATTGCAGGTAGTAAGTAACCCAGGCTGTTTTTTGATGGATGCTGGTGTTTACAAACTCAAAACTGTTGGTACGTTTAAAATCGGGGATTGACCTGGCCTGTACTATTTTCCTGATCAATGTATCAATCGTCCAAACTTGTCCATATTCATACAAGCGTACATTATTTGTAACAAAAATTTTTAAAGCCGCCGTATCGGTATTGGATAAAGCAGTAAACATGTTTTCAACTGTTTGCTGAACAGCAACCTGCTTTTTGTTTACTGTTTGAGCTTTTACAGTTGCTGAGGATAGTAATACAATACTAAGGATGATTACATTTTGAAACACAGGCAATTTTATTTTGTTATATGAGCTTCCATATCTGTTTCAATCAACTGACCTGTTAATGCCAGTTCTTTTACTCCCAGCCAGGCACCATCAGAAAACTGTTGTTTATAAATAACTGATCCACCATTTTTCTTTGTGGCTTTGTTTATACTTATCGTACCATTTGCATAAGGGATATAATGAAATAACAATAGCGGCCCAGGCGATATATACTATACCTAATGAAAAACCATAACCTTTAAGAGATTCAGTAAACCAAAGTGGCTCTTTCAATATCCATATTTTCCAGCTAAAGTTGGTAAACAAGCCAGCAGCAATCATGGTTACCAAATGCAGCAGGTAAACATGAAGGATATAATAGAACATAGGAACCCTTCCATAAACAGAAACTATTTTTGATGCAGAATTATTAAGTTTTTCCGTAAACGCAAGGAAAAGTATGGCAGGGCCAAGTGTAACCAATGTGTAGAGTAAAGAAGGGGGATACTTGGTTACTTTGATAAACGAGAAAAAAGTTTTTAAAGTCGATGATTGACTACTCCATGGATTGGGGTCACCATAAATATTAATAAAACGGATGATGATAAATAAGATGATTGCAATACTGCCAATCAGCATCAACCACTTCTTTCTTTTCTCTGCAGTTACAGAGGGAGCATACAATGTACCAAAACAATAGCCCAATGCAATTATACCAAGCCATGGTAATATTGGGTAGCCCACTAAAACATTTTTTCCTGCCCAGTTAAAAAAATTCTGGTCATGTAATAAAGCCCAGCCAAAGGCTGACAGCGAATTGCCTGGCACATGAATTCCGTCTAATAAATTATGACCTGCCACCAATGTAAAACCAATGAACAGTATTGCTTTAAATGGCAAATGAATTAAGCCTGCCAGGAAAATCATACTAACGCCTAATGCCCAAATGACGATAAAATATATATTGGTAAAGGTGATATCAAAGTTCCACCCGAAATTCATAACAATCAGCTCAAGGAGTATTAACCATAAACCACGTTTTAACAGGAATAATGAAAGTTGTTTTTTGGTTTTACGCTGACTGATAAAAAAAGCAGAAGTACCTGCCAGGAACATAAACACAGGTGCACAAAAATGAGTGATCCATCGTGTGAAAAATAAAACAGGTGTTGTTTTTTCCAAATCAAGCGGATCGTATAAATATGCACCTGCATGAAAATAATCCCTCACATGGTCCAATGCCATAATGATCATTACAACACCACGGAGTAAATCAACAGAGTAAACACGTTGCCTGGTAGTATTAATACTTTGCATAGAATAAGCGTAAAACGTAAATAAAAAATAAAGAGGATATTAGTGAGCCTCGGATTAAACGGCGTTCTTTAAAGTTGCAGGGAGGATATTGCAGTTGGTTCCGGAAAAAGTATTATTCTGTAATATAATTTTTGTTGGTGAAATATCAATGGGGAAAAAACAGAAAAGCAATTATCAGGGGTTCCATTTTTTAATAAGCCCGTCAAGGTATTCCTGTTTGTTTTTTGCCCGGTGCTCAAGAGAAAAAGAGGTATAATAGTGGTGATTTTTGAGAAAGTTAATTTGTAATTCATCCCAGGCTTTTTCATCTATTTTTTTTGAATAGATTTTTACTTCTTCCAGGAGTGTGCCGGCTATAGCATAAACATCGTCACGGCCTAAATAATCCAAATCAGCATCACAAATAATTTTTTCTAATTTTGTTTTTGGCCGTTGTGGTGTTTTGGTGGCTCTTATCATGGCGCAGACAGCCTCTATTTGCTCTTTATTAAAACCAAAACCGGGTAACAATTCTTCGGCCAAATCGCAACCTCTTTCTTCGTGATTTTTGTAGGTATAAATAAAACCTGCATCATGAAAAGCTACGGCAACCTGTAACAATCCTTTTTCTTCTGCTGATAAATTTTCGGTAGCCGCAATTCTTTCAGCAGCGTCCATCACATCAACGGTATGATGGTAACCGTGATAATAAAGATTAGAAGGCAACTCTGTTTTTAGGGATTCCAGTATAAAAGTCACCGCTCTTTCATAATCTGGTGCTATCGTTTCTTGTTGATGCATCAAACGTTTATAAATCTTGTTATTTTATTTAAGCAAATGCTTTGCCATTTAAAGCAATTACTTGGCATGTGCTTTTGCTTTTAATATTCCGCCCGAGGCTTCTTTAATACTTTGTACAAAAACAAAAGCTTTCGGATCTATTTCAATAATCGCCGATTGTATCTGGTGTACTTCCAGCCGGGTAACAATCGTTACAATTATTTCGCAATCTGTTTTTACATCAAAGCTGCCGGGCAGGTAACCTCTTTCACCTTTGTAAACAGTAATTCCTTTGCCAAGCTCATTCACTAAAAAGTTTTTTATTTCTTCCTGTTGGGCAGAAACAATATTTACTGCGGTATATTGCTCAATACCATCTACTACATAGTCGGCAGTTTTGGTGGCCGAGAAGAAAGTTATTAATGAATACATGGCTGTTTCCAAACCAAACTGTGTAGCAGCAATGGTAAAGATGATAGCGTTAATGAGTAAAATAATTTCACTGTTGCTGAAACCTGTTTTTCTTTTGGTAAATACAGCAATTACTTCTGCACCATCTACCACACCACCGCAACGCAACACTAAACCTACACCTGCTCCCATGGTTAAGCCACCAAAAATCGCAATGAGTAATTTATCATTTGTAATGGCTGGTAATTCTATAAAGGTTAGGCCTACCGATAAGATAAGAACTGCTAATATAGTTTGTACAGCAAATGTTTTACCAATGCGCTGGTAACCCAAATAGATCAACGGGGCATTTAAAACAAGCGTAAGCAGGGAGATATTAATATGAAACACCTCGTGTAACAAAATAGAAATACCGGTAACACCACCATCCAGAAATTTATTAGGAATCATGAACCCACGCATAGCTAATACAGAGAGCGAACAGCCAATAAGAGTTTGTATTATGTTACCCAACCTGAAAACGTGTTTCCAGTTAACCGGTTCGTTTTTTATTTTTTTATGCATGCTGGTATTGCGTTAAGATTAATCAAGCACTTCGTATAATACTACGGCAGCTTCTTTATTTTTTAAAACAGCTTCACTAAGTTTAACACAGTTAAATGACTGTTTTATTTTTTCGAAACAGTCTCCGTTAATAACAATTTTATCTACACCAGCTGCTGATTGCAATCGCTGCGCAGTATTTACGGAGTCACCAATTACAGTATAATCTAATCTCTTCAATGCAGCTGAACCAATATTCCCTGAAATCATTTCACCGCTATTGATTCCAATAGAAACTTTTGGAGCAAAATCATGTTCGGCAGGCAAAGCATTAATTTTACTTCGCATGGCTAACGATGCATCAACGGCCCGGTCTAAATGATAATCACCTTTAAACACAGCCATTACACAATCGCCAATAAATTTATCAATGATGCCATTTTGTGCAATGATCTCTTTTACCATTACATCAAAATAGCGGTTGAGCATTTTAACTACTGTATCTGGTTTTTCTTTTTCACTGATGGTGGTAAACCCGCAAATGTCAATAAAGGCAACAGTGGCATCAACAGTTTCGTTTTCCATTAATGAATTTTCAAACTCACGGGTGCCCATAAACTTCAGTACAGTCTCATCCACATACATCCGCAGGATATTATTTTCTTTAATTGCCTGTAATGTTTCTTTAATTTGATTAACATGGCGAATGGTTTTTTCCATCGTCACTTCCAGGTCTTCAAAATTTACCGGTTTGGTTACAAAATCAAAAGCGCCACGGTTCATTGCCGTGCGGATATTATCCATATCACCATAAGCAGACACCATCACTGTTTTTGTCATAGGCGCTGTATCGCTCAGTTTAGTAAGCAGGGTAAGACCGTCCATTTCCGGCATATTGATATCACTCAGCACAATAGCAATATCGGGATGCTGTTCTATTTTTTGCAATGCATCATTTCCATTGATGGCAAATACAAATTCATACTGCTGCTCCCGTATCTTTTGCCGGAATTTTTGCCGGATGAGAACTTCCAGGTCAGTTTCATCATCTGCTACCAGTATTTTGGTCATACAAGGTTTGTTTTAAGTTTTTCTTTTAATGAGGTAAAGTCAACCGGCTTGGTTAAAAAATCATCTGCACCCAATTGTTTGGCGCTATTATAGTTTTCTGCATCGCCATAAGCTGTAATCATCATTACCATTGGCGGTGGTTTGTGATATTTTTCTTTTATGTGACGAAGCAGTTCTAATCCGCTCATGCCGGGCATGTTAATGTCGGATAATATTAACACCGCTTCATGCTCATGCCGGTTAAGATAACCTAATGCTTCTTCACCCGAAAAAGCAAAGATAAAATTCATTTCACCGGTTTTAATTTCCCTGCGAAAGCGTTGCTCAAAAAGAATTTTTACATCTGTTTCGTCGTCAACTACTAAAATTTTCATGTAATCAGTTTAATTTTTATAGTGGTAATTGAATAATAAATTCAGCTTCTTCCCCCTTCTTTAGTTTCTACTTTTAATTCTTCGCCGTGTGCTTTGATTATCTGAATCACGGATTGACATGATGAACAGATTTCACTGATTTTGTCAGGTTGCGTTTCATATTCATTTTTCTGTGTCATCTTTTAATCCTGTTAATCTTGATTCAGACAACAGGTAATTGAATAATAAATTCAGCTCCTTCACCTTCTTTAGTTTCTACTTTTAATTCTCCGCCATGTGCTTTTATAATATCGTAGCTTAAAGATAATCCCAATCCAGTTCCCTGCCCAACAGGTTTTGTAGTAAAGAATGGCTGAAATATTTTATCTAATACTTTTTGAGGCACACCCATACCATTGTCTTTTACATGTATTTCAATAGCGGAAGATAGTTTTTTTGTACTTACTAATACGGTTGGCTCGTATGCTTCCGCTGTATTTAATTTCTTTTTTTCGGTTACAGAATAAAAGGCGTTGGTAATTAAATTAAGAATTACCCGTCCAATATCCTGAGAAACAACAGTAACAGCAGGAAGGGTTTCATCAAAATCTGTTTTCATAGTGGCATTAAACGATTTGTCTTTTGCCCTTAGCCCGTGATAACTCAGCCGCAAATATTCATCAGCAAGTGTATTAATATTGGTAGGCTCTTTTAACCCGCTGCTGTTGCGGCTATGCTGCAGCATACCTTTTACTATAGTATCGGCCCGTTTACCGTGGTAGTTTATTTTTTGCTGATTTTGTACCAAATCATTTATCAGTGATTCCAACTCTGATTTTTTAGCGGAATCAATTGGCATATTGCTGATCTCAGCTTTTAATTCATCAGCCAGCTCAACACTTACTTCAGAAAAATTATTGACAAAGTTCAACGGGTTTTGAATTTCATGCGCAATACCTGCAGTGAGTTCACCAAGCGAAGCCATTTTTTCTGACTGTATTAATTGTGCCTGTGTTTCTTTTAAATCCTCAATTGATTTTTGAAGCTGATTGGTACGCAGTGCAACTTTTTCTTCTAATATTCTGTTCTCTTTCTTTAGCCTGCGGGAACGGAAAACGATATAGGCTCTTAATAAACCAATTGCAAAAAGTATATATAAAGTATAAGCCCACCATGTTTTATACCAGGGTGGAGTAATAGTAAAATTTAATAAAGCAGGTTCGCCCCATTTACCGTTTAAATTTTTACTGCGGACTTTGAAAGTATATTTTCCGGAAGGAAGGTTTAAATAATTTTCTGTGTAAGGATTATTGGTAACAGCACTCCAGTTTTTATCTATCCCTTCCAGTATATAACAATAAGACGGATCATCCTGCCGGCCTAAGTGTGCCTGGGCAAACTGGAACTGAATATAATTTTGAGTATGTGGCAGCTCAAGATTAACCGGCAGGTTATAAGGGCCGGCTACACTATCCCAGCTTAATCCGTTATCAGCGGCATAACCTGTGTTTAGGGGTTTTTTAGCATTCGTATAATAATTGTCGCCATTCCATAAAGTATCATTCTCTTTTAAAGTTGATTTATTAATGAAAGACTGGGGCTTCGTCATCACTGTCATTCCCGTTATATAAGTAGCAGCCGAATCTGTTGCAGGTTTCAGCTCATTAATAACAGTTAACTCCGCATCACCCCACAGGTATCGGCCTTTTGAAGTAATACCATCACTTGCCCATGAGTTTGTTAGTTTTCTTAACCCTTCTGAATATTGCAACGGAGCTATTTTCCATTCACCACCAGGTTCTGATGGTGGTGTAATAAGTGTTATCTTGTTATTGGTACCTGCGGCAATAGTTCCATTATATTCCAATAACGACAAAACTTTATTATCTGTTAATCCTTCTTTGGTGGTTATAGTTGTAAGTGTTCCCTTTTTGATATCAGCAATATAAATGCCCTGCGCAGTTCCAATCCAAACAAGCCCACGTTTATCTATTAACAACACTTTATTGGAAGTCTCTTTTAAACCAGGTTGTTCATTTAAATATTTTACTGTATTGGTTATTGGGTCAATTAAATCAACGCCACTCTTATTTGTTGCCAGCCATATATTTCCATTTGCATCTTGTTTTGAATCCTGAATATTATTATCGCTTAACCCTCCTTTTACATCCACATGAAGAATAACTTTTTTTATCGGATCAGCTACATCAATTCCATTGCTGGGTCCCGTTAGCCAGGTGTTACCTGATTTATCTTTAAAGGCGTTATAAATGGTGTCGTTCACCAACCCTTCTTTTTTGCCTGTGCTCTCAATTGTTTTACGAACAGGGTCAATAATGTTATAGCCGCCGTTTGTTGATATAATTATATTCCCGTTTGTATTGGTAAATGATTGAATAAAATCATTGCTTAACCCGTTAGTCTGATTTAAGTGTTTAACAGTTCTTTTTTGAAAATTAATGATAGATACTCCTTTTTGTGTTGCTACCCATAAATTACCTATCCCATCTTCCATCAGACTTGTTACCTGCATATTATAAGGATTTACCGACTCGGCGTGTCGATCTATAATATTTAATCCTGTTGTTGTTGCCACCCACATTCGTTTACGATCGTCCATAGTGCAGGAACAAACATAATCGCCGGCTAAACCACGGGTCTGATCAATAAAACGGATAGTGTTGCTTTCAGGGTCAATAATATCTGCCCCAATATTTTTACCCATCCATATTCTTCCTTTATCATCACAAGACAGATAAACATTAATCGCAACTGTGTTAAATCCTGCTTCCCCATAATGCCAGATAGTACCGCTTTGTATATTAACAGCATCCAGCGTACCCGGCCTGCGGGCAATCCATACTTTGCCATTTTTATCTTTTGTCATTGATCCTGTTGTATCGCTGCTAAGACCATTTATTTTTTTAAGATATTTTATTTTGCTGTTTTTCCGGTTGATGATGTGTACACCGCCTCTGGTGGTAGTAACCCATATATTTTTATCATCATCTTCCAGTACATCTGAAGTAAATCCATCTAAAACAGTAAGTCCTTTTGTATTGTCAAATACTTTAAAAGTTTTTGTTTCGGGATCAGCGATCACTACCCCGTTAAAATTTGTTCTGGCAAACCAAAGAAGACCGGTTTCGTCTTTTATTACTTTGCAAATAGTATTTCGTTTTCCGCCAACCTGGGTTGAATAACTAATGGTACCTCTGCGTGGATCAATCATTCCCATGTGATCAACATCTGCAAACCAAATGTTGCCATTATTATCTTCAATCATGCACATTGGTGCCTGGTTAAATGGACCTGGTACTATTGTTTTAGCATACTCACCATTGTAGCAAAAAATACCTTCACTACTGCCTATCCACATTAACCCGTTTTTATCTTTTAGTAAACTGGTAACAAATTTTGCAGGCAACCCCTGCGATGGCCCAAACTCAAATAAAGAAAGCGGGTTGTTTTTACGAATAGCAAATGGTGATGTTTTTATGCTTTGCGGAGGAGGTAAAACGGAAGTTTTAAACTGTAAAGATTTTGAAGGAAGATTATCAAGGCTGAATGCTGTATCAGGAAGCTGGTTAAAATCAAAATGTGTTTCAACGGGCTTTTGAGGTAATGGGTTGAACCCGGTAGAATCAAAAACTTCCGAGTGCAGCGCATCAAGATCTAATTTTTTAATTACAGGTGTTATTACCCCACGACTTGAGGTATCCCAAATTAATTTTTTTTCAGCGCTGAATTTAAGCGGTACAGTTACTGGTTGTGTATAAGAAAGTTCTTTTTCAGGAAAAGGAATATCTGATTCGCTATTACACGACGAAAACCCAATCAATACACAAGCCAGTATAAATAAATAAAAATGGAGTTGGCAGGTTTTGGTCATGTCGTAATTCTTTTAAACAGTATCGATTAAAGATAATGAAATAATAAACACCGAACCTTCGCCTTCTTTGGTTTCCACTTTCAACTCACCGCCCAGTGCTTTTACAATATCATAACTCAGGCTCAAGCCCAGTCCCGTACCCAGTCCTGTAGGCTTGGTAGTAAAGAAGGGTTGAAATATTTTTTCAAGTACTTTTTGAGGAATACCGCTGCCGTTATCTGCCACTTTTATTTCAATACCTGAGTTTGTTTTTTGGGTTGATACGGTAACGGTTGGTTCGTAATTTTCTGCATCAGGCGTTAAGCCTTCTGCTTTTTGCTTTTCACTTACTGCATAAAAAGCATTGTTGATAAGATTGAGAATAACACGACCAATATTCTGCGGTACCACATTTATTTTTCCGGCATTGCTATCAAATGAGGTTTCAAATTTGGCATTGAAGGATTTGTCCTTTGCTCTTAACCCGTGATAAGCCAGCTTCAAATATTCATCAACAAGTGTATTGATGTCCGTTAATTCTTTTTGCCCGGAACTGGACCGGCTGTGCTGCAACATACTTTTCACAATACCATCCGCTCTTTTACCATGATGTAAAATTTTTTCTAAGTTTTGTTTCACATCACCAGCAATTTGTTTTGCTTCGTCATGATTACCTTTTGAAAGTTCATCATTCATCTCACCGAGTAACTCATTACTTACCTCACTGAAATTGTTTACAAAGTTTAACGGGTTTTGAATTTCGTGTGCAATGCCTGCAGTAAGCTCACCCAGCGAGGCCATCTTTTCACTTTGTATCAATTGCGTTTGTGCTGCTTTCAAATCAGATAAAGCTTTTTCAGCTGTATTTTTTTGTTTTTCTATTTCTGTTTTTTGTTGCTGTAATAAATGATTGGTACGTTTTTCTTTTTGGCGACTGCGATATACGAGCCATACTACAATTAATGAAGAGAACAAACTGGCAAAGGCTGAAAAAATAATCCACCGCTGACGGGTTGATTTATTTTCAAATTCATTCTTCAGCAACAGTTCTTTCTTTGAATACTCATAATCTGCTGCAAGGTTAGCGGTTATTTGCTGGGCCTGCTGGTTATTGATGCTGTCAGCAAATACTTTAAACTGTCGTGAATAAAATAGAGCTTGCTTATCATTTCCCTTTGACTCATAGATGTTGCTGAGTATTTCACTTCCGTCACGAAGCAATTCAATAAACTTAATGTCGCCGGCAATTTTATATCCTTCCTGTACATAAAATAATGCACTGTCAGGTTTATGTATACTCAAATAAGCCTGGCCAATACCAATTAAACTGCGGCTTTTATATTCTTTGCTGGTTAACATTTCGGCAACCATTCCGGATTCCCTGAATTCACGAATGGCGTCATCATTTTTTTGCTGCTTCAGATAAATAGAAGCCAGCATGTTTTTGCAGAAAGCCAGCGTTTCTAAATTGCCGGTAATATTTACCACATCCAACGCCTGTAATAAATTTTTTTGTGCGGCATCATAATTGCCCTGCCGGTAATATACTTCACCGAGATTAGCATAGCCGGCTTCTATGCCACGTTTGTAATCAATTTCTTTGGCAAGGTCCATGGCTTTAATATAATATTTCACTGCATCACCATATTTTCCTTCTAAAAAATAAACAGTGCCAATACCATTGGTAGAAGAGGATTGCCCTAATTTTTCTCCTGACTCTTCTCTCATCTTTAATGCATGGAAATAATTTTCCAGTGCTTCAGGATATTTGCCCAGGTTGGTATAAACAATAGCCTTGTTATGATAGATTCTTCCGGCGGTAGCAGAGAGGTGATTTTTTTCTGCTATAGCAAGTCCGGTTTTGTAAACTATAAAAGCACTATCGTAATTACCTCTTACATTATAAGTTAAACCAAGGTTTTTATACGCTTCTGCTTCACCAAATGGGTAGGATATGTTTTTACTTAAAGCAACAGCTTTATTTCCCAATAAAAGAGCAGAATCTGTTTTGTAATAAGCAAGCTTAAATGCCAATGCATTTAGTGTGTTAATATAATTTGTGTCGGTTTCAATTTTTTTTTGGAGAGAAAACGCATGTAACAAATTATTTAAACTGTCTAACTCATTATCCTGGCAAAAAACCGTATTGGTTGCAAACGCAAGCAGCAAAAAAATAGTAAGCAGTAGTTGTTTTGGATTTACCATTGGGGCATTAAATTAATATTTATCCCTTGTATTGACAGCATAAATTTATAATTAAGCCGGTGCTTTAGCTTTTGTCTCAATCACAGATCGCCACGGATGGATGGATTTTACGGATTGTTTTGTGTTTATTCATCTGTGTAATCTCTTAATCTAATTAATCCGTGATTCAGATAACTGGCAGCAAAATAATAAAACTGGCGCCTTCGTCTTCTTTTGTTTCTAATTTTAATTTGCCATTATGTGCTTTGGTGATAATATCATAACTGATACTTAAACCAAGCCCGGTGCCCTGCCCGGTGGGTTTGGTAGTAAAAAAGGGCTGAAAGATTTTATCTTTTACTGAAGCTGGGATGCCATTTCCATTATCATCCACCCGTATCAGAATTCTATGGTCTTGTTTTTTAGTAGAGATGGTTACAAGCGGTTCATAATTTTCAGCATTCTGCATTAAGCCTGCCTGTTCGGCAGACAGGCGTTTTGCATGTTGCTTTTTACTCACCGCATAAAAAGCATTGTTGAGCAGGTTTAAGATTACCCGCCCTATTTCCTGCGGAATGATATTTATTTTTCCCACACTTTCATCAAAATTAGTTTTGAAATTAGCATTGAAAGATTTGTCTTTGGCCCTTAACCCATGATAGGCAAGCCGAATATATTCATCACATAAAGCATTAATATCAGTTGGCTCTTTGGTTGCACTGCTGGTACGGCTGTGTTGTAACATCCCTTTTACAATCGCATCGGCTCTTTTTCCGTGATGAATTATTTTTTCTAAGTTTTGTTTTACATCATTGGCAATTTCATTAACCTGTTGTGTATTGCCGGTTGCCAGTTCTTCTTTCATTTCTTCCAGTAATTCAGTACTTACTTCAGAAAAATTATTGACGAAGTTCAACGGGTTTTGTATTTCATGTGCAATGCCGGCAGTGAGTTCACCAAGTGAAGCCATTTTTTCTGATTGGATGAGTTGAGACTGAGTGGACTTTAGTTCTGACAAAGCTGATTCCACTTGCTCTTTTTGTTGAGCAATCAGCCTGTTTGCTTTTTGTTTCTGTCTGTTATTTCTAAATAAAATGAATGCAACTACCAGCACTATAAAAAGACCGCCTAATAAAATATTCGTTCTGATCTTGTTTCGAAAAGATATTTTTTCCTGATCCAGTTCTTTCACCCGCATTTGGTTTTTAAACAACTGCTTCTGAAATTCAGATTTGTTTTTTATCTCTCCCCTGTAATTGCTGTCTATCCCTGCGAACGCAAGACGCTGGTATTTGTAAGCACTGTCAATATTATTCTCCAATTCATAGCTTTTGGATAATGTTAGATAACCCCAACTAATATAATTCGCTTTAAACAAATTGAGATCCTCCACAGTTTTTTTTGCATAATAGAGAGAAGAATCTTTCTGTTTTTCCTGAAGGAAATAATTTGCCAGGTCCCAATACACTCCACTTAATCCGGTTAAGTTATTTTGTCCATTTGCAGTTAAAGCATCTAAAGCTTTATGATAATAATACAACGCCTTTTCCTTTTCACCCTTTGAAGCATAGATTGAACCTTCGTTATGATAGACATCTCCCAGGTATTTTTTTTCATAATAACCAGTGCCAGTGCCCTGGAAAACCTGTTCAAACTTTTTGTATATCAGTAAAGCTGAATCCAACTTGTTAAGCGACATAAAAATACCTGCCATGCCAAGGTTTGCAAGACTGGCTAAAAGGTTATCTCCTCCTATTTCTTCTCCAAGTTGTATGGCCTTCCTGATATGAAACATTTCCTGGTCTGTATTATTTGTATAACCGCCACTGGTTCCAAAATGTAAATGGGTCCATCCCAGCTTCATAAGGCGGATTTGACGGAGTGAATATTTACTATCATCTTTCCAGACTAAACTTTCATTAGCCGGATCTTCCGCAATTTTAAATGCCTCCTGAAAAGCTTCGAGTGATTCAGAATACTTACCCAATTCAGGTAATAGCATACCAATGTTTTGGAGGCAATCTGCCTCATTAATTTTTCGGTTATTTTTCCTGGCGATCAAAAGGGCCTGACCAATATAACTAAGGGCCGAATCAATGTTATCATTTGTATAATGAGTAAAAAGGTCATGTGATATTGAAAATTTTGCCGAGTCGGTAGTGGCCATTTTAAGGGCCAGCTTTAGGCTGTCAGAATAACTTTGCTGCGCATACACCATCAATGGGAATAAAAGAAGCAATAATATTTTCAGATAAGTTTTCATTACAATGAATCAATTGATAAATGAATGATAAAAGTTGATCCTTCTCCTTCCTTCGTCTCCACTTTTATTTCACCACCATGTGCTTTTACAATATCATAATTTGTCTGAATCACTGATTTTATTTGAGTATGTACCATTTGTGTTTTATTCATCTGTGTAATCTTTTAATCATCTTAATCCGTGATTCAGACAACAGGTAATTGAATGATGAACTCAGTCCCTTCTCCTTCCTTCGTCTCCACTTTTAATTCTCCTCCATGTGCTTTTACAATATCATAACTCAAACTCAATCCTAATCCTGTTCCTTGTCCGGTTGGTTTGGTGGTAAAGAAGGGTTGAAAAATTTTGTCTAATACTTTTTGCGGAATACCATTGCCATTATCTGCAACGCTTATTTCTACTTTATTATTTGTCTTTTTTGTACTTACCGAAACAGTTGGCTCATATCCCGGAAGATGTTGTTTGCTTTTTTCATCCACTACATAAAAAGCGTTGGTGATTAAATTTAATATTACTCTTCCCATATCCTGCGGAATAACAGGAACATTGCCAACAGTGGCATCAAAATCTGTTTTCATTGTTGCATTAAAAGAATTGTCTCTTGCTCTTAAGCCATGATAGGCGAGACGGAAATATTCATCGGCTAATGCATTTATATCTGTTAGTTCTTTTTGTCCACTATTGTTTCTTGAATGTAACAGCATTCCTTTTACAATAGAGTCGGCCCGTTTGCCATGAAAGATTATTTTTTCTTCATTATCTGTTACATCTTTAGCAAGTGTTTTTACTTCTTCATAATTTCCTTTGGCTATTTCTTCATTCATTTCAGTAAGCAATTCTTTATTCACTTCACTGAAATTATTAACGAAGTTTAACGGGTTTTGTATTTCATGGGCAATACCCGCAGTAAGCTCACCCAACGAAGCCATTTTTTCTGAATGAACTAACTGTGACTGAGTTGACTTTAACTGGTTGTAAGCTTCTTCAATTTTAAATTTTGCTTTTTGTTTCTGCCGGTTATTCCGGTATAAGAAAAATATAATGACAGCCAGCGTAAAAAGACTGCCGAGTAAAATGTTTGTCCTTATCTTACTTGTGTATGCTTCTTTTTCTTTTTCCAGCTCTTCTTTTCTTTGCTGCTCGGCCAGTGCAAGGTTTTGAAACTCCCGGGTACTTTCATTGCTGTAAAGTGTTTTAAATGCAGTATAACCTATTTGCTGGTAATAAAAAGCACTGTCGGTATTGTGTTTCTTTTGATAATAATCAGCAATAAGCTCACTTGATTCAGATAAAAAGCTTAAAAAACCTTTGTCACGTGCAGTATTAAAACAAAGCTTAGCATAAATAAACGTGGAATCGCTAAGCCCTTTTTTATTAAAGTATCTGGCCATGCCCATAGTAGTGAAGGAATAATTTAAAAACTGCACCTGGTTTTTTGTAAAATCAACATAACTCCTCCGTAAATAATCAATGGCGATACTGTCTTCTCCCAGGTCAAAGTAGACTGTACCCAGATCGTTTAATACTCCTCCATATATTTTTGACTCTCCTCCATAAAAAACGGCAGCAAGCCTGTAAGCTTCTTTAGCATAAACCCGGGCAGAATCGGGTTGTTTGAGAGCTAAATAATTTTTAGCTAAATCATCATGTACAAATATGTTGGTAAATGCATTTCTATTTCCATATTTTTTTGCTTCATACAAATACTCGTTTGATTTTTTATAGTCAGTAATCGACTGATAACACAATGCAATTCCATATAAATCGTTTTGAATATTGAAGCTATCTTTCAATGCTTCATGTGCCCTCAGGGTTGTAAAATAAACCTGCAGTGATCTTGGGTAATTACCAATATCCCTCGCAGCTTGTGCATATACTAACATCATAGCCAATGAATCTCTTTTAAACTGACGGCAGAGAGAAAGAATGCGTTCCAAATTTGTATCAAATGAATCTCTTATAAAATAACCGGTTTCACTGCTGATACGATTGCGTAACAATCGTAATTCCATGTCAAACAAATTATTTTCTCTTGCTACCTTAATGGCTTCTGAAAAAAAATAATTTGAACTGTCGCCCCAGGCATTGATTAAATAGATACCAGCTATCCTTGCTAACAGGCCTGCTTCTTTATCAGGCAAATGAGACTGACGGGCAACGACGAGACTCTTATGTACATAAAACTTAGCTGAATCAGCATTAGCGGCTGCGTAAAACTCACCCTTTCTTGCAAAGGCATTCATTTGCTGTTCTGCTAAATTTTCTTGTTCGGAAATAAGTATTGCCTGTTCTATCAAAGACTTTACCGAATCTGTTTTATTAACAAGCAGCGTACTGAGCAATAATAATAAATCAGATTCCAATGCTTTGAACTGATGCTGACGGGATAAAACAATGGCATTTTGTGTTAACTGGTAGGCTTTATTAAGTTCGCTATTAAATCCTTTATAAGCGCCGCCAAGCAGTAATACAACTTCAGCTTCCTGTTTATATAACTCTTTTTCCCGGGCCAGCAGCAAAGCATTGTTATATATTATAATAACACTGTCCCTTTGCCGAAAATTGAGCCGCTTGTTTTTCGCCAGTTCTATTAATGCTTTTACTTTAATGGAATCATTGCTGGCTGTTGTGTAAACTGACCTGAGACTGTCAGAAATAAAATCCTGAGCAATCGTTTTTGTGGTAACCAGCAGGAGGATTAAAGAAATCCGGAAAATTTTCTTTGTCATAATTATGTATGAATGATTGGTAGTTGTATGGTAAATGTTGATCCTTCTCCACCAGGTGCTTTTACAATATCGTAATTTGTCTGAATCACGGATTTGCACAGATGGATGGATTTCACGGATTTTATTTTCATAGAACCAGGCGTTTAAATGTTAAACTTTTACTTCCAAAATTGATTAACGGACCTACTTCAAGCTTGTAAGCTTTCAGATAATTCAACACTTGTGCAAGGTGTACATCTTCCAGTTGAATAATTGCCTTTAACTCTACTAATACTTTTCCTTCTACAACAAAGTCTGCTCTTCTGGTACCAATTGGTTCCTGTAATTCTTTATAAAAATATCCTGTTCAATTTCCCTTGCAAAAGACAGCCCGGCTTGTGATAATTCCCAGGCCAGAGCTCTTTGATAAATTACTTCCTGAAACCCATTACCCAGAAACTTATGTACTTCAAAGGAAGCCCCTATAATTTTCTCCGTTATGTCTTTATATTTAAGTTCTACTGCCATACTAATAAATCTGTGTAATCTTTAAATCCCATTAATCCGTGATTCAGACTATTGGTAGTTGTATAGTAAATATTGATCCTTCTCCTTCCTTCGTTTCAACCTTCAATTCTCCACCATGTGCTTTTACAATATCGTAACTCAGGCTTAGCCCTAAACCCGTTCCCTGTCCCGTTGGTTTGGTGGTAAAGAAGGGTTGAAAGATTTTATCCAGTATTTTTTGTGGGATACCATTGCCATTATCAGCAACTTTTATTTCAACTCTATTATTTATCTTTTTTGTACTTACTGAAACGGTTGGTTCATATCCTGTAATAGTTTGTTTTGATTTTTCATCCACTACGTAAAATGCATTGGTGATAAGATTAAGTACCACTCTTCCCAAATCCTGGGGGATAACAGGAACATTACCAATGTTTTTATCAAAATCTGTTTTCATAACTGCGTTAAAAGATTTGTCTCTTGCTCTTAAGCCATGATAAGCCAAACGGAAGTATTCATCACACAAAGCATTGATGTCAGTCGGCTCTTTTGTGCCGCTGCTGCTTCTTGAATGTTGCAGCATACTCTTTACAATAGTAGCAGCTCTTTCTCCGTGATGATTTATTTTTTCTTCATTGATGATCACATCATCTGCAATAGTATTTACTTCATCATAATTTCCTTTTTTTATTAATTCTTTTAACTCAGCCAGCAGTTCTTTATTTACTTCCGAAAAATTATTAACGAAGTTCAGTGGGTTTTGAATTTCATGTGCAATGCCGGCAGTAAGCTCTCCCAGCGATGCCATTTTTTCACTTTGCACTAATTGCTTTTGAGTAACACGCAGTTCCTGAAGAGTGTTCTCCACCTGTTGTTTTGCAGCTTCCAGTTTTTTAAAATCTTCATAACGGGCATAGGCAGTAGAAAATGCTTCAGCCAGAGAATGCACCAGGTTCAGATCCTCTTCTTTCAGCGGCTCTGTGTTGCCCACATACACCATGCCCTGCAAAAAAGGAAGAAAGTGTAAATACAGGTTTTGCTGTGGATTTTTAGTTAGATATTCTTCTGCAGAGTCTATTACGCCCAATTCAACAAGGCTTGTAGCCCAGGAAAAAAATATTTTTTCATTCCAGTGATCTATAAGCGTTTCTTTTCTTTTCCAGTGGTCAAATATTTTTTGGCTAAAGTCTGTTTGAAAAGCCTGAAGCTGTATGGAAGCAATTGCTTTACCTTCGGGAGTGGCCAAATAAATTCCTATTTTTTCTGTTTCTTCTTCCTGCACTAACACCACACCCGATCGTACAAAAGGTATGTTCAAAATAGTAAGCTCGGTCCAAATAATCGGCGTTATTTTTTCCAGGTCGCCGGTGGTCCGCATGGCGCTTATTTCGGCCCGCACCCTGTCCATAGAAGCCCGGTTCTGTGCTTCTTTTTTTTGCTTGTTAATTACTGCTTTTTGTTTTTCAATTTCGGCAATAGTAGCATTTAAAATATTGGTGATGGCTTCTTTGTCTATCAATGTTCTTTTGTAGCGAAACTCAGCGGCGTCGATATTTTTTTGAGCAATTTTTAATTCTTTTAAAAAAAACTCTTTTTCTTCAATGCTTAATGATGATGAAATGACAGCTTGCTTTAATAGCTCCATTGGCCGTAGTTGTTTATATTAGTAAAGGTCTGCTCATTCTTTTATACAAATTCCAACAGGCATCTAAAAATAATAAATAAGATTGTTGCCGCAACAATCTTATTGTTTCATGCAATCATCACTGTATGATTGGTAACCTTTTTCAGCTCTTTTCTATTTCTTCCATCACTACCATAGAGCAGGTGGCATTGTGAAAGTCGCAACTGCTTTTTTGGGCGGTGCCAATTTCTCCATACGTAAAAAAGCCAATGAGCGGCTTATCCCAAATGCTGCGGATCTTGCCTGCTTCATCGCTGGTGAGCGGGCCCAAAGCCAGGTGCCTGGCTTTGCAGGAGAACATCAGCACCGCATCGGGGTTGAGAATCTTTTCTTTTAACACACTTACTCTTTCAGCCGTTTTTTCAATTAAATCAAAACCCGGCGGCACTGAAAATTTTACCTTGCTTCCTTCGGGCAAAGCACCCGCAAAAATCAATGCTTTGTTTTCTATATCCACCATCAGGGGAGACCGCAACACAACGTTACCGGTTTTGTTTTTTAGTTGAAGCGGATATTGTGCAAAGTTCATGGCAACAATTTCGGAGCGGTCATACACATTATCATGAAATTTAAAAAACTTTACAAACACATCCACGGCCGGCTCATCATCAATAGCATACACCACATTACCGGTGGATTTGGTGATGGTTTTTTCAATGCCTATTTCATCCCAGCCGCTGGTGGCAAGCCCCTGCACTTTTATTTTATCGCCATTTAAAACCAGCACAAGCAAAGCATTTGAAGATTCAAAATTATTACTGAAAACATACGAAGCAGTCATACTTAAATCATCGCCGGCAAGGCCGCCAAACAACTCAAGTTTTTCATCATAATCTTTTACGCCCTTTATTATCTGGTCTGCATCAATGGTAAGCCCGCTTGAAATCAAAATCATTGAAGGGTTGGCAAAAATGGTTTTGGCTTTTTTGGCCAGGCTATTTGCCATATTGTAGGTATCAGCGCCTTCTTGGTAAATTATTTTATAATGCTCCCGCTTAATGTTGAGCAGCATGATAACGGAGGTATGTTCATACACCTCATCGTCCAATATTTCACCAGCGGTGGTGGAGCCGAAAACTTCAATGTTTTTTTCCTGAAAAAAATCAACCAGCGCTGCACGGTCCTGTGTGATGGAGCAAAACACAATAGCCAGTGTTGGCGCAAAGCCATCTTCAATAGCATTGGCAAACCGCTGTTTGATTTCGTTAATATTTTCTCCGTAGATGTTTTTTGCAAACATGATATTTATTTTAATTAGTTAAAAATTTATGGTTGTGCTTTTATCTCAGCTACAATTTGGGTTATGTTTTGTACCATTATATTCATCAATGTGGGTATAAAAGAACCCTTCACCGTATTACTGAGCCAGGGGTTCATAATAGTAGAGATGATAAAGTTGATGGGGTCGTTAATGCCATCACCTGTTGCAACACCCAGCCGTTGTCTTAAACTATTCAATAACAAATCGCCATTATTGCTCCTGGTAAATTGTGAGGAAGTTACTACAATGGGTGTGTTCTCGGTACCCACTTCATACGGTTTAAAGCTGAACTTGGTATAAATCGCATTGTTCAAATCATTTACTTTTTTCATTTTGCTGTTAGGCGTAGTGCCACTGGTGAAATAATTAAACATATAGGTAATGATGGTTTGGTCGCCGCCCAGTTCTTTAAACAAAGCAAATGCCTGCGGGTCGTTAAGGAGTTGCTGGTTGCTTACGTTTACAATCCTGTCCCTGATAAATTCATACTGCTGCTGTACCTGTGCCGGCGGCAAGCCTTGCTGAATGGCAGGTATCGGAATTAGTGGCACAACAAAGAAATTAAGGCCTGGTTGAATATTTAAACATACCAAAGCAGCATACAATCTTTTAGCATTAAAAAAACATTCACCCGAAAGTTTGCCATAGCCATTTATATTTGGCCGTATTACTTTATGGCTGAAGTAAACTGCTGATGCAGCCGCACCGGGTTTGGAACCTTCTACTCCATAAACACCCACCGTCGGATCCACACCACCGTGATATACTACCGGCGCTGTAAACGAAACTAAATTACGCATAGCAGAATTTCTATAACATAATCCGCCTGCAGGATAAGGTACATAACCTGATTTGTGAGGGTCAATGGTGATGGAATCGGCCAATTGCAATACTTTGTACTGCTCCGTTACATAACTGCTCATGGGTAAAGAAACAATCACATCATCTTCAACCAAATGAAAGGTGGCGGGGTTGTTTTCATTAGCGCTGTTGAGCATACTTTTGTAATAACCGCCCCATGCAGCATCTGCATGAATGCAAAACTCCAACCCTTGTTTCCTGTATTTATCCCTGAGGGCTAAAATATCTTTTAACGGATCCACCTGGCTTTCTTCCGTAGTGCCAATAACCGCCACTACATTCATTACCGGAATTTTTTGGCTTACACAATAGCTTAATAAGTTATCTAATTTCGTTGTATCCATTCTTGCTTTTAAATCCACATGCACACTCCACATATTGCTGGCGCCAATACCAAGGATAGCTGCACCTTTAGGCCATGAGTAATGCCGGGTGGAAGAAGCGATAGATACAGGCGTTTCTTTAATATCAGGCAAATATTTACTGAGTATATCATGGTAGCCGATGTTTTGAACTGTATAGCCTGCAATGGCATTACTTATATCCGCTGGTTTAAGATTGTATGGTGGTGAGGCTAAATTGTTGGGTATGGCCAGCACTTCTTCAATGGGGATATTTAGCAGTGTCCAGCTATCCAGGTTTATTAACGTGGCTTTATTTCCATTAAGTAAAGTAACCTGGAAGTTTTTTGCGTTTTGAAAAAGCGGTTCATTTAAAATGGCCTGTTTTACACTGGTGGCATAAAACTTTAAATTTCTTGCCATCCATAAACCTTCAAGGTTTGCCACACTGCCATCGCAGGTAATATGTCCCCAGCCGGTTACTTGTCCCGTGGCCAGCTCAAACTCACCGGGCTTTTTACCAATGGGATTAACTGCATAGCCCAATAGTTTACACAGTTCATTGCCCACATGCATTTCAAATAATGTAGTTACAGGCGAGGCTTCTGCGGCTACATTGTTTTGATTGTACATGAGTGCAGCAAAATAGCCGAGTATTCCGGGCAATGTGGTATCCCACAGCATGTGGCCAATGGTACGCATGCTAAAAAATGTACCGGATTGCTTTAATTGTTTAATGAGCAGATAATATTCCAGCGTCATAGACGCCATGGTTTCTTTAAAGGCCTCTGATTCCTGGATGTTTTTATCGACATAATCAGGATCATTAGGAAAATATTTGTTTCTGAAATCAACATTTCCTTCTACGGCCATCGCCATCAGCTCGTACATGTATTTAAAATTGCCGCCGTGGGTGCCCGGAAATAATGCTTCAAACATTTGAGAGCCGGCGGCTTCTAATTTTATTTTTTCTTCTTCTGGCTGATTGAGATGGGCTTTTAATAAAGCTTCGGCATATTGCACTGAATGGTTTTTGTCTGTGTGTAGCATGATGGCTAATTTGAGTTTAATGAATAATGGGGTTTGCTAAGGCGTTAAATCGGAATTAAAACAGTCTCTGAAAATTTTCCAGGAACCATCTTCTTTTTTCCATAGCTGTATTGATTTGCCGATGTCTTTATTAGCGCCGCCTTTCTGGCTTAATGTGTAAGCTTCCTGCACACCCACAATACCACTATCAGCATACACAATAGTTGATGTAACAACATATTCAGTAAACCCCTGGGCGATGTAAGAAGCAATAGCTGCCTGTATATTGGCACGGCCCTGTACCGAAGGCGCCCCACCGGCCATAAATTCTGCATCCAATGTATAACAAGCGGCAACACCTGCTGCATCCCCTCTTGCCATAGCAGCGGCAAAAAGCTGGTTTTTCTCAAAAATGGCTTCTCTTACGGAGCCAATACTGTTGGTTTGTTTGTCATTAGTAGTCATGCTTTGAAGTTTAAATGATTAATTGAAAATAAAATATTGATGTACTAATTCTTTAAAACAGAAAAAAAGGGCGGACTAAAAATGAAATACTTTCTGAAAAATTTTCTAATTCTTTATTACGAATAGGTGCGTTTTGCACAACAAACCTGCATCACTTACTTCCGGGGGTTTTATTGCAAAAAGGATAATAGGAACTGGAACTATAATTTATTTAAAAATTATTGAGTTAAAAATAACAAGGTGAACGGTAACTAAAAAAATACTACACTGTCGATTGATTTACCTGAATATTTACAACCCTGAATTAATGTATTAAAAATAAGGGTTTTTATTAGTATTAACTGATTTACACATTTTATATCGTATTAATAAGGCGTTGAACAGCATCATAATAAAGTTTTGTTACAGCTGCCTGGCTTATCAAAACTTGTTTTACTAATGAAGGCGGCGCTGTGGCCGGGCTGCCGGTTTGCACCGGGGGATTGGGTGCATATTGAATATACAGTTCTGATGCCTCCGCCATCCATTTACCATTTATTTTTTCAACCAGCATCAGCGCCAGGTCAACGGATGAAGAAATACCGCCACCGGTAAAACGTTTTTGCTGTTCATCAATAATGCCTCTTGGATAACCTTCGGGTATGCTGATGTTACAATATCCCTCCAGCAAACGCAGGTTATTCAACTGACTCCAGTAAGTGGTAACAGTGCAATTATTTAATAAACCTGCAGCAGCCAGAATAAATGCCCCTACGCAAACCGAGCCAGTCCATTGTGCATTGACTGCTGCTGTTTTAATAAAATTTTGATAGGCTTCATTGAACATGGCATTATTAATAACACCATCTGCATGACCGCCCGGTACATAAAGAATATCAATATGAGGGTATGCATCAGTAAAGGAATAATTAGGATATACAAAAGTGGCTGCTGATGTTTTAATGGGTCTTTTTTCTTCGGCCAGCCAAATAACGGTGAAGTTGCCATATGCTGAGTTAAACACATCAGTGGCGCCAGTAAAATCCATAAGTGTAACACCATCGTAAAGTGGAAAGCCAACAACCAGCGGGGGTTTATTATCTGTCATATGTTATTCTTTTTTTGTTGTATAAATAAAAAAACAGGTTTTTAACCAATACACTCATTTCGCCGATTATTGCTTAGTCTCCGTTCTCAACTCACCACCTGGTGCTTTCAAAATATCATAACCCGTCTGAATCACAGATTTGCACAGATGGATGGATTTCACTGATTTTATTTGCGTATGTACTATTTGTATTTTATTCATCTGTGTAATCTTTTAATCATTGTAATCAGTGATTCAGACAAAAGGTAATTGAATAATAAATGCTGACCCCTCTCCTTCCTTTGTTTCCACCTTCAACTCCCCTCCATGCGCCTTCACAATATCATAACTTAAAGATAAGCCCAATCCCGTTCCTTGACCTGTTGGTTTTGTTGTAAAAAATGGTTGAAATATTTTATCCAATACTTTTTGCGGAATACCATTGCCATTATCAGCAACTTTTATTTCCACTTTACCATTCTGCTTCTTTGTACTTACAGTAACTATCGGTTCATATCCTTCTCTATTCTTCTTTTTCTTTTCATCCACTGCATAAAATGCATTGCTGATCAGATTAAGAATCACCCTTCCTATTTCCTGGGATATTACATTTATTTTTGGAAGAGAAGAGTCAAAATCAGTTTCAAACTTTGCATTAAATGATTTGTCTTTTGCTCTCAGACCGTGAAAGGAAAGTCTCAGGTATTCATCTGCCAAAGCATTAATGTCTGTTGGTTCTTTTTGCCCGCTGCTGTTGCGACTGTGTTGCAACATCCCTTTTACGATTGCATCGGCCCTTTTGCCGTGACTAATTATTTTTTGCTCATTCACATCAATACTATCAGCAATGAATTTTACTTCCTGCAAATTTCCTTTGTCAATTTCCTGCTTCATTTCAGCAATTAATTCTGTATTTACTTCCGAAAAATTATTCACGAAGTTCAACGGGTTTTGAATCTCATGCGCAATGCCTGCCGTTAATTCACCAAGCGAAGCCATTTTTTCTGATTGTATCAATTGACTTTGGGTGGACTTTAAATTAGTAAGCGTTGTTTCTAAAACTTTATTATACCTCAGAAAACCACCGCCTAAGGCGGTGGTTATGTACTTTAGGCTATGCCGTATGTGTAAATTTGTTGAATGAGCAAATATAAGAAGCAAAGCCATGTAGTATACAAGTGCGATTATCACATTGTATGGG
>JACQDV010000070.1 GCA_016200915.1 Sphingobacteriales bacterium
ACCCTAACGCCGGTTCAATAATCTAACGCAACGCTAAGCCTTAAAAACTTAGCTTGTATGATGGCAAAAAACTATGGTCGTTTGCGCTTTGATGAACGCATTGAAATTGAAAAATTACTGTCCCATAAAAAGAGTTATTCGGACATTGCAAGAAGGCTGGAGCGAAGTAAAAGCACGATTCAAAGAGAGGTAATAAAGCAAGGGGCAGCACTGTATAAGGCGATGGAAGCCGAGCGGCTGGCAGTGGGAAAATCAAGCAACAGAAAGAGCGGTAAAAACAAAATACGGCAGTGTGAAGCACTCGAAAAATATGTGCTGGAAAAACTTGCGCTACGCTGGTCGCCCCGCCAAATAAGTATAAGTTTACAAAGACAATTCCCACTGGACAAAGCCATGCAAATAAGCCACGAAGCCATTTATTTATACATCTACCTGCACTCCAAAAAGGAACTGAAAAATTTGCTTATATCTGAACTCAGGCAGAAAAGAAAGTATCGTGGCAATGTAAGAAGAGGAGCAGATAAACGAACCACCATTCAGGACCCCATCCGCATTGATGAAAGACCCGAAGAAGTAAAAGGAAGGCTTATTCCCGGCCATTGGGAAGGCGATTTAATAATGGGTAAAGAAAGAGCCAGCGCCATAGGAACATTGGTAGAAAGAACCACCAGAACGATTATCATTGTACCGTTAAAAGCCAGAGATGCTACCACAGTTCGCAAGGCCTTTGAAAAAGAATTCAAGTCCATTCCTGCGCAAATGAAAAAAACCATGACCTACGATAACGGCACTGAAATGGCACAGCATAAGCTCTTTACCAAACACACCAAAATACAAGTCTATTTCACGCACCCTTACAGTCCCTGGGAAAGACCTACCAACGAAAACAGCAATGGACTTATCAGAGATTATTTTCCGGCCGGCACTGACTTTTCAACCATCACAAAAGCAAGGCTCAAAGAAGTGCAAAACCAACTCAATGAAAGACCAAGACATGTGCTGCATTACCGTACACCAAAAGAAGTGTTCGAAGAAATTATCCTCTCACCAATCATTTAATCCAAACCCTTTTGATTACTAAAAAAACAACAACTATTTTTATATCACAGCGTTGCGCTATAATATTGAAACAACCTATAGCGACCCCTTTCATAGTGACAGTTGACCATATTCATTGCAATTTAAAATTTATGCGACACAAATATTTAGTAATTTATTTCACACTCATTTTAATGACAGGTTATAGCTTAAGCTCTCAAGCGCAATGCGATGATAAATTAGGCTATAATAGTCAAGGTAGTTTGGGTTCGACAAAATCTTTAAAGGGCTATCTAAGTCAGCAAGACACAGCAATGAAGATGTTTTTATCTGCTACAATTGCTAAAACGGAAATGACAAATGGAATAACCTTATATGGTATCTTTAGCAAGGTTGGAACAATAGACAACACAACTAAAGTTAAAATAATTTTTAAAGACAACACCTCAATTACGCTAACAGATTATTTAAATGCACC
>JACQDV010000071.1 GCA_016200915.1 Sphingobacteriales bacterium
AAACCACAAACCACAAACCACAAACCACAAACCACAAACCACAAACCACAAACCACAAACCACAAACCACAAACCACAAACCACAAACCACAAACCACAAACCACAAACCACAAACCACAAACCATAAACCACAAACCACAAACCACAAACCATAAACTTCCTATCTTTGCACCCATTATGACACAGGAACAACTTAAGGATATGAGAGACCGTATAGTGGTCTTGAGGAGGTTTCTTTGACGTGGAGAACCGCCAATACAAAATCAGTGAAGAGAAACAACTCTCTCTAAGTCCGGGCTTTTGGGATGATAATAAACGTGCCACGGAGATTCTGAAAAATATTAAGCAAAACGAATTTTGGGTAAATCTTTATACAGAAGTAGATACGGCTGTAGAAGATTTTGCTGTGCTCTTTGATTTTTGGAAAGCAGGTGATGCCACCGAAGAAGAAACAAAAGAAGCATACAACAAAGCAATTGCAAAAATTGAAGAGGCAGAATTTAAGAGTACCTTAAATGAACCTGAAGATGAACTGCCTGCAGTTTTACAAATCAACAGTGGCGCTGGCGGAACAGAAAGCCAGGACTGGGCTGAGATGCTTGCCCGTATGTACCGTATGTACGGACAAAAACAGGGCTGGACAATGAAAGAACTCGACTGGCAGGATGGCGATGGTGCCGGAATAAAAACCTGTACGTTCGAATTTGATGGTCCTTTTGCTTATGGGTTTTTAAAAGCAGAAAGTGGAGTGCATAGGTTGGTTCGTATCAGTCCTTTTGACAGTAATGCAAGAAGACATACTTCATTTGCGTCTGTCTTTGTATATCCGTTAGTGGATGATACGATTCATATTGAAATTAATCCGGCGGATGTAAAAATGGAAACATCCCGTAGTGGTGGTGCCGGCGGACAGAATGTAAACAAAGTAGAAACGAAAGTACAGTTAACTCATATCCCAACAGGTATTGTAGTAGTTTGCCAGCAGGACAGGAGTCAGTTAGGCAACAGGGAACTGGCCATGCAAATGCTGCGCAGCCGTTTGTATGAAGAAGAACTGCGTAAACGCCAGGCCCTGAAGGATGCAGCTAATGCAGGTAAGAAAAAAATAGAATGGGGATCACAGATACGTTCTTATGTTTTTCATCCATATAAAATGATTAAAGATCATCGCACCGATTATGAAGTAGGTAATGTGCAACCGGTGATGGATGGAGAACTCGATGGATTTATTAAAGCTTATCTAATGAGTGAGAAAGAGAATGCTTAAAGATAATGTGCAAATTAGCAAATGTGCAAATGCAGCAATTGATTAATGAATCAATTCGGTGTGTTCTTTTAATTGGCTAATTTGCTAATTGTAAAATTTTCAAATTAAAACTTATGAATTTAGGTTATTTCAACTATCCAATGCCGGCAAACGAACCGGTGTTGAGTTATGCTCCCGGAAGTAAGGAAAAAGAAATTTTAAAAGCAACATTAGAGAAGCTGAAGAGTGAGGTGATTGATGTGCCTATGTACATAGGCAGTAAAGAGGTTCGTACCAATAGAAAAGGAGAAATACGTCCTCCTCATGAAATAAAACATTTGCTGGGTTATTATCATGAAGGAAATGAAAAACATATACAGCAGGCAATTGATGCAGCATTAGCAGCTAAAGAAAACTGGGCCAACATGAGTTGGGAAAACCGTGCAGCTATCTTTTTAAAAGCAGCTGATCTTTTAGCTACCAGGTACCGTGCATACATAAATGGCACAACTATGCTCGGCCAAAGCAAGAATGCTTACCAGGCAGAAATTGATAGTGCCTGTGAGTTGATAGATTTTCTCCGTTTCAATGTTCATTTTTTAAGTGAGATATATCGTCAGCAACCCATTAGTAGCCCGGGTATGCACAATCGCATGGAGTATCGTCCGCTCGAAGGATTTGTTTTGGCAATAACTCCATTCAACTTTACTGCTATAGGCGGTAACCTACCCACTTCTGCGGCTATGTGTGGCAATGTAGTGGTTTGGAAAGCAGCACATACACAAATTTATTCTGCACAAATGTTTATGCGAATATTGAAAGAAGCAGGATTGCCGGATGGTGTTATCAACTTAATTTATGTAGATGGGCCAACGCTTGGTAAAGTATGTTTCAGTCATCCTGATTTTGCCGGTGTACACTTTACCGGAAGCACAGGCGTATTCAATTATATGTGGGAAACTATTGGTAAAAATATGAGTGCTTATAAATCTTATCCACGTATTGTTGGTGAAACCGGTGGTAAAGATTTTGTTATAGCACATAAATCAGCCGATGCAGATGTAGTGGTAACAGCTTTGTTGCGTGGCGCCTTTGAATTCCAGGGACAAAAATGTTCTGCGGCATCAAGAGCTTATATCCCATCTAATATTGCTGAAGAAGTGAAGAAGAAATTAATCGCCGGTGTTAAGAGTTTTAAAATGGGAACAGTAGAAAACTTCGGCAATTTTATTAATGCGGTAATTGATGAAAAAAGTTTTGATAAAATAAAATCATACATTGATAATGCCAGGAAAGATGAGAAAGCAGAAATATGGGTAGGAGGTAAGTGTGATAAAAAAGAAGGATATTTTATTCAGCCTACCATTATTGAAGCAAAGACCCCGAATTATGTAACGATGTGTGAGGAAATTTTTGGCCCTGTATTAACTGTTTATATATATCCTGCTAATAGTTTCGAAAAAACATTGGAGTTAGTTAATAAAACTTCTCCTTATGCATTAACGGGAGCCGTTATTGCACAGGATAAAGCAGCGGTTGAATTAGCAACTAACAAACTGCGTAATGCCGCCGGTAACTTTTATGTAAATGACAAACCTACAGGGGCAGTGGTTGGTCAGCAGCCTTTTGGTGGAGCAAGAGCAAGCGGTACGAATGATAAAGCAGGCTCAGCGTTAAACCTTTACCGTTGGTTGAGTGCAAGAACCATAAAAGAAACATATAACCCGCCGGTAGATTACCGTTATCCGTTTCTGCTGGAAGAATAACATAAATATGTGAGTGGGCAAAAAATACACCTGTTTTGTTTGCATGAATAAATAATGTGTATAGCTTTGTGGCATTAACCAAAAACTTTAAAAATGAAAAAGATTATCTTATCTCTCGCAGTGCTTGCATTTTTTTCTGCAACAAAAGCTCAGGATGTTAAATTTGGACTTAAAGGTGGTTTAAACATCTCAACAATTTCAGGATCCGATGCCAGCGGTGCAAAATCTATTGTTGGCTTTCATGCCGGAGGCTTAGTGAACATTCCGGTTTCCGGAGGATTCAGCGTTCAGCCTGAATTAGTTTATTCTGGTCAGGGTGCTAAAGAAGATCAGGATGGAACGACATCCACCTTGCATTTGAATTACCTCAATATCCCGGTTATGGCGAAATACACCTTTACTGGAGGATTTTATGCAGAAACAGGTCCACAACTCGGCTTTTTATTAAGCGCTAAAGCAAAAGCAAGTGGTGCTTCTTATGATGTGAAAAGTACATTCAAATCTACTGATTTTGCATGGGGAATTGGTATAGGCTATCAGAGTGAAACTGGTTTTGGCGGAGGTGTCCGCTATAACTATGGTCTTGGGAAATTAGACAAGCAAGGAAGCGCTAAAGTTTATAACTCAGTTTTCCAAATTGGTGTTCACTACCTGTTTGGCGGATCAGGTGGTTCTAAAAAATAATTTTTAAAAATATCATTCTTATATAGGCTGCTATTAGCAGCCTATATTTTTTTGATTAGTGGTTACCAGATTTATTTACCTTTATTGTGAGTTAACCAAATACTTTTATCATGAAAAAAATTTCTTTATCAATATTTGCTCTTTCGTTTACACTTATATTATATGCCCAGCCGAAACAAAACAGTAAAGAATCGAAACCGAAGGAGGTGATTGGAATTACAGGTGGAATCAGTATTGCTTCGATGAAGGCTAAAGCTTCCGGACTGTCGTTTACAACTGATTCTAAAGTTGGGTTAACTATTGGTGTAATAGCAGATTTAAAGCTGAGTCACCATTTTACCCTGCAGCACGGATTGAACTTTACACAAAAAGGATCAAAAATTAATCTCAATTTCGATACCGATAAAGTGCATTCAAAGGAGACCCTCAATTACATTGAACTTCCCATAAATATTTTATACAGTGTTGAAGCAGGTAAGGGTAAATTTTTTGGTGGTGCCGGCCCGGCATTTAATTATGGAATTGGTGGTAAGAGTGAGAGTACAATTACTTCAAACGGCCAAACAACATCAGATTCGCACAATGTAAAATTTGGTAACAGTGTTGGTACAGATGATTATAAGCCTTTAGAAATAGCGGGGAATATAATTGCCGGATATGAGTTACAAAATGGTTTGTTTTTTTCTGCCAATTACAACTTTGGAATAAATAATATTGCAGTTGAAGATAACAGCGGCAAAATTCATAACCGCTATTTTGGATTACGTATTGGTTATAAATTTACCGGTTCTAAATAATTTTTCAGTACATTATTTTTCTACAGCCGGGTATATCCCGGCTGTAGAATTAAAATAAATTTCACATTCACCTTTACAACAAATAAATTCGCTTTATTAAAGATTACCGGTGAAGACGATTTTAAATTCATACCAGCTTAATTTAACAATACAAAGACTGACACATCAGTTAATGGAGACGCAGGTTGATTTTTCCAATACCATTTTTATTGGTCTTCAGCCCAGGGGGATATTGTTTTCAGATAAAATTGTTGAGTACATCAGACAGATTTATCCAAATGAAAAAATTCAGTATGGAAAATTGGATATCACCTTTTACAGGGATGATATCCGTAAAGAATTACATGTTCCCAATCAAACAGAAATTCCATTTTCTTTAGAGGGCAAAAAAGTGATATTAATTGATGATGTACTTTATACCGGCCGAACGATCAGGGCTGCACTGGATGCTTTACTTGATTTTGGCCGTCCTGAAAAAGTGGAGCTTTGTGTTTTAATTGACCGCCGCTTCAGCCGCCAGCTACCCATTCAACCAGATTATTGCGGCAAGGCAATTGACTCAATCATCTCTCAAAAAGTAAAAGTAGAGTGGGATAAAGGCGAAGTTGTGTTGTATTAGGAGGTTGAATGGTTTAATAGTTTAATGTTATTAACCACAAACTACAAACCCCAAACCACAAACAAGCAACCAGTAACCAGCAACAAAAAACCAGCTACCATAAACCAGAAATCCCCTATCTTCGCACCCTAAGATGAGTCTTACAACTAAACATCTCTTAGGAATAAAGGATTTAACGCCTGCCGACATTCAATTAATTCTCGACACTGCCACTCAATTCAAAGAAGTTTTACAAAGACCGATTAAAAAAGTTCCATCACTTAGGGATGTAACCATTGTAAACCTGTTTTACGAGAACTCCACCCGCACCCGCATCTCTTTTGAGTTAGCGGAAAAAAGATTAAGTGCTGACACTATCAACTTTGCCGCCAGTGCTTCCTCTGTTTCAAAAGGGGAAACTTTATTAGATACGGTCAACAACATTTTATCTATGAAAGTGGATATGGTGGTGATGCGCCATAGTGCCAGCGGTGCTCCACATTTTCTTGCCAAACATATTCCTGCTGCCATTGTAAATGCAGGAGATGGAATTAATGAACATCCCACACAGGGTTTGCTGGATGCATTTTCTATGAGAGAGAAAACAGGTAAGCTGGATGGATTGAAAGTTGCCATTATCGGCGACATCATGCACAGTCGTGTGGCAATGAGTAATATTTATTTATTGAAGAAGATGGGAGCAGAGGTAACAGTGGCAGGTCCACCAACATTAATACCAAAATACATACAACAGGCATTTGATATAAGAGTTGAATACAACTTGAAGAAAGCATTGGAATGGTGTGATGTAGCCAATGTGCTCCGTATTCAATTAGAGAGACAGAACCAGGTATTGTTCTCGTCATTAAGAGAATATAGTTTGGCTTATGGTATCAACAAACAATTATTGGATTCTCTTAATAAAGAAATTGTGATCATGCACCCTGGCCCGATAAACCGTGGAGTGGAATTGGACAGTGATGCGGCTGATAGCAAACAATCCATCATTTTGCAGCAGGTAGAAAATGGAGTAGCAGTAAGAATGGCAGTATTATATTTATTAGCCGGCGGAAGAGCGGAGAACAATTAGGCAATTTGGCAATTTGATAATGTGATAATATGATAATGAGTAAATGGTACAATAGCTTAATGCTGCAATTACGCAATGGAAAGTGACAAGAAGGAAGAAATTTGGAATTTGAATTCAACCACAAACCATAAACCATAAACCACAAACCACAAACTACAAACTACAAACCATAAACCATAAACTGTACTCCTCTTCCCGTTCAGTTATCAATTTTCCCTGTTGAGTCATTTCTCTTTTTACTGAGTAAATGCCAGCACTACTTTGCAGACATAATTCATAATGCCGGTTAACTTATGTCAAATACCTATTTTAAAACATCAAATTCAAACAAAATGAAAAACATTCGAATCCTGCTCACTCTGGTGGCATTTTTTTTCCTGATCCTGCTTTTAATGGTATCCTGTAAAAAAGAAGGTTCATCAGAATCCATTGCTCCCGGTAAAAACAAATTGTCCGTTTTTATTACCGACAACCCGGTGAATTTACAGAACGTATTTATCGACATCCAATCTGTTGAAGTAAAGGTTGATACTTGTTCAACTGTATCCAATACCGAAATTGAAAACGATGATGATTCGGGTGATGATCATGGAGATCACAGTGGAAGTGGTCATGATGGTGATGATGATCATGGGGATGATCACGGCGGAAACAGTAGCAATGATGATTCCTGTGAAGTATGGCAAACATTATCTGTTACTCCGGGAGTCTATGATTTGCTCCAGTTCCGCAATGGTGTTGATACCTTATTAGCACAGGGGTTGATACCAAAAGGAAAAATCAAAGCCATTCGTTTAACATTGGGCACCCGTAATTCAGTAGTAATTGATAGCGTAACCTATCCGCTTACACTGCCACAAAACAAAATTGTAATTAAGATCGATCATGCTGTTGAAGTTGGCAACAGTAATTTCCAGTTAAATCTTGATTTTGATTTAGGAAGATCAATCATTGAAACCGGCGATCATCATTTTGAATTAAATCCCTGTATTAAATCCTTTGATGAAAATGAATCAGGAAGAATTGAAGGAAGAGTTACACCACGGGAAGCAAAAGCAATCGTTACGGCTTTTGGTGATAAAGATACACTGATAGCGATACCAGATGATGAAGATGGAGAGTTCAAGATTCGTGGTATTAAAAGTACTTCTGTTAAACTGGTAATTGATGCTACGGCTAATGGTTATAGAGACACTACTATTCAAAATATCAATATTGGAGCCGGCAGAGAAGTGAAGCTCGGCACGGTTACCCTCCATAAATAATTGGTTTGGAAGAATCCACCATCTAACTAATGAAAGACCCCTTAGTCCCGTCACAAAGCTGGCGGGACATTTTTTTACATACCCGGAAAACGAAAACCTTTAAAGAATACTTGTTGTTTATTGTAGTCGGCCTGCTCTTTACCATTCACATACAATACTGCTATTATTTTCCCATCGGTCCAGCCCTGTATACTCCATTGAATTTTATCTTCTGCCTGCCAGTAGTCAATAATGCCGATGATGTCTTCATTATTATTTAAGTGCATGCCTTTGCCATAACCGGCTGCTGAACGAATACTAAATTGTCCTTTTAAAAAATCGAGATAAGATTCTATTAATGCTTCTGCATCCTGGTCGCTGCTAACTGAGTCTTTTAGTTGTACGCAGATCAATCCGTAAGTAAAATCATCTTTCACACATTCACCTGTATATACTTTGGAAGAATCTTCGCTGTAGTTTTTTTCGAACTGTCCCGGATCACAAAACATATAAACGGAACAGCCGCTTTTGCTGACTGAATATTTTTTCAGCGACTGACTTTTTGCATTAATTGCAACTAACAAAAGAAGGATGCTTAAAATCTTTTTCATGTGTACGATACAAAATTAAGAAGGATATTAGTAATGCTGAATACCCAATGCTACGGATTTTAATAAACGAGTTTGCCAATCTTTCCGTTAATGCCGGCAAGATAGACAGCTTTTCCACTTTTGGCTTTTCTAACAGCATGAAAACTTTCATTGCTGATTAAACTCCATTGCTTTCCATCTGAAGTTGAATAATCAACGCCATTTAATCCGCAACATATCCAGTGGTTTTTGCCAATATACTCCACGCAACTCCTGTAACCATGCGGATTAACAGACGGTGCATACCAATGCCGGCCTCCGTCTTTACTGATGAAACAATTTTTATCAGCAGAATCTTTTGTACTAAAATCTCCACCAACAACCATCATCATCTTTTCATTTTTAACAGCGATAGAATTTGCACCTGTTGTTTGTTTGCCTTGTATAATGGGTAAATCAATTTTCTTATTCCGTACAAACAATCTTGATCTTAATCCACCGGTGACAAATACTGCTTCGCTTTTATTAATAGCTCTTACATTCGTTCCGCTCGAAGCAAACATGGCTTCACCGCTATCCGCCTTAGGATAATTCTCTTCTGGCAAACCACGCCAGGTATCACCACCATCAAATGTCCGGGCAATAAATATTTTACCATCTATTGGATCACCAATCACAATTCCACTCATCTCGTTCCAGAATTCCATTGCATCTAAAAACATTCCCCGTCGCTTATCTTCATAAACTACTTTCCATGTTTTACCCGCATCATTTGTTTTTAAAATATAGGCAGGTTCAGCTATTCCCATAATAATCGCCTCTGTACTGCTGAAAGCTTCTATATCCCTGAAATCAGTTTTTTCAAATCCTTTCACCGTTATCCATTCCCATGTTTTACCTGCATCTAATGATAAACCAACCTGCCCGTTGCTGCCACTTACCCAAATGATATGATCGTTCACCACACTCAATCCACGTAAAGATGTATGATGACCGGAATCAAGCACTTCAATATGCTGGGCTGATAAAATAAAACTGCTGAACAATAGCAGGAAGCAAAAAATGTATCGCATAATGAATAATGATGAAGCGAAAGATAGCACATTAATCAATAAGCGGCGTTTCGTTACATTTGCTGCAAAGCTTGCCAGTTTATGCTATTTAATTACGGAACAGATACTTTAACAACAGGAAAAGCCCTGGCACTTGCACAGGGAAAAATAAAAGGTGTATTGAATGATGATGCAGTAAAAAAAATAAACGCTTCATCGCATAATGTACAACAGATAGTTGCCAATGATAAAACCGTTTACGGCGTTAATACCGGTTTTGGAATTTTAGCGAATACAGCTATCTCTAAAGAAGATACTGCAACACTTCAGTATAAAATTTTACAAAGTCATAGTGTAGGAGTAGGAGATCCTATTCCGGCTGAAGTAGCGAAGATCATGCTCATCACCAAAGTGCATGCACTGGCGCAAGGTTATAGTGGAGTGCAATTATCAACTTTGGAACGTATCATTTGGCATATTGACAATGATGTAATTCCTGTTGTTCCTGAAAAAGGAAGTGTGGGTGCCAGCGGTGATTTAGCTCCTTTATCACATTTGTTTTTACCATTGATAGGTTTAGGAGAAGTTTATTATAATAACCAGCAACAAGCAACTAGTAACGTTCTTAAACAACAAGGTTTATCACCTGTACAACTCGGACCAAAAGAAGGATTAGCTTTAATCAACGGTACTCAATTCATTTTATCTTTTGCAGTGAAAGCTGTGCAGCGGATGCATAATTGTTTGGAGGCTGCTGACATTATTGGTGCCATGAGTTTAGAAGCATTAACGGGAACCAAAGCTCCTTTTGATGAACGTTTGCATGAACTGCGTCCTTATAATGGAAATAAATTAGTAGCACAGCGGTTACGTTTATTACTGAATGATTCAGACATTATGCAAAGTCATGTGGATTGTGGGCGGGTACAGGATCCTTATAGTTTGCGTTGTATGCCACAGGTACATGGTGCTTCCAGGAACGCATGGTTGCATTTAAAGGAATTAACGGAGATAGAATTAAATGCAGTGACCGATAACCCTATTATCCTGGGTGCTGATGATACCATCAGTGGTGGTAACTTCCACGGACAGCCTTTGGCGTTGCCTTTAGATTATGCCTGCTTTGCTGCTGCTGAAATAGGAAACATCAGCGACCGTCGTTGCTATTTATTGTTAGAAGGTAAATGGGGATTGCCAATGTTACTGATGAAAGATGTAGGATTGAACAGCGGCTTTATGATTCCGCAATACACGACTGCCGCATTGGTAACAGAAAATAAAACATTATGTTTCCCGGCTAGTGCCGATAGCATTCCCACATCACTCGGACAGGAAGATCATGTAAGCATGGGCAGCATCAGCGGAAGAAAACTGAATAAAGTATTGGATAATTTAGAATTTATTCTCGCTATAGAATTATTATCAGCCTGCCAGGCAATTGAATTCCGTCGTCCTTTAAAGAGCAGTGAATTACTGGAACATGCACATGAAGTAGTTCGCCAGTGTGTAAGCTTTGCAGCAGAAGACCGCATTTTTGCTGATGATATTAATGCCGTAGCTTCTATCATCAAAGATTTTTCTTTTGTGGAGGAAGTAAATGCATTTGCTGAAAGCAAAGGAATAAGTCTGAACCACGATTTTGCAGGATTTAATGGATTTTGAGGAAATAATTGTTTACGCAATAGCGTAACGATAACACATTAAAACTTTGCGGCTCTTTGCGTAGCCTTAGCGTTCTCTGCGGTTAAAAAAATTAAACGCAAAGAGTGCAAAGAATACGCTAAGTATCGCAAAGAAAAAATTATTTTAGCTTTCCTGTTAATCCTCAAAATCCCATCAATCCAGGTTCAGACAGCTCTCTAATGCCAGCTCCATCATCGGTAACAAAGCAGTTTCCCTTTGATCAGCACTGATGAATTCATGTGTAGGAATAACATCCGATACAGTTAATAAGGTAGCAGCTGTTTTACCCAAATACTGAGCATTGGCAAATAATGAAAATGCTTCCATCTCTACCGCTAAACATTTATTCTTCTCTGCCACTTTAGGTACATCCTTACTCTTACGGTAAAAAATATCGCTGGAGTGAATATTACAATGTTTTAAAGCGAGGTTAAGTTCTTTAGCTGTTTTCTTAATTATTTTATGAGCCTTTCCCTGGTGTTTTATCACATCACCTTTAATGCCCCAGGCATATTTAGCATAAGTGCTCTCACTGGCAGCTTCATCCACATTAATCAGGTCAAACACTTTTAGTTTAGGAGTATAAGCACCGCAGGTTCCAATGCGGATGATCGTATCAGCTTCGTACTCGGTAAATAATTCATAACTATAAATACCAATGCTGGGACAGCCCATACCGCTGGCGCCTACCGTAACACGTTTACCTTTATAATTTCCGGTAAAATAAAAAGCATTACGGGTCTGGCTTACCAGTTCTACGCCCTGCATATACTTGTCTGCAATAAATTTTGCCCTCAAAGGGTCGCCGGCCAATAATACAGTTTTGGCAATTTCCCCCGGTTTAGCGCTGATGTGTAAACTCATAAATAGATACGATTAGAATCGGCGAATATATTCATTTTATTGCGACTTTTGCAATGATTCCACGCAAAGTCACAAAGAAAATAAGCCGCAATAAAAATCTTCTTAGCGCCTTTGCTCCTTAAGCCTCTTTGCGTGAAAAAAAACAATATTATGGATACGATTGCTAAACGCTACGACGCTATTAAGTACAAAACTCCCACCGGCAACCAGTTAAAATGCAAAGGATGGATACAGGAAGCCGCCTTAAGAATGTTACTCAATAATCTTGATCCCGAAGTAGCCGAACGAGCTGAAGACCTCATCGTGTATGGTGGCCGTGGTAAAGCTGCCCGCAACTTTGAAGCATTAGATAATATCATTAAAGCATTAAAGGTGCTGGAGAATGATGAGTCTTTACTGATACAAAGCGGTAAACCCGTTGGTATTTTAAAAACACATAAAGATGCACCGAGAGTTTTAATTAGTAACAGTCAGCTGGTACCAAACTGGGCCAACTGGAAACATTTTGATGAGCTGGAAAAGAAAGGACTGATGATGTACGGACAAATGACTGCCGGTAGCTGGATATACATCGGCTCCCAGGGTATTGTGCAGGGAACATATGAAACTTATGCTGCTGCTGCCGATAAACATTTTGGTGGCACATTGAAAGGAACATTGAATGTTACCGCAGGTTTAGGAGGAATGGGTGGAGCACAACCTTTAGCCATTACCATGAACGAAGGTGTTGCTTTAATAGCAGAAGTTGAAGAATGGAGAATAGATAAACGTATTGAAACAAGATACCTCGATGAAAAGCATACTAATATTGATGATGCTATCAATGCTGCCATGCATTACCGCAGGGAAGGAGAAGCAAAAAGTATCGGCGTATTATGCAATGCTGTTCATTTGCTGGATCGCCTGATACAAAGAGAAATTATACCCGATACTTTAACGGATCAAACCTCTGCACATGATCCGTTGATTGGTTATGTGCCACATACATTAACCAACGAACAGGCCAATGTATTAAGAGAACAAAACCCTGAAGAATATATCCGCCGCAGTTATGAAAGCATGCACCTGCATGTACAACTCATGCTGCAACTGATGGATAAAGGCGCTATTACTTTTGATTACGGTAATAATATAAGAGCAAGGGCACAGGAATATGAAAACAACCATAAACCACAAACCACAAACTACAAACCCAACAGGTGTTTCGATTTCCCCGGTTTTGTTCCTGCCTATATCCGTCCATTGTTTTGCGAAGGAAAAGGTCCTTTTCGCTGGGCAGCGTTGAGTGGTGATCCCAATGATATTGCTGTAACCGATGAACTCATCCTGAATATGTTCCCCGATAACAAAGGAATGATACGCTGGATGAAGATGGCGAAAGAAAAAATTGCTTTCCAGGGATTACCTGCACGGATATGCTGGTTAGGACAGGGTGAAAGAGAAAAAGCAGGATTAGCATTTAACGAACTCGTAAAGAAAGGTAAAGTAAAAGCGCCGATTGTTATTGGCCGTGATCATTTAGATACTGGTTCTGTTGCATCACCTAATAGAGAAACAGAAGCCATGCTCGATGGAAGTGATGCGGTTGCGGACTGGCCTTTATTAAATGCATTGGTAAATACAGCCGGTGGTGCTTCGTGGGTGAGTTTACATCATGGTGGTGGAGTAGGAATGGGTTATTCTATTCATGCAGGAATGGTGATTGTTGCCGATGGAACAGATGATGCAGAAGCAAGATTAAGAAGAGTGTTGAGAAATGATCCCGGCATGGGTGTTATCCGTCATGCTGACGCCGGTTATACAAAAGCACAGGAAACAGCTAAAGCCCATGATTTAGATATTGCTGAAAAATTAAAATAATTATAACCGGCGGAAGTCCCGGATTTGCTTCGGGACTGATGCTGTTATGATATTGCAAAAGATACAGCAAGGAGGAATGGATTGGATATTAATGACCGGTTGAAATAAACTTTGCGTCTCTTTGCGTAACCTTCGTGTTCTTTGCGGTTAAAAAACATAAACGCAAAGACTGCAAAGAAATCGCAAAGCAGCGCAAAGAAAAACATCATCAAATCACCAAATCAACCATGCCCATCAATAGAAGAAAATTCATCACGGATGTTACATTAATCAGCAGCACTGCCGCATTAGGTTTATCTTTTGCACCAAAGAAAGCACCCAAACTTTCTTTCTCCACCCTCGGCTGTCCTGATTGGGATTTTAATACTATTGTTGATTTTGCAGCAAAGAATAATTACAGTGGAATAGAGATAAGAGGTATTCAGCGGCAAATGGATTTAACCCTGTGCAAGGAATTCAGCAAAGAAAATATAGAAGCTACCAAAGCATTACTCAAACAAAATAATTTACGCATCGTTAACCTCGGTGCTTCTGCCAATTTACACACCGCCGAATCAAAAGAAAGAAAAAAGAATTTAGATGAAGCCAAACGTTTTATTGACCTGGCACAACAACTCAATTGTCCGTATATAAGAGTGTTCCCCAATAATTTTCCCAAAGATCAGAACAAACAGGAAACACTTCAGCTCATCAGCAACGGGTTAATTGAACTGGGCAACTACAGCAAAGGCAAAAACGTAATGGTGCTGATGGAAACACATGGAGACTTAGTGCATACCAAAGACCTTGTCACTATTATGCAGACAACCAAGTTTGCATATGTTGGTTTGGTATGGGATGTATGCAATATGTGGGTCATCACCAAACAATCACCTAAACAAGTATATCAGCAATTAAAGCCATGGATACATCACACCCATATAAAAGATGCGGTGTTAAAAGATAATAATCCCAACTATGTATTACTCGGCAAAGGCGAAGTACCCATCTTTGAAGCAATAGATACTTTGCGCCGCAACAATTACAAAGGCTACTACAGTTTTGAATGGGAAAAACTCTGGCATCCCGAGATAGCGGAACCGGAAGTAGCGATCGCAGATTATCCGGTAGCAATGAATAATCATTTTGCTAATTAGTCAATTTGAAAATTTGAAAATGTGCCAATGAATTAAAATAATAAACTTTGCGTCTCTCTGCGTAACCTTCGTGTTCTTTGCGGTTAAAAAAACAGGAACCGCAAAGAGTGCAAAGAATCCGCTAAGCATCGCAAAGAAAATGAATATACAACCCTTAAACCAATTAACCAGTAACCAGCAACAAACAACCAGTAACAAACGACCAGCAATCGACTCATCTTCAAATTTTCAAATCTTCAAATTAACTCATGCCTCAACCCTTAACTAAAGCAAAACAACAAAACACCTACGATGCCATCGTTGTCGGCTCCGGTATCAGCGGCGGATGGGCAGCTAAAGAACTTTGTGAAAAAGGATTAAGAGTATTGATGCTGGAAAGAGGACGAATGATTGAACATCCCAAAGATTATACTACTACCAATAAAAGTTTATGGGAGTTTGAGCACCGGCTCAACTTATCACTGAACGATAAACAAACCCATCCCATACAAAGCCGTCACTGGTCTTTCCGGGAAGACAATAAACATTTTTACATTAACGACCTCGATAATCCTTACGAAGAAAAACAACGCTTCGACTGGATACGGGGAGATATCGTTGGTGGCCGTTCCCTTTTATGGTCAAGAGCTACTTACCGCTGGAGCGATTTGGATTTTGAAGCCAACCTTCGTGATGGTCATGGTGTGGACTGGCCTATCCGTTATAAAGATATTGCTCCCTGGTACGATTATGTGGAACGCTTCATTGGTGTAAGTGGCAGCAAAGAAAATATTCCGCAGTTGCCGGATGGTATCTTTCAGCCGCCTTTTGAAATGAATGCGGTGGAAAAACATTTCAAGCAACAAATAGAAACGCAATACCACGACCGTAAAGTCATCATCGGTCGTACGGCCAACTTAACCGAACCGGTAAAGGGGAGGGGACTTTGCCAGAGCCGCAATCTCTGTCACCGGGGTTGCCCCTGGGGGGCTTACTTCAGTACCAACGCCAGTACCATGCCGGCAGCTTTTGCCACCGGTAACCTTACCCTAAAAAGCGGTGCATTAGTAAATAAAGTATTGTACAACGAACAAACGCAAAGGGCCGAAGGCGTGGAAGTGCTCAATACGCAAACCAAGCAAACAGAAGAATACTACGCCAAAATCATTTTCCTCAACGCTTCTACGGTTGCCACCGGTTTTATATTGCTCAACTCGGTAAGCAACCGTTTCCCCAATGGATTAGGTAACGACAGCGACCAGGTGGGTCGCAACCTGATGGATCATCACAAAGGGCTTAGCTTTAGTGCGACTGTGGATGGTTATGCGGAAGATTATTACAAAGGTTACCGCCCCACTAATATTTATATTCCCCGTTTTATGAATGTGCAGGATAAAGCAGCCGACTTTTTGCGGGGCTATCATTTTGGAGGTGGAGCTTACCGCAGCCGTGATACCAATGGCGCTGTGCTGGGTGAAGAGCTGAAACAAAACCTGAGCGAAGCCGGTCAATGGCATATGAGTCTTTATGCTTTTGGCGAATGCCTGCCTTATGCTGATAACCGGGTTACATTAAGTAAGGATAAGAAAGACCCATGGGGCCGCCCCTTAGTGGTGGCCGACTGTTCTTTTAAAGATAACGAACATCACATGCACGAACATATAAAAACAACGGGGCTGGAGATGCTGCAGGCGGCAGGTTACCGTGACCCGCAGGTAAGTGGCAGTATCAGTTACCCCGGTAATGCCAACCACGAAATGGGCATTGCCCGTATGGGCCGTGACCACAAGAACAGCGTATTAAATGCCCATAATCAGTTACACGAAGTACCCAATGTATTTATTACCGATGGCAGTTGCATGACGAGCAGCTCCTGTGTTAATCCCTCGCTTACTTATATGGCACTTACTGCCCGTGCCTGCGATTATGCGGTGGCGGAGTTGAAGAAAGGGGAGTTGTGAGGAGTGAGTGGTGAGTGGCGAGTAGGGTGAATGGTCAATGGTGAATAGTGAATAGTGAATGAAGCTCCACAACCATCATTCCTTTTTTTTTACCGTCATTGCGAGACTTGCGTAGCTTGTCGTGGCAATCTCCTGACTGAAAACCAAACCCTCCGTAATGCCAAACCTTAGAAGCACGGCCTTTGTGTTTTGTCATTCCGGGGAACGAGGAATCTCAGAGATTATGAACTTAATGAATGTTACAGTCTTCGGGATGTCTCATGCGTCGGCATGACAACACGTGGGTGCCTGCGATTATGTAGTTGCGTCGTTGAAGAAAGGGGAGTTGTGAGGCTTGTTTCGTGGGGACATGAATCAAGGTATCATAATCTCCCCGTCAATCTGACCAACTTACGCAGTCTGTTGAAGTTTTTTACAGAAGACAAATTGGAATACAGAAGTTTATTGCAGTTGAACGGACACGGCTTGGCGATGTGGTGGTATTTGAAAATCGTCAGCCCATAACCGCTGCTAAATTTATAACTAAAAGTTCATTGTTTATTCTATTGCTCGGCGTTATTCGTCGGCTGGAACTGAAGCCGAATAGCGAACAAAAAGCTGAGCATATATTCGTCGCCCCGCCATATTGCCAAACCGCCTGTTACCTGCTGGCCTTCGTCTGTCACTTTATTTTAAAGTTGTAAATAAGTAAGTCGCCTTAATACATCAATTACGTCCAACGTTGAATTGCTAAAAAAGCATTGTCTGAACAGTCGAAACATTTGCTTTGTTTTCCTGTAAGGAATAGTAATCAGTCAACCATTTATCTATATTTGTTACATCTTTAAATTCATACCATGCTCGAAAGTTCTGACTATTGTAATCTGGATGAACAATATGATTTGTGGCAACATTTTCTGTCAGGTAATCTACAAAGGATTCAGGTGCATCTGTCTTTAAAGTAAATCCCATTTCGATCTCAATTTTTGGATAGCCGCTATTTTCAAATTCTCCGGTATTGCTGAAATTTCTTAACATACGTTCAGCATTAACACCATTTTTCCCCTTATAAATAAAATAGAAATCAGGATAATACTTACTTTTAAAAAATAAAATTTCCATAATTATATCCAGCTTTTTGTGAGTGAGTCAATTTTTTTCATTTGTTCAGTGGTGAATGCAAGGGCTCTGGCGGTATCTCTTACGTTATCAACTTCTTCAATATTCAGTTCTCTCCCTTTTCGGTCTTTTAAATATTTATCCAATACCTGATAGCCACCAATATAAAAGTTGTAAATTTCTTGCGGTACATTATTGAAGTATTGTGTCTTATTGATATATAGCTTACCGACTTTTTTATCTACAACATAGTTTGACTTTTCAACAATATTTGTTCCTTTTCCGATGAAATCACCATAAGAATAATTTGTTTCATCTTCTAATAAATGAATTTTAATGAGTTGGTTTCCCAATTCTGATAATTGTTTAAAAATCTTTTTATCATCCGTAAATGGTATTCGGGGAAAGTCTATTTTTAAGAACTCAGCATATTTTTTTCGATAAGTTGGACTATGCAATATGGAATAAATATAACCTGTTAATTCTTCAAAACTTTGTTTGAATTTTAGTAATTTTAAAAATTCAGGTTTAAAATTTGGGATAAGCAATAATGAATCATCTACTTGATTTGATGGCGAAATATAAATTGGAAAAATAGTTGCTCCGCCTCTTGAAAATAAATTTAAATCTGTTGGGCTATTAGTAACTGTAATTAGATTCCAGTCATCGCCATTAACATTTAATCCAGCCCTCCCACAAATTATTGCTTTATTATTGCCTCTTAAACTTGCCATTACATTTTTCACAAGCCGAGCTACAAGCACTTCATCAAAATAAATTACTCTTGTATCAAATGGACGGTAATAAATTTTAGTCAGCTTATTATTACTGATTCCAGTTTTTGTCAAATATTTCCTGGCAGCGGATAAATTCCATTTGTCTTTATCCTGTAAGGGAATTTTAAAATATTCTGCAATATCTTCATCAGATTTTTTTATGTCATTAAATACTTTCAGTTTTGCCTTAATCTCTTCGTTGTTATACCCAATAACAAGATTATCTCTTTTGGTAACAACTCCATTTGAATTCTTAATGAATATATCCTTAATGCTTATACATAAATTATATTTCTTCTTTAGTTCTTCATCCTGCGGCTGAAATAAATAAAAAGGAGCAGATGCTTCAATTGTGTTCCACTTAATGGCTTTTATTTCATCCTCAAGGCTTCGTTTGTATTTATCAATTCTTGTTCCCCAAAAATCGGTATGAAATATTTTCTTTTCCAATCCCTTCTTTTTGATGAATAGCGAAATAGCAACACCCTGTTCAATATCAAATACATTTTCATCTTTGCTTCCATCTGGTGCAAATTCTTTTGGTTTATTGCTGCCATGAAGGTCAATAAAATAAAGCTGGTCAAAGGTTTTCATCAGGCTTTGCCGCATACCTCTGAAAGTGGGATTGGTTAAAAACCTGTGATTAGTAATAATGCCAACCACTCCTTCCTCAACAGTTTCCATTTTATCCTGAGCAAAACGGATAAATTTTACATAATCATCCTGCAACCATTTAGGGTTTTTTTCTCCTAATGGCTTATCATCTACAAAATAATAGTCTTGTATTTTGTTTGTAATCCACTTGCCATTATTTTTGGAATGTCCTGAATATGGGGGATTACCAGTAATTACCAATATTGGTTTATCTTTTATTTCCTGTGCTTGTTTACTTTCCTCCGTTAAAGCAGGAAATAAAGGAATTTTAATTTGGCTTGGGATAGGTTCAAGTGTATTAGATAAGAATATCTGTAACCTTTCTTTATCCTTTAACTGATAATCATTGTCCTTTAAGAACTGAGAGAGTTTTAAATGTGCAATAGTATATGGTGCAATTAGGTATTCAAACCCAAACAAATTTTTTAGTACATGTTCTTTAATTATCAGGTCTTTCTTACCTGAGTCTCTTGGCAGTTTGTCAAATATTTGCTGTAATGTTTCTAATAAAAATGTACCAGTACCCGTAGCAAAATCAAGTACTGTCACTTTATTGCGGTCTGCTAACCCTTCCTTTATTTTGAAGGTTTTAATCAGTATGTCATCAATTGCCCGAACAATAAAATTTACAACAGGCGGCGGTGTATAATAAACACCCTTTGCTTTTCTTAATTTCTTGTCATAAGCCGCTAGAAAGTCCTCGTAAAAGTAAACGTAGGGGTCTTTGATTATAATGTTGTCTGCATCTTTACGCTTCTTTGTAAAAGATAATGTATCCTGAATGGCCCTTAAATCAAGGTTATTCATAATTGTCAGCACTTCTTCAACAATCCATCTCGTTTCCCGATATTCTTCGTTATCCAGTTCATCTAAAAAGTTTACCAGTTCCCTGATTAATTCAAATGAAGCCGGGATGTATTTTTTTGCATTGTAAAGATTTACTGCATGAACATCAGCATTTAATTTAGCTAAAAATAATCCATAGACAAGATTTTGAGCAAATGCATCTGAAAATTCATCAACGGTTAATTCATGAAAAACAAAGGTTTTGAATGTTTCATAAAGTTGGTACAGTCGGCCTTCTGTGTGTTCAACCTCTTGCCTTTTCAATTCATCCAATAAAAAATCTTTTAACAACTTAGCTCTTACAGCTAAAGCTTCTGCTAATTTTTTTGCATCCCCAATTTGCTTTGGAGCTTGCGACAAGAAAGATTTAATCAGCTTTTCAACAGCATCAACCTTTGTTTTATCAAGTTTTGCCCTTTTATTTTCAATATCAGTAAGAAAGCAAAGAGTTTCTCTTTGTTGTATTTTCCCTTCCTTCATCCAAATCCAATCAATATAGTTTGTCAGGAGTATATTGTCAGAAAGTGATTGGTATTTTTTTATTTGGTCACTCTTAATTGTTTTGTCGAGATTTTCTTCAATTTTCTTATTCTCAACATAGCCAATTATACTTTCAGTATGGGTTATCTTAAAGTCAGGGGAACCAAATTTGCCTTCCCGCTTGGGTTCGTGAAGAATTTTGACCTTTGCACCAGCAAGGGATTCCATCAATTCTTTTAGGGCTGGACGATGGGAATGCTCAGTGATGTCGTCAATTTTGTGTGACTGTAAAGACTTAAAATATTTTTCGAAATCGGTCATTAAAGCTATTTATGTTCTATTCGGCAATTTATACAAAAATACGGTTGCTTATCAACAAGTTGGAAAGGAATTATCTACTCCACAATAATCCCTTGTTATTTGCTATATGAAACTTATAAATGCCTAAATGTGTATTGTTAAGGTCGGCCAAAAGCTGATTAGCAGATTCTAAAGATTGGTCAATTTTTGTGTCTGCTCAATATGAGTACTGTCGCCGATAGGCTTGCAGGTAATGAGCCGGCGCTTTGCGAAGATGTGGACTTAGAATTGTGTCCGCCCATAACCGCTGCCGAATGTTGTTGATTTGTTGAAGTTAAGAATTAAAGTTCGTTGGTGTTTGTCCAGCCTGGAACTGAAGCCAGGATTTGTATGTATCGTCCTGATTTTAGTTGATGTTTTTGGTTATTAATCCTGGTATAGGTTTACAAACAGCCGAAGTTTCAACGTCCAGCCCTGTTTGCACAAAGCCCCTATGCAATAAAAAAAGCGTTTAGAGGTAAGTAGAATCTTAAATAACTTAAGAGCTACAATTTATTAATCACAATAAAAACTCTAAACGCTATGACTAAAATTAC
>JACQDV010000068.1 GCA_016200915.1 Sphingobacteriales bacterium
CATAAATGTATGATTTGCAGCAAGTTGCAATTTTAATTCCGCTCGAAAAATCAAATCGTCTTAGGCATTGATTCCGTGCAAACTCAATACTGACAATACTTTCAAAGAACTATGTATTATAACAACGCAACGCTAATGAAATAATAACAACTTAAAAATGCATAGCGTTCTTGTTTTAGGCGCCAGTGGATTAATTGGAAATAACTTGACAGACTTACTGTTAAAAGACAATAGCATTACTAAAGTTTATGTACTCGTAAGAAGGTCACTGAATATCCAACATTCCAAACTGGAGGAGAGAATAATTAATTTCTCCGATATTGATGCATACAGCAATAACTTTCCTCAAGTTGACACCATTTTCTGCTGCATCGGTACTACTCAAAAGCAGGTGAAAGGCAATAATGATCTTTACCGCAGTATAGATTTTGATATTCCGGTTAATGCTGCAAAAATTGGTTTGGAAAAAGGAGTAAAGAAATATGTTATTGTATCAGCTATTGGCTCAAACAGCAAGAGCAGTAATTTTTATGTAAAACTTAAAGGGCAGGTAGAAGAAGCCATTGCTGCATTACCATTTGATGCTGTACATATCATGCGGCCATCTTTATTATTAGGTTATCGCAAAGAATTCAGGTTGGCTGAAAGAATATTCCAGGCAATAATGAAACCCTTGAATTTTTTAGTCCCTGCTAAATACAAAGCAATTGAAGGTTCACAGGTTGCAGCCGCCATGTTAAAAGCGGATAAAAGCAATGAGAAAGGAGTTCATAGTTATACGTACAAAAAAATGACCTCACTTTAAATCACATCCACATCCGGTATCACCACCACACTACGCAGTTTTTTATCATTATGAATGATAGCCGTTTGTTCCTGTATCATTTGTTTACAGGCATTAATTACATGGGTATCCTTGGGCAACTTTAATAATAGCTCCATCAGGTATTGATTGCGGATGCGGTTTACTGCCGGTTCAGCAGGCCCAACAATAAACTTTCCAAAATCTTTCTTCATAGCCTCAGCAAAAAACTTAGCAGCAGTTGTTGCTACTTCTCTAAACTTATGCCGGAAGGTGAGTAAGATAATTCTTGAATAGGGCGGATAAAAAAAGCGTTGCCTTCCTTCAATCTCATAATCGTACAACAATTTATAATTATGCTGTTGTACAAAGCTCAGCACAGGATGTTTAGTATTGGCTACCTGTATCATTACTCTCCCCTGTTCATCTTTTCTACCACTGCGGCCACTCACCTGTTCCATTAATTGAAAAGCTCTTTCATTCACCCTGAAATCAGCAAAACTCAAAATACTGTCCGCATCTAATATGCCAACTAAATTCACATTTTCAAAATCTAATCCTTTTACCACCATTTGTGTTCCTACTAATATATTGATGCGTTGCTGTTCAAATTGCTGAATTAAATTATCATGCGCTTGTTTACCTCTCACACTGTCAATATCCATTCGTCCGATCTTTGCATGAGGAAATTCTTCTTCTAAAAATTCCTCGATCTTTTCCGTACCAAAATTTCTTTGTGAAAAATGGTGATTACCGCAAGCCTGGCAGGTATGCACCGTTGGATAAACAGTGCCGCAGTAATGACAATGCAGTTTATTTGTTCCTTTATGAAACGTAAGACTTACATCACAATAACGGCAATGTGGTATCCACCCGCAGGTTTGACAAACCTGGTAGGGTGAATAACCCCGCCTGTTCTGAAAAAGAATTACCTGTTTGTTTTGTGAAAGTGATTTCTCTATTGCTTCTTTTAACTGTGGCGATAAAATAATTTTCTCTTTGGTTTTTGCTGCTAACGGCTTGGTGTCGATGATCTCAATAAAAGGCATTTCCACTCCGCCATATCTTTCATTCAATTCAACCAAACCATACTTATGTGTTACTGCATTATAATAAGTTTCAACAGCCGGCGTAGCACTTCCCAACAATACTTTTGCATTGAATAAGGAAGCGTAATAAACAGCTGCATCTCTTGCATTGTATCTCGGAGCAGGGTCCTGTTGTTTGTAAGAAGTGTCATGTTCTTCATCAGTTACTATCAATCCCAAATCATCGAAAGGCAGAAACAATCCGGAACGGGCTGCCAGCACAATCTTTAACTCACCATTCTTTATCTTGTTCCATATCTCCACTCTTTCATTTTGATTGAACTTACTATGATAAATGCCAATGTATCCCCCAAAATGTTTTTGTAAGCGGCGGATAATTTGTGATGTCAATGCAATCTCCGGCAGTAAATACAAAACCTGTTTTCCCTTTCGCACATATTGTTCAATCAACTTTATATACACCTGTGTTTTACCGCTGGAAGTAATGCCATGCAGCAGGCAAACATTTTTATCTGTAAATGATTTTTGTATTTGCTCAAATGCTTCCTGCTGTGCGGCAGAAAATTCAAAATCAATGATAATATCTTTTGGCAAATAGCGAAGACGGTCAATATTTCGTTTCTCCAGGTGAAGAATGTTTTTCTCCACCAATCCTTTTAACTGTGCATCACTGGCATTACTCTTTTTTAATAAACCGGTCTTTGTTACTTCTCCTTCTGTTTTAATTAAATGAAGATAGCTGAGCAGCAACTCCATTTGTTTGGGAGCCCTTGTCCAGTTATTCAGCAGGTCTGATAATTTATCTTCATCGTCATATAATTTATCCAATAACACATAAGTTTCTTTTTTAGGGGCATAAGTTTCTTTTAATGCTTCCCAAACAAAACAAACTTTCTTATCAATCAATCTTTTTATTACGGGATAAACATGTGATGAATCCAACACCTGTTGTACCTCAGTTATTTTTAATTCTTTCTTCAGCAACAAAGCTTCTGCCACCAAATATTCATCATGATCTAAATGCGAAAAATCTTCGCCATATTCTTCATTGAACAAAACAATCGTTTCACTGCTGAGTTTGAAATGAGAAGGCAATGCAGCTGCCATCACTTCACCTTCGCTGCACAAATAATATTGGGCAATCCATTCCCATAGCTTTAATTGTTCTTCATTTACGATGGGTTCTGCATCCAGTACATTTAAAATATCTTTTGCATCAAATGCCTCTGGTTTCTCACCATGCAGTCTTTTTATTACTCCTGCATATTTCTTATTCTTACCCAATCCAACTTCTACCCGCACACCTATCCTAACCTGTTCCTTTAAACGGTCAGGAACAAACCATGTATAATTTTTAGGTAATGCCAGCGGAATAATGATCTCTGCAAACATTGGGTGAATGGTCAATAGTGAGTAATGAATAAAATTTGATGCAAGTTAAGTATTAGAAGGCTTTATCCATGAAGCTTTGTATTCAATCAGCTTCGCCTCCATTATGTCATAAACTTTTTGCCTGAATGCGTTTACTTCTTTTAAGGTATATCCTTCAGGGCTTATTTCTTCTAAGTAAACAGTTCGTAATTTACCGGGAGACAAACTAAATACTGATTTGTAGTGAAGCCGGTCATAAGTATCCAGAAACAATAAAGGCTTTACCGGTGTTTGCGTTTCTATTGCAATACGAAAAGCTCCATCATAAAACTCTTTCAACGGTTTGTTGGTCATATTAAATGTTCCTTCAGGACAGAGGAAGATTGATACTTCTTTATTCAAAACCGATTTCAATACCTTCACACTTTTTGCCCTTGCCTCTATGCTATCACGGTGAACAGATACTACTGCCCTGCTGTAAATAAATCCAAACACCGGTATCTTCCCCATTTCAGCTTTACCCAATATCCGCATCGGCTGCCGAATAGCTTTCAGCATTTGCGGAATATCCATGTAAGAAATATGATTGGATACAAAAATGTAATGTGAATGTTTATTGATCTTTGATTCATAAATACTTTTATGCCAGATGCCAATGAGGAACAGCCAGGCATCTGCCCACCATGAACAAATTTTATAAATAAAATTTCCCCCATTAATTCTTCCAAATAATGAAGCGATAACAGAAAGCGGAAAAACAATCAGCATCATAGCAAGAAATAACACAAGGGCATAAATAACATACAACCACTGGAATGGCTTTACTAAATATTTCATGCTTTAATTTTTGTGTTCATCGCCGGGACAATGACATTCAAATTCATTTTCCAGATCAATACAGGTTACCACAACCACCGCATCTTCTGTAGGAGCAAATACAATCCGGAGGTGTTGCTTATCATGACTCCATCCCTCCACAGCATATTTTGGATTATCCGTATGTTGATACTGACTTTTTTTATAATTGATTGCGCCGTCTTTCAAAATTTCTTTTACTTCACTTTCATCAATATGACGACAATCCATTCGGCAGCGGGCATGTTTAGTATAAATAAAGTGAGTAGCAGAACGATTTAGTTCATCAGTTGATTTATTAATTACAGGTGCAACAACCGGTACATCTTTTTTACTTTTTTCTATCTTAAAATCAGACTGGATACTAAACTCATACATTTTCCATATCAACACCACCCCAAATATTCCCAGGAAATATGGCAAAAATTTCTTGTTCATAATCTCTAATAAGAGCTAAAATACAAAAACATCTTTACCAAATCCTTTGCCTGTTGTTTCTTATCTTTGCCGCCCTGATGGCAGAAGCAAAAACTATAGCTTTTCATACACTTGGTTGTAAACTTAATTTTTCAGAAACCTCCACACTTTCCCGTATGCTGGAGAATGAAGGTTTTGAAAAGAAAGAGTTTACAGATGTGGCAGATGTATATGTGATCAATACCTGCTCGGTTACAGATAATGCAGATAAAGAATGCCGTCAATTAGTCCGCCGCATTCAAAGGAAAACGCCTGAAAGTTTAGTAGTAATCACCGGGTGCTATGCACAATTAAAACCAAAAGAAATTGCTGAGATACCTGGTGTGGATTTAGTGTTAGGCGCTGCTGAAAAATTTAATATCGCACAACATATCCGTGAATTATCTAAAGGCGATTCAGCTAAAATAAGCAGTTGCGAAATTGAAGAAGTGACGGGCTTTAATGCTTCCTTCTCCATCAATGATCGTACAAGAACATTTTTAAAAGTTCAGGACGGATGCGATTATAATTGTTCTTTCTGTACTATACCGATGGCCCGTGGCAAAAGCAGAAGTGATAATATTGCCAATGTTTTAAGAAATGCGCATGAATTAGCTGCGGCCGGTGTAAAAGAAATTGTTTTAACCGGTGTAAACCTTGGTGATTTTGGTAAAGGATCAGATGGCAATCTGAAACATGAAGAAAACTTTTTTGATTTAATAAAAGAGTTAGATAAAGCAGAGGGTATTGAACGTTATCGAATCTCTTCTATTGAACCTAACCTGCTGACAAACGAGATCATTGAGTTTGTGGCAAACAGTAAAAAGTTTATGCCGCATTTTCATATTCCATTACAAAGCGGCAGTAATAAGATATTAGGTTTGATGCGCAGAAGATATAAAAGAGAATTATATACGGAAAGAGTGAAGCTCATCAAAACTTTTATGCCGCATTGTGCTATCGGTGTGGATGTAATTGTTGGTTTCCCCGGTGAATCAGACGAAGATTTTAAAGAAACATTTGACTATTTACATTCATTAGATATTTCTTACCTCCACGTATTTACTTATTCTGAAAGAGATAATACACATGCTCTCAGCATTGAACCGGTTGTTCCAATTCATGTAAGAAATGAAAGAAATAAATCGCTCCGCAATCTTTCTTATATGAAGATGCAATACTTTACTCAACAACACACCGGTGAAACCCGTAAAGTATTATTTGAAGGTCATGCTAAAAATGGCGTGATGGAAGGATACACTGATAATTATATTAAGATTAGTACTCCTTACCAGGAAGAATGGGTGAATGAAATTATTGACTGGAAGATTTAAGCAGTGCATTTCAAATTTTTGCATCCTGACCCACCCCTATTAAATATTCTTTTATTTTAAAACTCTGCTACCCCTCCAGGGAGGGGATAAAAAGAATATTAATTTAAATTTAAAAAGTATATCATGCCAAAATTTGAAATGCACTTTAATTTAAGTTCCCGTCATTTTTCTATCTTTAATAAATGGAATTTTCTCCTCAGCTACTACACATTGAAAATCTTAAAAAGAAAGCAGAAAGTATCTCTGACATAAAACCTGAGTATTTACAGGCTTTCTGGAGCAAGTACAGACTTGAGTTTAATTACAATTCTAATCATATAGAAGGCAATACGCTTACCTACGGCCATACGCAACTATTATTATTGTTTGATAAGGTTAGCGGTGATTATACATTACGGGAACTGGAAGAAATGAAAGCTCACGATACCGCTTTGAAACTAGTAAAAGAAGAAGCTGTTAATCCAGAACACCAACTATCTGAAAAATTCATTAAAAAAATTAACGAGTTGATTTTAGTGCGACCTTATTATAAAGAAGCTATTACTCCCGATGGTCAACCTACCCGCAGGTTAATTGAACCGGGTAATTATAAAAAGTATTCCAACTCTGTTCGATTAGAAAATGGGGAAATTTTTAATTATGCAACACCTGAAGAGACTCCGGCCCTGATGGGAGACTTATTAAATTGGTACAGGGAAGAATCACTAAAAAAAGAGCTGCACCCAGTACAATTAGCTGCGATCTTTCATTATCGTTTTGTACGCATTCATCCATTTGATGACAGCAATGGCCGAACTGCAAGACTAATGATGAATTATATTTTGATTAAGAACAGTTATGCTCCAATTGTAATTGAAAGCATAGGAAAGAAAGACTATTTATTTGCTTTAAACCAGGCAGACACTGGGAATCTTAATGCTTTTGTTGAATATATTTTAAAGTTGAGTGAAAGATGGCAGGAGATTTATTTGAGAGCAGTAAAAGGTGAAAAGATTGAAGAAGAGAGTGATTTTGAAAAAGAAGTTGAATTATTGAGAAGAAATTTTGATGAAAGGGGAAAAGTTACTCAGCCATTCTCACCGCAAGTTGCCCTTTCACTTTATAATTCAACTTTTGCCGCACTTTATAAAAAAATAATTGAAAAGCTATCATCGCTTGATAATTTTTTCTATGAAAAAGCAATTCAATTCAGGTTTGGAACTGGAGGAAAGTATGTAATTCAACAAGCCGAACAAATCGAAACTTTAATAACTGATCATATTGGAAAATTATCTGTTAATGGAAGCTTAGAACTCATATATGCACACAGAGGCTTGCAAACATCAAATTCAGGCGTAATAGATATTTATTCAGGGCTTATAATAAGGTTTTATGAATTTACATATTCTGTACATCTTAGCTCTAATGGGCCAGCAATTTTTGAAAAAAAATATGATGAGCCACTGACTGAAAGCGAGATAACAGAATTAATTTCTTTAATCTCAAAACAGACTTTAAATAGAATTAAAGAAGCAAAAAATATTGCTAACAGGTAATGACTTTTTAAAATTTTTTCTTCGCTCTCTCTTCCCGTAACATCTCACCAAAATCCATTTGCTTAATCATTGCATTAATGGTCATGGCAATTCGTTTGGCTTTAGTGGGTTCTGTTTTGGCAGCTTCAATCCAATTGCTGTAATACTTCTGATGCGATGAAGGCATTTTTTTAAACTGTGCCATGGCAGCAGGTTCATCACTAAGACATTCCATTAATTCTTTGGAATATTGAAAAGGTTCTTTATCCACAGAAAGTTTTACTTCCAGCATAGCATCATGTTTCTTACCGATTGCTTTTCGCATTTCACCATTTAAAGGGATAATAAAACTTCCACCACCCATTGGGAGCAAGGCAACTCCTTTAATGGAATGTTTATCAAATTTCCCTTTTACACGGAAAGATTTTTTATTTCCCGGCATTAATTCATCAGCAATATCTGCCGGCACTTCAATATAAGTCCAGCCGGTTTTTTCACCCTGCTTGTCAAACTTTTTAATGATTGTCGTGTATTGTACCATATCAGCAACGGAAAGTTATTTATTTTAACGGATTTTTTTACAGGAATGGAGAGAGAATAATAAATGTCTGTCATATTTTTAATGATCAATCAACAGAAACCGCATGAGGAAATACTTTTATTTTACGCTAACCGCCATTTTATTCAGCTTTATCAGTTCTGCACAGGAATTAAAAATCAGCTTCAAAGCGATTAACAGCAAGAATGAAGGAATAGCAGCTACCAGTTTTAAAATCACATTAAGAGAAGATTCGCTCAACGTCATTCAAAAGGTTGCAGACAATAACGGTGTGGCCTCCTTTACACTTTTACAAAACAAACAATACATTGTTGAGGTAAGTGCGGTGAATTACAACAGTGCTCAAAAAGGTATTACTATAACTCCCGGCAAAACAACATTTGTATTTGCACTTACAGATGCTGCTAAAACATTAGCAGAAGTAAAGGTGACCTCTTCCAAACCATTAATGAAACAAGAGGATGATAAAACGGTTGTTGATCCTGAAAATTTAGCAGCCAGCAGTACCAATGCTTACGAAATCATAGAAAAAACACCGGGGTTGTTTACTGACCAGGATGGCAATGTTTATTTAAACACCACCACTCCTGCCACCATTTATATTAATGGTAGGGAAATGAAGATGAGTGCAGCCGATATTGCTACCATGCTGAAGAGTTTACCACCAAATGCTATTGCGAAGATTGAAATACTGAGAACGCCTTCTGCAAAATATGATGCTTCCGGTGGTGGTGGTATTATTAATATTGTTTTGAAAAAGGGTGTAAAGATTGGATTAACCGGTACAGTAACTGCCGGTATGAACCAGGGAAAATATGGGAGCCAGTTTGGAGGATTAAATATCAACAACAATAAAGACGGTAGAAATTTTTATGTCAATCTTAATTACAATCACCGCAATACCTATGATCAAATTCAAACCAACCGTCAGTTAACCGGTGATTCTTTATTGAGCCAGGATGCATACACTACTTATCCTTCCAATACCTATTTTGGCAACTATGGATGGTCAAAAGATCTGAACAAAAAATGGGATGTCAGTTTTGATGGCAGGGCAAGTGTAAATATTTTTGATAACAATACCCTCAATCAAAGCAATATTTATAAAACCAGCACCTCGCAAACAATCTCGAGTGTTTTTTCTGCCGTTAATAATAATGGTTCGTCTTTTATCGGCAACCAGGGATTTAATTCAAAATATAAAATAGATACGCTGGGTTCTGAATGGACTACTGATATTTCCTACAATTATTCTAAAAGCAAATCAGACCAGGGTTATCTTAATAGCTTTACTTCCCCTTCTCCAAAAACAATAAATGGCAAAGGTGATATTGATAATACAAGAAATATTTTTACCATTCAAACTGATTTAAAATGGAAACTCCCCAAAAAATTAGTATTTGAAGCCGGATTAAAATCTTCCTTTCTAAAATTCAACAGCACTACAGATTATCTAATTCAATCTAATGGAAGCTGGGTTAAAGATGATTTTAGAACCAACTCATTTGTATATAAAGAAAATATTAATGCCGCTTATGTACAGGCAACCAAAACAATTGGATCAGTAGTAATAAAAACAGGAACAAGAATAGAGAATACGAACATGAATGGTCATCAGCTGATTCCATTAGACACCTCCTTTAAAGTAAACCGCACTGATTTCTTTCCTTATGTTTATATAAGCAGGAAGGTGATGAAGATAGCCGGTTATGATTTGAAAGCATATTTAGTTTACAGAAGAACCATCAGCCGGCCAGTGTATGAACAGCTTAATCCTTTTCCAAAGTTTATTGATCAATTCCTGTATGAAATTGGTAACCCGGGCCTGCGGCCACAGTTTACTCAAAACTACGAAGCCAATATCAGTGTAGATGAACGTCCCATATTTGCTATTGGTCAAAACTATACTAAAGATATATTTACGAATGTGGTTTATCAATCTGCAGCCAATCAAAGTTTGGCTTACCGTACTTACGACAATTTAGGAACGAATAAAGAAATTTATTTCCGTGCATTGGGTGCATTACCTCCCGGCAAAAAATATTTCTTTGTGCTGGGTACTCAATACAATCACAGCGATTATAACGGACTGTATGAAAACAAACCACTTTCTTTTAAACGTGGCAGCTGGAGCATCTTTACCTTTCACCAGTTAAAGCTGGATAAACTTTCACAATTATCCTTTCATGGTTTTATACGCTTTAATGGCACACAACAGTTTTATGAGTTGAGCAATTTTGGCATGCTGAATGCCAGCATCAACCGCCAGTTCATTAAAAAGAAACTGACTATTACACTTAGCATGAGTGATATCTTTTTTACCAACAATAATAACTTCGTTTTAAACCAGGGTTCAGTAAAAGCTTATGGTTACCGTGAATCTGATACAAGAAGATTTGGCATTAACCTGCGTTACAATTTTGGTATCCGCAAAAAGGAAGAGAACAATAATGTTTTCAGCGTTGATTCACCAGAGAACAGGAATTAAATAAGAAAGGCTCTTTACAGAGCCTTTCTTATTTATAGTTATTTCACATTAGAACTTGAATCAAAGAAATCATCCACATCTTTTTTAAACTGTATAAGTGAAGGCTTGTGAATATAATACATGTGTCCACCTTCATAATAATGAAAATTTATATTCGGTCTTAACTCTTTTCTAAGGAACATATGCTCCACATCATATTGTGCAATAAAATATGGTGTGGCAAAATCATAATAGCCACAGCCTACATACACTTTTAAATGAGGATTCTTAGTCATTGCTTCTCTCAGACTTTCAGCCACATTCAAAAACTGGTTTTGTACATTATTGTAATTCCACGGATAAACCTGTCCGAAAATATTGTACCCTTTTTCTTCTTTAAAGTTCAGATCTTTTTCAAAGTAATCATTGATCGTTGCTGTAAAGGGTGCATCAATATTTACAAAGGAAGGATCATAACTTACAGTCTCACCGGCATCATCAAAATCACGACCGGTGAATCTTGCATCTAATCTTCCAATTGTCAACCCATCTTTTCTTCTTAACTCCTTATAAAAGCGGTTTTCTTCCACTCTTAAATTGGCCTGCAAACAATATTCTTTTGATAAGCCCGTATAATAACTCATCTTCTCAGCTATCTTATCTTTTTCCGCATCACTCATCCAACCACCTTTTAATAAGGCAGAAGCATATTCACCTAAAGCAAAAGCTTCACTTTCTTTTAGTGATTTCTTTAGATCTGCCTGTAATTCCGGTGCTAATTTTTTATGATACCAGGCAGCAGCAGTGTAAGATGGAATGTATAAAGCTCTTGGCAAATCATTACCGATATAATAATCATTGGTACCAAAGTTCAACACAGCAGAAATTAAAAGTATGCCATTGAGATAAATGCGATAATTGTCTTCAAGGAACTTAGACAACCCAGCAGCTCTTGTGGTGCCATAACTTTCTCCTGCTAAATATTTAGGAGAACCCCAACGCTCATAACGGGAAAGAAAATGACGGATAAAAGAACCAACAGAAGAAATATCTTCAACATATCCATGAAACTGTTTTGGACTTTCTCCCGATGCAGCACGACTGAAGCCAGTTGAAACAGGATCAATAAAAACCAGATCAGTTTTATCTAACCAACTATATTCATTGTTGATATACTTATATGGAGGTGCTGTAGTAGAACCATCATCATTTAACAAAACTCTCCTCGGACCAACGCCACCCATATGCAGCCATACGGATGAAGAACCGGGACCACCATTAAACGTAAAACAGATAGGACGTTTTGCAGCATCTTCTCCGTCTTTGTGATAATAAGTAAAAAATACTTTTGCTATAAGCTTTCCCGTATCATTCTTCAAATCTAAGTAACCTGTATAAGAAGTGTAATCAATCTTCTTTCCACCAATAGTAACGCTGTTTTTTGCAGCTACTGTACTTACACCTGCAGGAGATAATTCTTTAGGGATTTCTTTAATAACATCTTTCTGGGCTGATAAAATGAAACAGTTGGATAAAGCAAAAAGGCAAATTAAAAGTTTTCTCATGTTAGTCAATTTGCCTTCAATTTAAATCATTTTACAAAACGTAAACGACCATTTATATAAAACCGTTAATTCTGTTAGAAAGAGTGGAATGGCTTTATAAAAAAATCATGAACCGTTTTATTAAAGGCATCCCGTTGATCCTGTAAGGTAGAATGAGTGGAGTTTGGAACGATCCATAAATATGCTTTGGGAATATTTTGATAGATGAGCAAAGTGTGTTCGGGTCTTATCAGGTCGTGATCGCCTGCAATAACCAATGTTGGGCATTTTATTGCTGATAAATCTTCTATTGCGATGTTTGGTTGAACCTGCATCATGCTTAGTAGCTTATACTCATTTTTTTCGGCTGCTGATTTGTTAGAAATTTTGTCAAGTTCAGCTAATCTCTTTTTATCGCCATTAACCGATGATTCTACTATTGCTGAAGTTCCCGGCCAGAGATTAGCCCCAGTTATTGCCAGCTTCTTTACTTTTTTTGAATGATACATCGCTAATAACAATCCATCATTTCCTCCATCACTCCATCCTAAGATATTTGCTGAATCAATTTTTAATGTATCCATCAATACAGCAATATCATCGGCCATCATTTCATAACTCAAAGAATCAGCGACATCTTTTGTTTTACCCTGCGATCGCATATCAGGAACAATCACTTTAAAATACTTAGAAAAATATCCAATATTCATTCTGAAGTCAGAGATTGATCCACCATTACCATGTATCATCAGTAATGGTTCACCTTTTCCATAGATCTCACAATACATTTTTATTCCACGAAAAGTATAATATTTACCTGCTGCTTTATTGTTTCCGTAAACGATATTTTGGGCTGATGATTTTAGACTGATCAAAAACAAAAAGGGCAACAACAAATTTCGCATTCAACTATTCTTTTGCCCAATATAGTACAAAAGAGAAGAAAAGATTAAAGGCAAATTTTAAATTAATCGTTAATCAGTTTCTTTAAACCGGATTCAGCAGAATTAAGTATTTGAGTGGAATTATCAATAATGATCTTATTGACGAAAGTATTTTTTGAACTCTCATTAACTTTCACATGAATAGAATAAGCTCCCTGGCTGTAGCACCTTGCCCGGTCGCCATTACCGGTTAAATAATATCCAAATGAACGGGGAATAATGAAGCTTCTTCCATCCAGCAAGTTCCCCTTAAGCTTTTGATAGTAATCTGTATAGCCTGGTGCAGATTTATCTAATGGGGCGTCTCTCAGCAACAAATAAAATTTACCCAGCAGTACATTGTCAAACAACTGTCCCATTTCATTTACATAGGATGAATAGAAACTAATTTCCATATCCATATTAATGTTTTGTTTGGCACCTTTGGCAATCTTTGCTTTGGCATAACGAATATCAATATCTTTTACCCGTAGCCTGAAAACAGCGTTATTAATAATTTCATATTCATTAGCAGTATCTAAAACAAAAGTGGCTTTTAATGCAGTATCTTCTTTTCCATCCGCAGTTTTAAAAGTTCTTACTAATGTAAATCCGTGAAATTGCATTCCTACCGGATCAAACATTGATTCTGTTGAAAGCTGATCGTAGAAATATAATTTAGTCAGTGCAAAATCATAACCTGCAGTATATTTCTTTTTATCATTATCAATCATCTTCTTGACACCATTGGTTGCCAGAGAAACTAATCCACCTAACATGGGAGCTATAGGCAAAGCATGTTCTGCATTAAGATTACCAGCAGAAGAATCAGGAATACGCTGTGCCATTCTTTTTTTAAAATCCGGTATTCTTTGAGCGGATAGTTTGTTGTAATCAATCACATCTCTTTTTTCTTTTACCTGCATTTCCAGTTTCTCTTCATTGGCAGCATAACCTAATTTGGATCCACTGCAGGAAATTAATTGCAGAAACACAATTGTGGCTGGTAAAAAAGTAAAAAGCTTTTTCATTGAAAACCTTTTTATAAATATAGCTTGTTTGGGGAAATGAAAAGATACCGTATTCAAGGTATTTTCTACAGGTTCTGTTGTTTTTCTAACTGCAGCATGATATGAAAATTGTCCGGTTCCAGTTTATTGGCTATTGCAAATCCTGTTTGTCGGAATTGTTTAATAGTAGTTTCTAAATCAGAAGGAAAGTCATACCGGCTAACATGATTACAGATGAGTTCATACTCTGCAGCGTTTAATTCCGTCCACTTATTTTTCATTATTGAAAAATATTGATTCAAATAGCCATCACGGTCAAAACCGGTTTTACGAAAGATATCCCTATAAATCATCTGGCCACCGGCATTCAATAATTTAAAACAAGCCTCATACATTTTTATTTTGTCATTATCCTGCAAATGATGAATAGCAAAGCCGGCATGAATAATATCAAATGTTTTTGTTTCCTGCTGAATCAGCTCCAGCATATCGCCCTGCTTTAATTCAACATCAAAAGATAATTGACATAAATTATCTGAAGCTATTTGTAAAGCTGGTGCTGACAAATCATAACCTGTATATGAGTTGATGGATTGGCCTTGCAAAACTGGTTTCAAAAAACCTGCATCACCACAGCCAATATCTAATACATCAATAGCTCGTTGTTTAAGCTCGTCAAATACTTTAGTAACCATCCTGGTAAACTCAGCATGGTACATGTAATTCAACCGAACCACCTTCTGATAAAGATTCCAGTTATCGGAAAATATTTTGGCTGAGTTATTATCCTGCATCAGCTAAAATTAAAGTATTTAACCCACCCTGGCCCCTCCGGGGAGGGGAAATAAAAAACCGTCACGCCTTGGGCGTAACGGTTTGACAAAACAATTTATAAAGACTTATGCCCTTTGCTTAACAGGCTTGGCTGTCGTTTTCTTTTTACTCTTACGAAGTGCTGCGTCAATTTCTTTACGCAGGTTTTCATAAGTTGGTTTACCTGTAACAGGTTCACCGTTTACAAAGAAAGCAGGTAATTGTTTAACACCATTATCTCTTGCTTCCCGTATATCATCCTGTACCTGCCAGCCGAATGTACCATTCACTAAATCATCCAAAAAGTTCTTGCGTTTAACACCAGCATCTTTGGACAATAATTTTAAACTGGTAACACCAAGGGTACGACGGTTGGCAAAAAGAATATTATGCATTTCCCAAAACTTACCATCCTGGGCAGCAGCCACAGCAGCCTCACTGGCTTTCAGGCTGCGCTGGTGAACCAATGTTTGGGGGAAGTGACGGAAATTGAATCTTATCTTTCCTTCATATTCTTCCAGCAATTGTTTTACTACCTCATTGGCCTTAGCACAATCATCATTTTCGTATTCACCAAACTCCATTAAGGTTACTGAAGCATTTTTTTCCCCAACAAATATTTCGCTGGGTGGAATAATAATCAGTTCATCTTTTTTAAATGCCATAACTATATGTTTTTTCCTCCCTCCTGTTTATTATCCAGGCCGGGTTTATATTAATTAAGCTGTTTTCTCTTTTTTGGTTTTGGTATTGACTGCTGCTTGATTAGTCTGGGTACTGTTGGCGGTGGAATCGTTCCTGAAAACAACCGTGTTGTCAAATACATCTACCAATACGGGCAGTGTTTTATCGATTTCGCCCGCCAAGATACGCCTACTCAGCTGATTTACCATCTCTTTTTGAATCAATCTTTTCAACGGTCTTGCACCATATTGAATATCAAAGCCTTGCTCAGCCAGGTACTCCACCAGGTAATCACTGAATTCGAGGGTCATTCCGTTCTGAGCCACCATTTTTTTAAGGTTGGCCAGCTGTATCTTAATAATGCCCAGCACCTCTTTTTTCAACAGCGGCTGGAACATGATTATCTCATCCACCCGGTTCAGAAACTCGGGCCGGATAGTTTCCTTCAGCAAATTAACAACCTCCTGTTTTGTTTGTTCAACAATCTGTGTAATGTTTTTGTCATTTACCTTTTCAAAATTCTCCTGGATGATATGACTGCCGAGGTTACTGGTCATGATGATGATGGTGTTCTTAAAATTCACCACACGGCCTTTATTATCAGTTAAACGGCCATCATCCAACACTTGCAATAACACATTCCAAACATCCGGGTGAGCTTTTTCTATTTCATCTAACAACACCACACTATAAGGCTTGCGACGAACGGATTCAGTTAACTGGCCACCTTCCTCATAACCCACATAACCTGGAGGAGCACCTACTAAACGGCTTACGGTATGTTTTTCCTGGTACTCACTCATATCAATTCTCGTCATCATCGTTTCATCATCAAACAAATATTCAGCTAATGCTTTTGCCAGTTCTGTTTTACCAACACCAGTAGTGCCAAGAAAGATAAATGAACCAATTGGTTTGCGTGGGTCGCTTAATCCTGCACGGCTTCGGCGAATAGCATCAGCCACAGCAGTGATGGCTTCATCCTGACCCATTACTCTTTCATGCAGATGTTCCTCCAGGTGTAACAATTTTTCTCTTTCACTCTGCATCATCTTCGTAACCGGAATACCAGTCATCTTCGCAATATTCTCCGCAATATCTTCTGCATCTACTTCTTCTTTCAGCAAACGTTTTTCACTGCTTGTTGCTAACTCTTTGCTCAGCTTTTGAATAACAGTTTCCTGTTCTTTTATTTTACCATAACGTATCTCTGCTACTTTACCATACTCTCCGTTACGTTCTGCCTGCTCTGCTTCTAATTTTAAATTTTCAATTGCAGCTTTTGCATTCTGTACTTTCTCCACCAGTTCTTTTTCTTCTTTCCATTTAGCTTTGAAAGTATCTCTTTCCACAGCCAGGTTAGCTATCTCTGTACTGAGCTCTTTTAACTTCACTTCATCATTTTCTCTTTTGATAGCTTCTCTTTCAATTTCCAGTTGACGGATTTGACGTTCGAGTTTATCCAGTTCTTCCGGCATAGAATTCATTTCCAAACGAAGTTTCGCTGCACTTTCATCAATCAAATCAATGGCTTTATCAGGGAGAAATCTGTCCGTGATATAACGATGAGATAATTCTACCGCAGCAATGATTGCTTCGTCTTTAATACGAACATGATGGTGCGTTTCATAACGGTCTTTCAATCCACGAAGAATGGATATCGCATCATCTACACTTGGCTCATCAATCATCACCTTCTGGAAACGACGTTCTAATGCTTTATCTTTTTCAAAATATTTTTGATACTCGTTTAAAGTAGTAGCACCTATTGCCCTGAGTTCACCTCTTGCCAATGCAGGTTTCAAAATATTAGCAGCATCCATCGCTCCTTCGCCACCACCGGCACCTACCAGTGTATGTATTTCATCAATGAATAACAATATTTCACCTTCACTGGTGCTTACTTCTTTTACCACACCTTTCAATCTTTCCTCAAACTCGCCTTTATATTTTGCACCGGCAATCAATTGTCCCATATCCAGTGCATAAATGATTTTTGATTTGAGGTTCTCAGGTACATCTCCATTTACAATACGCATAGCTAATCCTTCGGCGATGGCTGTTTTACCAACACCGGGTTCACCTACTAATAGCGGGTTATTCTTACTTCTGCGGGAAAGAATATGTAATGTTCTTCTTATCTCTTCATCACGACCAATCACCGGGTCAAGCTTACCTTGTCTTGCCAGTTCATTTAAATTCTTTGCATATTTATTTAATGCATTGAATTGCGTTTCCTGTGTTTGAGATTTGATGGTATCACCTTTGCGCAAATCTTTAATAGCTGCTATCAAACCTTTCTCAGTAAGTCCGGCCTCCTTCAACAGTTTGGCTGTGTTATCACCAACTTGTAATAAAGCCAGCAGAATATGTTCTACACTCACAAACTCATCGCCAAATGGTTTTAAGTTATTGGTTGCTTTCAGCAAAGCAGTATTTGCATCTCTGCCCAGCATTTGAGCAGCAGTATTACCGGCATTTACTTTAGGCAGTCGATTGATACTTTCATCTAATTTATTTTCCAGCACATTTACAGTTACATTGTTTTTCTTCAACAGAAACTCAACCGGCGAATCTTCATCACTCAGCAATGCTTTGAGAATATGCTCGGTTTCAATATTGGTATTATTATTATTAAAAGCAACCTGTTGCGATGCGGCTATCGCTTCCTGTGCTTTTATGGTATAATTATTTAAATTCATAATAGACAAATTTGTTTTGCGTTAAACCTTAAGCTCAAAAGCCAATCCAAAGAGCCAATTCAGCAATTATGACACCAAAATCAGCCATCACCTGTCTCAAATTCAGCTTATTTGCTCTTTTCCTGCTATTGTTTCAGACCGTTTTTTCACAGGATAAATTCAGTTCCCTTGACCAATGGATGCAGGACAACCTGAAAGCCATCGGGGGCAGAGCCGTATTAATGGTGTGGAAAGATGGAAAAGTGGTGTACAGCAATGCGATGAATGAGATGAGCGGTAAACAAAAGATGATTGGAAAGTTTATTGCTAAAAGAAAGGGATTGGATTCAAAAGAATTGCTGAAAGACTTTGACGAAGATATCCGTCAGCGGGTAGCCAGTTGCAGTAAATGGTTTAGTGCAGCGTTGGTAATGACTTTTGTGGATGAAGGCAAATTAAAATTAGATGATACGGTTGGGAAATTTTTACCGGTGATGACAGCAAATGGTAAAGGCAATATTACCATCTGGCAATGTTTAAGTCATTTAACAGGAATACAAGCCGGAAGTTTGAGAGAGAGTATTGAGAACATAAACAAAACTCAAAACATGGAGGAAGCCATTAACATGATGGCAGCTTTACCAATGGAAGGCGAACCTGGTAAAACATTTCATTACAGCAATGCAGGATTACAAATTGCTGCCGGAGTAATTGAGAAAATAAGCGGTAAAGATTTTGAAACATTATTTGCTGAGCGAATATGCAAACCTATTGGTTTAAAACAAACTGATTTTGGAAAGAAGAATGTTCCTTTAGCGGCCGGTGGTGCATGGAGTACACCCACTGAATACTTGAAATTTCTACAAATGATTTTGAATGAAGGTGAGTATAATGGTAAAAGAATTTTGAGCAAAGAATCTGTTATTGCCATGCAAAAGAATTATGTGGCAAAAGATGCTAAGATAGCTTACTCCCCTGCTGAAGCTGGTAATTGGGGCTATGGTTTTGGTGAATGGGTGATGGACCTCACCCCAGCCCTCTCCTCCAAAGGAGAGGGAGAAATTCCAGTCTCTGAACGAAGTAAAGCAGTAACCAGCCCGGGGTTGCTTGGAACTTTTCCATGGGTAGATAATGAAAGAAAATATTGCGCCATACTATTCACTATGAACATTAACAATAAAGGCCGTGGCGAACGATATAAAGCTTTAAAAGGACTGATTGATAAAGTTGTTGAAAAAATATCTCCCTGATGATAAATGCAAAATATTAATTTTGCTCCATGCAAAAATTTTTACTCCCTTATCTTTTATTAATTTCTTTCAGCCTATCCGCACAAAAAAAGAAGGAAAACTAATTAAAGGTGTTTATTTACAATGGGGTTATAATACTGAATGGTACACACACAGCACTATTCATTTCCGTATGGCTAATGGAGATAACTTCAAAGTGTATAATGCGAAAGCACATGATCGTGGTGATTACGATGCCATTTTAAAAGAACCAACGCAAATATCAATCCCCCAATACAATTACCGGATTGGTTTTTATATTAACAAAGCACATACCAAAGCTTTGGAATTAAATTTTGATCATGCGAAATACATTGTAACAGATGGACAGACGGCACATGTAAAAGGTAAGATCGATGGAGTGAATGTAGATCAAAACATGGTTCTTGATCCGCAAAATTTTCTGCACTTTGAACATACTGATGGAGCCAACTGGTTGCACCTGAATTATGTTGAGCAGCATAAGTTATTTATGAATACCACACATTCCCGAACATTATTTACCTATATATGGAAAGCCGGTGCCGGTATAAATATTCCCCGCACTGATTTCACCTGGAGAGGGAACAGGCTCAACAACAATTTTCATATTGCCGGTTATAATATCAGTGCAGAAGGCGGCTCAAGATTTTATGCCTTAAAGAATTTCTTTATTGAGGGCACAGCTAAAAGTGGTTTTGTTCATTACATAAATGCTTTAACAAATACAACCACGGATAAAGGTAACAGGGCATCTCATAAAATTGGCTACTTCGAACTTATTGCTACTTTTGGTTTTGATATAAACTAAAAGTATGTACGAACATAAGCAGCAACCCCTTGCCTCTAAAAGAATTTACTATAAAAGGATCCTGAATAATATTGGATGGTCGGCATTCATCATCACTGTTATGCTGCTTATTGGCACCGCAGGTTATTATTATCTTTCCCCGGACGCTTTGTTAATAGATGCTTTTCATAACGCATCAATGATTCTGGCAGGAATGGGTCCGGTACTTGAAACAAAGCTTACTTATGCCGGTAAAATATTTTCATCACTTTATGCTTTATTCAGCGGTGTCATTTTTATAACCAGTATTGGTTTTATCCTGGCTCCTGCAATACACCGTTTCTTCCACAAACTTCACCTGGAGAATAAATAGCAATTGAGTAATATACCTCAACATACCCAACTAATTAAATCATTTGCTACAGAACTTGGTTTTGATTACTGTGGCATTGCCAAAGCAAAATATCTTGATGCAGATGCAAAGCGGCTGGAACAATGGCTCAACAAAGGCATGCACGGACAAATGCAATACATGCAAAATCATTTTGATCTTCGGGTGGATCCAACTAAATTAGTACCGGGTGCAAAATCAGTGATCACTTTTCTGCTTAATTATTATCCGCCACAACAACAAAATCATTCACCCAAAATTTCCAAATATGCTTATGGAAAAGATTACCATGAAGTAATAAGAAGTAAATTGAAGCTCCTGCTTCAATTAATAAAACAAAATATTGGCAAAGTAAATGGAAGAGGATTTGTAGATAGTGCTCCTGTATTGGAAAGAAGCTGGGCTGTTAACAGTGGATTAGGATGGATTGGTAAGAATGGAAACTTAATAACCAAACAAAATGGTTCCTTCTTTTTTATTGCCACTCTAATTGTTGATCTCGAACTGGAATATGATGATGCTTATACAAAAGATTACTGTGGCAGTTGTACCCGATGCATTGATGCTTGTCCTACTGAAGCAATATTACCCGGCAAAGTAGTTGATGGAAGTAAATGTATTTCTTATTTCACCATTGAATTAAAAGATGCTTTGTTGCCAACCGAAATGAAAGGCAAGTTTGATAACTGGATGTTTGGTTGTGATACCTGCCAGGATGTGTGTCCGTGGAACCGTTTTAGCAAACCTACAAATGAAATTGAGTTTAATCCCATTGCTGAAGTATTAAATTTTTCAACTGCTGACTGGGAGGAGTTAACTGAAGAATCTTTTAAAGAAATATTTCGTCACTCTCCTGTTAAACGAACAAAGTTTAGCGGCATTAAAAGAAATTTAAAGTTTATTCAGTAACAAATCATTTCTGCTACTTATTCTTTTTACCCGGAAGCAACATTTGCATTTTTAATCCGCCAAAAAGAACATAACGTTTATCCGAACCTTTTTTCAAGATGTCTGTCAAACCAAACTGAACAGAGGGGCCAATAGTAAATGGTGTTCTTGATTTGGACGCCAATGTAAAACTGAAACCAGTTTGAAGATTGAAGGAAACTTTACGCAACAAACTGTTATCCTTAAAATATATTCCCTGGCTGGCAGTATCATAATGCAGGTAATTAGAACCTAACAATAATCCTGCTGAAATTCCACCATTCCAGTAAAGAGGGATTTTATTATTTCGGGTTAACCTCACTGAATAATTAACTGGTAATTCCAGGTATTGTAGCTTTGAATGATAATCAATACTTCCTGTTGCACCATTACCGGGTCTTACATTAGCATAGAAATTAGTGTTTGATGCCTGCACACTACTTGCATAAACAAAATTTCCTGTTTTTATTTTAGTTTGATACAAAGAATAGTTTAGCCCAACAGAAATGATACTTCTTTTACTTATTTCTTTTTGTACAAAAACTCCTGCCTGCAAGGCAAAAGCCTTGTAATTTGAAGAAGGATAATAATAGGTGGCGGTAGAAGGACCTCCTGTAGAAAGATTTGGCAGTGATTTATCTTCGTTATTCTTATTAAGGTCTAATGAAAAAAACTGGTTACTTACATTTGATACGCCTGCATTAAACATTACTCCCAATTTCCATTTGTTTTTACCCGGCTTAGCTTTTTTATCTGTTGATGTTTGTACTATAACGGGTGTGGGATCAACTTTTGCGATTGTATTAGCTACGGGTTGATTTTCTGTAATAACAGAATCAACTTTTGCTAAAGGCTTTACAGTTTCATTTCCTGTCAATGCAGGTTCTGCATCTTTGTTTTCTTTAATTGTATTATCGTTCACCTGGTTTTCAGCGGGAAGCTGAGTAGTTATTTCTGTATTTGCATCCACCGGCTTCTTCTTAGTACCATTTTTTCCCTGATCAACTGTTTGAGAAATATCATTAGCAGGATTAATCGCTGATTTACGTGGGTCGTTTTTTCTTATAACAATTTCTTTTATACCAGCCTTATTATTGACGGTTTGCAATTTCTTTATCTCTTCATTTGCTGTAATGGATTTTTGTATTTGTTCCTTCTTTTGCTGATCACCATTTGTAGGTTTTATTTTTTCTATACTCTTGCTATCAACTACCGGGTTTATTTCTTCCTTCTCTTTTTTATCATCAACAGCACTTGTTTCTTTTTGTTTTTTATCTGAATCATTATTATTTGCCTCTGGTGTATTCACAGCATTATTAGTTATAATTCCAGATGCAATCTTTTCTTTTCTACTACCATATTGTTGTGTAATAAAATATCCACCCAGCATTAAGCCAGCCATCAGTGGAAGAATAATCAACCAGCGTCTCCGTTTCTTTTCACGGATTCGTTTTTCAACCTCAATCCACACCTGCTCATTAGGACGGATACTAACTTCGTCCAGCAACTGTTTAGCCTGTTTTTCAAAATCATTTGCCGGCATATGTTCTTAATTTATTGTCTTCATATAATTTTTCCACCCATGTGCTCAGTAATGCTCTTGCCCGTGCATACTGACTGCGGGAAGTACCTTCATTTATTCCCAGCATTTTACCTATTTCTACATGCGTAAATCCTTCTACAGCATGCAGGTTAAAGATGGTTTGATATCCTGTTGGTAATTGTCTTATCAAATCGGCCAGTTCCTTTCCTGTAATTCTCATTTCAGGATGGTCTTCTGTAACCGGGTGCAGGGTTGTATCGGTAAATGAAAGTTCGCTCTGGTAATGCCTGTTCTTTTTCAGGTAGTTTAAAGCTGAGTTCACCATTATTCTTCTTATCCAGGCACCCAGTTCACCTTCGGAACGGTACTGGTGAAGATTCCTGAAAACTTTTACAAAACCTTCCTGTAGTACATCTTCCGCATCCGTTACTGATTTAGTATAGCGATAGCATACAGCCATCATATTGTCCGCAAACGTGTCGTACAACAGTTTCTGTGCCCCGCTATTACCCTTCAGGCAGTCCCTAACTAATTTTTGATAATCCATTATGGTCAAAAAAGCTGACAAAGAAAGGACAAGCTACGTTGCACACACCTGAAAATTTTATAAAAGGTTGTTTTTAAAAACGAAGGCATTTACTAAATGAGGAAATTGTAATTCCCCTAACAGCATGAGTTGGCCCGGTAAGTTAAATTTGTTTCCTGTTCAAAAAATTAATAGTATGGCAACGATATTAGACCTGGTAGGAAATACGCCGATGGTAGAGATAAAGCATCTGAATCCAAACCCTAATGTTACCATTTATGCCAAACTGGAAGGAGATAATCCCGGCGGAAGTGTAAAAGACAGACCGGCATTGAATATGATTCGTTCTGCATTAGAAAGAGGCGATATTAAGCCCGGAATGAAATTAATTGAAGCTACCAGCGGTAATACCGGCATTGCCCTCGCTATGATTGCCCGGCTTTATAATTTAGAAATTGAATTAGTAATGCCTTCAACCAGCACCCGTGAGCGGACATTGACGATGGAAGCTTATGGTGCAAAAGTTACTTTATTAGATAGTATTGAAAAATGCCGTGATTATGCTGAAGATAAAGCAGCCTCCGGTGAATTTTATATTTTAAATCAATTCTCCAATCCCGATAATTATATGGCTCATTACAAAACCACAGGGCCCGAGATTTGGAGAGATACGAACCAGGGCATTACTCACTTTGTAAGTTCAATGGGAACAACCGGTACTATCATGGGTTGTTCAAGATTTTTTAAAGAGAAGAATACTGATATACAAATTGTAGGTTGTCAGCCAACAGAAGAATCTTCTATTCCCGGAATAAGGAGATGGCCAAAAGAATATTTGCCAAAAATATTTGAGCCGTCAAGAGTAGATCGTGTGATTGATGTATCCCAAAGAGAGGCCACATTAATAGCAAGAGAGTTAGCAAAGAAAGAAGCCATCTTTGCCGGCATGAGTAGTGGTGGTGCAGCCTCGGCAGCATTTCGTTTGGCAAAAGAATTAGAAAGCGGTGTGATTGTTTTTATTGTATGCGACCGTGGTGACCGTTATTTAAGCAGCACCCTTTTTGCTGATAATGTAAATGATCATATTTAGTTAGAAGTTCATTAGCTAAAATTTATTTTTACAATTTTCTTCCATTCTTAAAACTGTTACATTTTAAATTAAGAAGCCGCTTATTTTTGTCCCTTCTTTATGATCGGTAATACCATTTCATTATATAAACAGGCTTATGCAGGTCTTTCAAGGAACTCCTGGTGTTTGGCTGTTGTTCTTTTTATCAATCGCAGTGGCACCATGGTGCTGCCATTTATGCTGCCGTATATGATTGATGGATTGCATTTTGATGCAGGTGTTGCCGGGTTGATTATGGCAATATTTGGAGTGGGTGCTGTTTTGGGAGCTTATATTGGTGGACATCTTGCTGATAAATTTGGTTTCTATCCTATTCAATTCATCACTCTAATTCTAAATGGGTTCATCTTTATTGGAATGGGTTATATACGAACTCCTGTTTCATTGGGCATTACTGTTTTTTTATTAAGCCTGGCAGGCGAAGCATTTCGTCCTGCTAATTCTGCTGCTATTGCTCATTACAGTACTCCGGAGAACAGAACAAGGTCTTATGCTATTCATCGCCTGGCAGTAAATCTTGGTTGGGGAATTGGTCCTGCTATTGGTGGAATATTAGCCGATATCAATTATCATTTATTATTTTGGGTAGATGGAGTTACCTGTATTGCTGCTGCTATTGTTATGCGTTATTTATTGCCGGTTGTAAAAAGCGGTAAGTTTCATTCAGAAAAATCTAAATCAGTTGTCGATCACAACATAAAATCTGCTTACAAAGATAAACTTTATCTCTTCTTCATTTTCCTGTCGGTCACCTATGCTTTTTGTTTCTTTCAAATGAATTCAACTGTCCCGGTATTTTATATCAAAGAATTAGGGATGAGTAAAACACAGAGTGGTATAGTAATGTCATTGAACGGAATTATAATTGCTCTCTTTGAACTGATATTGGTTTACAAACTGGAAGGTAAAAAGAACCATATTACTTATATGGGTATTGGCATTTTACTAACGGGCATATCCTTCCTTTTTTTCAATCTATTTCCTTATTCTATTTTACTGGCAATTGCAGCTGTGATAGTAATAACTTTGGGGGAAATGATTTCGATGCCTTTTATGAATTCACATTGGATCACTTTAAGTAATGATCAAAATCGTGGGCAATATGCAGCATTATATACTATGTCTTATTCTTTTGCGCAGATATTTGCTCCACTCCTGGGAACTCAGATTATGAAAAATTACGGTTTTACCTTTTTATGGTTTGTAATTGCAGGAATATGCCTCTTTACTTTTTTAGGAACAAGATTGTTATTACAAAAAACCAAACCGTAACTACACATCCGTTTCTTTAAAAGAGAGACGGATATCATTAATACGGGCAAACACTTTCCTGCATTTAACACCTGCTGTATCCAGCATTTTCTTTGAAGCAATAAACGCATCTGTTCCGGCATATTTATCCGATAAATAAATCACTTCAGTAATGCCTGCCTGAATGATAGCCTTGGAGCATTCATTACAGGGAAATAATGCAGTATATATTCTGCAGCCATGCAAATCCATTCCAATGTTATTCAGAATGGCATTCAATTCAGCATGACATACATAAGGATACTTCGTTTGAAGAAATGAGCCTTCTTTATCCCATGGAAACTCATCATCATCACAACCAGCAGGTAATCCATTATATCCGGCACCCACTATTTTATTTTTTGAATTAACTATGCAGGCCCCTACCTGTGTTGAAGGATCTTTACTTCTTTTTGCCGAGAGCAATGCCACTCCCATAAAATATTCATCCCAGGAAATATAGTCGCTGCGTTTTGCCATTAGAGAAATTTAATTCCTTAGCAGCTAAGATAAAATATTATGAATTTGAAGAGGTCAAAAAAATAAGGGAAACCACATAGAATTTCCCTTACTGAGTATTGATTTTGCGAAAAAATATACTTACGATGAGATAACTCATCAATTAAGCAACGAGATACCGGGGTAAGTTTTTACTTTATCTGCCCCAAGTCATAAATACAACAACACCTAAAGCAGCAAAAAACACTACTAAAAAAAGAGTGGCTTTAACTGTGTCGTTGCTCAACATGGTAGAAATCTTTTTCATAACACCTGTTTTTAAAAGTATGTAATGACAGGAACGGATTCAGCCAGTTTTCAAAGGCAGTGGAGCGGATTAAAATCAGAAGCTTATAGGAAGTAGAATGTGGGTATTTTTGTTGTTCCGTTTCTTCTGTGGTATAAAATTACAATTTTTGGTTTCATATTTCCAAATTTTTGCTCAAACAGATCAAAAAAGTCGAAATTTTCCTATATTTTTTGAAAAGTTTAGTACTTAACCAAAATTTTTACGTATTTCTACGATACTATAATAGTCTAACATCTTTTATAATATCCAACTTTGGATACTTTTTCAGCAGATGTTCATTACCCTTAAAATATACCGAATCTACAGACAGCATAGGCTCATTCCCATATTCATTATTTAGCTGTTGTACTATATCCATTCCATTAATAATTTTTCCAAAAGGGATAAAACCTTTTACACCAGAGATAGTAGTAGTGTCATAAGCAGGATTGTTTTTTAAGTTAATAAAAACAGATGTTTTTCGGGTATTAGGCCCGCCCCTTGCAAAGCAAATAGTGCTATCAGTATTTGATGCAACGGCAGGTTCATCCTGCAAATAATGTTTTTGCCAGAAAATATTCTTTGTTTTATCCGGTGATACTCCAAATTGTACCAAGTTATTTTTAACAGCCCGAAACACCAGGCAATTATTATAATAACCCGTTTTTACTAATTGATAAAACCGATCTGCTGCAACTGGCGCCCACTTTCTATACACTTCTATCGTGAAGTTTCCTGCTGAAGTTATAAACTCAGCTTTGAATGTCTCCGGTGCTTTTAGTTTTAATAAGGTTACATCCAACTTTGGTTGGCTAAAGGCTATTGTCGAAGTAAAGATTATAAAAACCCCAATTAATAAACTCTTCATTTTACAAAATTTCTAATCGAATTTACTATTTCAAAATAATACACTCAGCTATTCGGGTCTCATTATTTTTTGAAGATCATTTCGCAAACTTCTTCTTCAAAGCATCCAATGCATCATTAATGGGCAAATCAGCCAGGTCTTTCTTTTTATCAAACCTGTGCTGTGGTTTTGAAAAAGACTTCTTCTCTCCTGCTTCCTGTGTTTGTTTAATAGATAAAGCAATCCGCTTTCTTGCCAAATCAACTTCCAATACTTTAACCTGTACCTGCTGATTTAATTTCAACACTTCAGAAGGATCATTTATATACTTGTGTGCAATTTCAGAAACATGCACTAACCCATCCTGTTTTACACCAACATCAACAAAAGCACCAAAACGGGTGAGATTGGTAACTATACCCGGCAGAATATCCCCCACTTTTACATCTTCAATTGCATAAACATTAGCAAACTCAAATTGCTGTACTTCACTGCGTGGATCAAGCCCTGGTTTCTTTAACTCGTTTAAAATATCTTTTATCGTTAATTCACCAGTTTTTTCTGTAACATATTTCTTTGCTTCAATTTTATTCACCAGTGATTCATTCGAGATAAGTTCTTTTACAGAAACATTTAAATCCTTTGACATTTTTTCTACAACGATATAAGCTTCGGGATGAACAGCACTTGTATCAAGCGGATTACTTCCATCTTTTATACGCAGAAAGCCTGCACATTGCTCATATGCTTTTCCTCCTAACCTCGGCACTTCCAACAATTGTTGCCGGTTATCAAACTTTCCTATTTCAGCACGATACTTTATAATATTATCCGCCAGTGACGGGCCAATACCACTCACATAACTGAGTAAATGTTTACTGGCTGTATTTAAATTAACACCTACATTGTTTACACAGCTTACTACTGTTTGATCTAATTTTTCTTTTAAGCGAAACTGGTTTACATCATGCTGGTACTGTCCAACTCCAATACTTTTGGGATCGATCTTCACCAGTTCAGCCAATGGATCCATCAATCTTCTTCCAATACTTACCGAACCTCTTACAGTAATATCATAATCAGGAAACTCTTCTCTTGCTATTTCACTGGCTGAATAAACAGAAGCTCCATCTTCATTTACTAAAAATACCGGCAGGTTCAACTGTTGTTCTTTTATAAACTTCTCCGTTTCTCTTCCTGCAGTACCATCACCAATAGCAATTACCTGTATCTGATATTTCTTTACTAATTCTTTAATTGTTTGCCCGGCATGATACATTTTGCTCAGTTCATGTATATAAATTAAATCAGTTGACAACAGGTCAGCCTTTTCATCTAAGCAAACTATTTTACACCCGGTACGATAGCCCGGATCAATTGCCAGCACTCTTTTACTTCCCAACGGGCTGCTCAATAATAACTGGCGAAGATTTTCGGCAAACACATTGATGGCCTCCTCGTCTGCTATTGTTTTTAAAGCAGTACGGAATTCACTTTCTAATGAAGGTTGTAATAATCTTTTGTAAGCATCTTTAATTGCCTTGAGAATATGTTCATTGCAATTATTCATCCCTTTAATGTATTGCTCTTCTATTATTTCGAATGCTACTTCTTCCTGAGGAGCAATACTCATCTTCAAAAACCCTTCTGTAAATCCACGCAATACAGCCAGGATACGATGCGAAGGGATCGTACGCACCAGTTCACTGAAATCAAAATAATCTTTGTATTTGATCGCTTCCTGTTCTTTCTCTTCAAATACTTTACTATAAAGTTTGGATTCTGTTTCAAACAGCTTACGCATTTTGGCACGAACGGGTGCATCTTCATTTATTGTTTCAGCAATAATATCTCTGGCGCCGTGTAATGCTTCATCAGCTGATTTTACTTTTTCATTAATGAACTCAGTTGCTTTTGCAGTGATGTCAAAATCTTTTTGCTCCATCAATAAATCTGCTAATGCTTGTAATCCGTTTTCTCTTGCTGTTTGTGCTTTTGTTTTACGCTTTGGTTTGTATGGCAGATAAATATCTTCCAGCTCATTTAGTGTGGAAGCAGTATCAATCTTCCGCATCAACTCATCGGTCATCTTCTGCTGGTCGGTGATAGATTTAATGATGAATGTTTTTCTTTCGCTAAACTCTTTCTGAAATTTTGCTTCATCTTGTATTTGCTGAATGGCTACTTCATCCAAACCGCCCGTTCTGTCTTTACGGTAACGGGCAATAAAGGGAATGGTTGCTCCTTCATTCAATAATTCCAGTACGGCTTCTACTGCGTTTAACTTAAGGGATAATTTTCCTGCCACATTTAATGCAAATTCAATCATATATCAAAAGTATTTTGTTCTTTTCAAAAGGGGTGCGAAAATAACAAGTGAAATGAAAAAATGAATTTTATTTTTTCACAGAAAACACCTAAAGAATTATCATTTAACTTTGAATAGTTAACACAAATATAATGACTGACAAATCAAGAGAAATTGAGGAAAATGGTTATACTATTATAGATGACATTTTAAATAATTCTGAAATAAAAGAAATTATTAGTTTAATTGAAAAAGCCGATAAAGAAAATGATACGTTTCGCAAAACCAATGAGCTTTTTGCCATCAGGCAATTCTTAAAAGGAATTCCCGGGATAAAGTCTTTGCTTTTTAACAACAATACAAAATCAGTAATTCAAGAAACATTTGGCAGTGAATATTTTATAGTTAAGTCAATTTATTTTGATAAACCGGGCTTATCAAACTGGTTTGTATCTTATCATCAAGACTTAACAATATCTGTTGATAGAAAAAATAATATACCGGGATTTGGGCCATGGACAGTTAAACAAAATCAATTTGCCGTTCAACCTCCGCAAGAAATTTTAGAAAGCAATTTTACTATTAGATTTCATCTGGACGATACCAATGAAAATAATGGTGCACTTAGAGTAATCCCTGGCTCCCATAAAAGAGGAGTCATCCGCTCAGAAACAATTAATTTAAAAACCCAAATGGAAAACATTTGCTGTATAAAAGCAGGTGGAGCGATGATTATGAAGCCGTTACTAATGCATGCTTCCAGTCGTTCTACAAATAACCATGGAAGAAGAGTAATTCACCTTGAATTCAGTAAAACAGAATTACCTGAACCACTGATATGGTCTGAAAAAATTTCAATCAATTAATTTTATTTTTCAAACACCAACCATCCCCAACTATCCAATTTATAAACAGATTGATCATTCAGCAATTGTTTTTCATTGGTAAATACATTGCTGAACTCTCCACCTACAATCGCTTCATGAATCGTTAGATCATTAATAGCTTCACCAGACAAATTTAAAATAGTCAGCACTTCATTACCATTCCGCTTACGAAAAAAAGCAAACACTTTATTATCGTGATTGGTATGCAGCTTTATCGTAGCAACTTTTACATCACCTCCCCTGAAGGCCGGGTTATTTTTATGAACGGTGAGTAATGACTTATAAAAATCATGCAGCTCATATTTACCATCCCATTCAATTGGGTCTTTATCAAAAAACTTTAATCGTTTCTTATTGGGTAATTCCTGACCACTATACAACATAGGCACCCCATTCCAGGTACAACTAAATACACCCAGCACCTTAACTGCATCATGATATTTTTCATACTCACTTCCATTCCAGCTATTCTCATCATGATTGGAGGTGAAATAAGTACGAATAGCGTCCTTAGGAAATCCCAAATCATATTCTCGCAATGTACCATACAATTCTGTCAAACTAATTTTATGCCTGCAATACTCCTGTGAGCTATGCATCCACTTCCATGTATAGGTAGCATCAAATGCCTGATGATAATCTATTTCTTCACATTCAGCCAGCCAGAATAATGGTTTGATTGCATCCAATCTTTTTCTTGCTTCGAGCCAAAAAGATAAACGAACCAGGTGAGCCATATCACAACGAAATCCATCTATATCACATTCCTTCACCCAAAAAGCCATTGCATCAATCATTGCATCCCACAATGCAGGATTATCATAATTCAAATGAATTACATCTTCCCAATCAGGAAATGGCGGACGAAAATTTCCATCATGATTTCGGCTATAAAAATCAGGATGTGTTTTTGTCCAAACATGATCCCATGCAGTATGATTGGCCACCCAATCAATAATCACCTTTTGTCCCAGTGTATGTGCAGCTTTTACCAAAGCTTTAAAATCATCCAGTGATCCAAACTCTTCATTGGTACATACATAATCACTGGCGGAATAATAACTGCCTAATGTTCCTTTTCGATTAGCAATGCCAATAGGAGTAATGGGCATAAACCAAAGTGTTTCCACACCCATATCCTTTAATCGTGGTAATTCTTTTTGAAAGGCTGCAAAACTTCCTTCGTATGTATATTGACGCAGGTTGACTTCGTAGATATTGGTTGCACTTGCCCAATCAACCCGTTTAAATTCATTACTCATAGTGCCAAATATAATTCAATGCCGTTTAAAAAACCTCACAGGTTTATAAAGAGTTCAATAATTAAAGGCATATTATAAACCTGTGAGGTTTACAAACTTTGTAACTTTGCCGTTGTTATTAACAATGTATGAAGCAATTTGATGTTCCGGTAATTTACCGCAGCCCGTTGATCAGTGCAATTAAGAAAAAGCGTAAGCAGGATGATAAAATGAAAAAAGATTTTACACCTGTCCTGCTTGATTTTGGACCGTTGCAGTTTTATTTAGCCCGTCATTTTGGTTTTTGTTATGGAGTGGAAAATGCCATTGAAATTGCTTTCAGAACGATTGAAGAAAATCCGGGCAAAAGAATCTTTTTATTGAGTGAGATGATCCATAACCCGCAGGTAAATGAAGACCTGCAGCAAAGAGGTGTACAATTTTTACAGGATACTTATGGAAAAGAATTGATTAGTCTGGATGAAATAACAGGCGATGATATTGTTTTAATTCCGGCATTTGGCACAACACTTAGTATGGAAGAAAAACTAAGAGCTAAAGGAATTTCTGTAGAAAAATATAATACCACCTGTCCCTTTGTAGAAAAAGTTTGGAACCGCAGCGAACAAATTGCACAGAAAGGTTACAGTATAGTTATTCACGGTAAACCAAAACATGAAGAAACAAGAGCAACTTTTTCTCATTCTTCGTCCAATGCACCGAGTGTGATTGTAAATGATATGGCAGAAACTATTGAATTGGGCAAATACATTACTGGCGAAAAAAAGGCGAATGAGTTTTATACTGAATTCAAAGGAAGATATAGTAATGGATTTGATATCACTAAAGACCTGCAACGTTTTGGAGTGGTAAATCAAACTACTCAATTAGCCAGCGATACGCAGGCAATCTCTGATTATTTACGTCAGCTGATGATCAATTATCACCAGTTGAATGAAACAAACATCAATGAAAGATTTGCTGATACACGGGACACATTATGCTATGCAACTAATGACAATCAAACAGCAGTAAGTGGCTTGTTAGAAACAGAAGCTGACCTGGCTATTGTTGTGGGTGGTTACAACAGTTCCAACACTACGCATTTGGTTGAATTATGTGAGAAAGTGTTACCAACTTATTTTATAAATGATGAAGACAAGATTTTATCGGCTGATGAAATTCTTCATTTCGATTACTACCATAAACAGGAATTGCATTCAGTAAATTTCCTTCCTAAAAAGGAACCGGTTAAAATCTTAATCACAAGCGGTGCTTCTTGTCCCGATGCATTGGTAGAGGGTGTTATCAGGAAGGTTGCTGGGTTTTATGGAGTAGCGAACAAAGTAGATGCACTGGTTGAATCCATCAGCTAAGTTATTTTCTCAGCTATTAAACAAATAGAAACTTATAAGGTCTGATAATTACAAATCTATCAGCCATGAAAATAAATTTACTGCTGCTTTCTATGTTATTTACTTTGTCTGTTTCAGCACAACAGCCCAGGCTCCAGCCAAAAGACAGGTTAACAACTAATCGCTTCAAACAAATTCCTTCAAGATTAGGATTGAATCATTCACAAACAAAAGCATTTAAGGAAGCCGTTAAAAAGTATAGAGATCAACGTCATCAGCAAAACCAATATCTGATAAGACAATTGAAAACAATACTAACATCTGAGCAGTTTGAAAAACTGAAGAAGTTGGTGGAAGAGGATAAAAATAAATAGTTTAGATTCAATATAAAACAAAATAGGCCGTCTTTGCAGACAGCCTATTTATTATTTAAAGTGAGTTTTGATTAAACTTTAAAGTGAGCAAAAGCTTTATTAGCTTCAGCCATACGGTGTGTATCTTCTTTCTTTTTGAAAGCTGATCCCTCACCTTTAGCAGCTGCAACAATTTCATTGGCTAATTTATCGGCCATGCTGCGGCCGTTTCTTTCACGGCTGTAACGAACCAGCCATTTGATACTTAATGAAACCTTTCTTTCAGCACGAACCTCTGCAGGAATCTGGAAAGTAGCGCCACCAATACGACGGCTTCTAACCTCTACCGAAGGAGTTACATTTGACAATGCTTTTCTCCAAACATCGTAACCATTCTCGCCAGTTGTTTTAGCAACTTTATCCAATGCATCGTAGAAAATAGTATAAGCAATGCTCTTTTTTCCCTGCCACATAATGCTGTTCACAAAACGGGTAACCAGTTTATCGTTAAACTTTGGATCTGGTGCTAAGGGAATCTTCTTTGGTTGTGTCTTCCTCATTTATCTGGAATTAAATTTCTTTATAAATTATTTTTTAGCTTTTTCTTTCTTAGTTCCGTATTTAGAACGGCTTTTCTTACGGTCTTTAACACCAGCCGTATCCAAGCTACCACGTACGATATGGTAACGTACACCCGGTAAATCCTTCACACGACCACCACGAACCAGTACGATAGAGTGTTCCTGTAAGTTGTGACCTTCACCCGGAATATAGGCGATCACCTCTACCTTGTTCGTTAAACGAACCTTAGCTACTTTACGAAGCGCAGAGTTTGGCTTCTTTGGAGTAGTGGTATATACACGGGTACAAACACCCCTGCGGAAAGGGCAGCTATCCAAAGCCCTGGACTTACTTTTTGACTTGATTATTTCACGTCCTTTACGTACTAATTGCTGAATTGTAGGCATTATGACCTTTTATTTTTAGGACGGCAAAGGTAAGGCCCATCTTTTAAACCACAAAAAAGTTTAAAGCCTTTTTGTTGGGTTTGAGCAATATGTGGATTAATAGTTATTATAAGAAGCAGAAAACTTGTTAAAAAGCATCATCGCAGCTATAATTTGCATCTAAAACCAGTAAGGATTCCTGAATCATATTAATGAATGGAGAATAAATTAATTAAACTGTCGTTAAGTGGTGTAATTTTTGTTATTCTAAACAATTCAATACCAATTGCTAAAGTTAAATACCCTGATGAGGAAATACTTGTACTATTGCGACCTTAACCCATCACAAAAGCGGAGCCTTTTCCTTTGCATTAATATACTGGTTACCCTTTCGGTCTTTTGTCAACCTAAAGCAAATTTTTCTGCTACCACTTTGGCGGGATGTGCCCCTTTGGTTGTATATTTTACCGATCAATCTACAGGATCACCTGCAAACTGGAAATGGGATTTGGGTAATGGGGTAACATCCACCAAACAAAATTCCTCTACAACTTATTTATCCCCCGGAACTTATTCAGTAAAATTAGTAGTGGTAAATGGATTAGGAAAGGATTCAATTATAAAAACAAACTATATAACAATATTTAATCCCCCCCAGGTATCTTTTTCTTCCACTTCTGTATTAACAGGCTGCTTTCCGCTAAGAGTACAGTTTACAGATAATTCCACCAGCACTTCTGCCATTACACGTTGGGAATGGGATTTTGGTGATGGTACGACTTCAACTCAGCAAAATCCATCTAAAATTTACACCAGCGCCGGCAATTATAATGTTGCCCTTAAGGTTACCAATAGCAATGGCTGCTCTAATTTGTTAGTTAAGCCCGGCTTTGTTAAACCAACAGCCGGTGTTAAAGCAGATTTTAGTTCCAGTAATCCTGTTAACTGCAAACCACCGGAAAATATCACATTTACAAATCTATCTTCAGGCCCGGGCACTTTAACCTATCAATGGAATTTTGGAGACGGAGGAACTTCGTCTTCACAAAACCCCGCTCACACCTATAATACAGCCGGATTATATAATGTGCAGCTTATTGTTAACAGTAATCAGGGTTGTGTGGATACTATTACAAAAAATAATGCGCTCAGTGTGGGGGTTTATCAATCAGGTTTTATTATTAAAGATTCCATTTGCCTTGGTGATACACTTACTATACAAAATACATCCCTGCCAAACCCGCCAAATTCAACCTGGTATTTTGGTGATGGAAGTACATCCGTTAATAAAAATCCGGTAAAAATTTATAACGCTGCCGGTATTTACACCATTAAATTAGTTAACAATTACGGGGCATGCCTGGATTCAGCCATTAAACAAGTAGCAGTTATAAATCCACCTGTACCTGTATTCTCAGCTCTGCAAGCATCATCCTGTTCCGTACCATTCACCGTAAACTTCCAGGATGCAACACCCGGAGCAACGCAATGGTTGTGGAATTTTGGCGATGGCACCACTTCTACTCAACAAAACCCTTCACATATTTATACAACACTTGGACAATTTACGGTAACCCTTACCGTAACAAACAGCATTGGGTGCAAGGGCACCACTACAAAAGCAAACTTTATTCAAATTGCCAAACCTGTTATCCAGATAAGCGGCTTACCTGCTAATGGTTGTGTTCCTTACACTATTAATCCTGTACCAACCGTTACTACATCCGGTTTTGTAAATAGTTGGTTTTGGGATTTTGGTGATGGGTCTGTTTCCAACATACAAAATCCATCCCACCTTTATAATACAACTGGTACATATACAGTGAAACTTTTTATTACCACCAGCGGCGGATGTACTGATTCATTGGTAATAAATAATGCTGTACGTACAGGCAATAAACCAACATCCGGTTTCACTGCAAATTCTTTAAGTACTTGTGCAGGAACCCCTGTTCAATTTAATGATGCCAGCACAGGTAATCCTGATCAATGGTTATGGAATTTTGGCGATAACACAAGTTCCACTCAACAGAACCCTTCACATATTTTTGATACCAGCGGAACTTTTACTATAGGTTTAACTGTTTCCAATAATGGCTGTGCTGATTCTATAAAAAAGATCAATTATATAACGGTATTACCTCCTGTTCCACGATTTACAGTTAACTATGATTGTGCTGCCGGCACAAATATTTCTTTTACTGACAAATCTATTGGCGCCGCTTCATGGTCATGGGATTTTGGAGATGGGGGAACGTCAAATCTGCAAAACCCAGCTCACATTTTTGCATTAGGCACCTACAATGTAAAATTAACGGTTACCAATGGCGCATGCAGCAACAGTATTACTAAAACAGTTAAAGCCATTAAAGAAAGTGTTAACCTGACTTATGACCAGGCAGCTAAATGTAAAAATATTCCATTTGTATTCAATTCTGTTATTGGCAACCCTGCAAATATTACTTCTTATAGCTGGTCATTTAGTGACGGGTTTACAGCAGGCGGAACAGGCGTTTCTCATGCCTTTAATACTACTGGTTCCCAATGGGTAAAATTAGTGGTGACAGATATCAATGGATGTAAAGACAGTACCGTTCCAAAGACCATTCAAGCATATGGCCCTAACGCATCTTATAATTTTGCTCCTGCCTCACAATGTACGAACCAGAATGTTATATTTACCAATACCAGTACCACTGATGGAACTAATAGTATCAACTCTTCTTTATGGAGTTTTGGCGATGGAAATACTGTAATTAATAATAATCCAACTGTTTTATATAAGTATCTGCAAGCGGGTTCTTACAATACAAAATTAAAAGTGACAGATGCATTTGGATGCAGTGATAGCCTGAGTTCGCCGGCAACAATTACAATAATTAAGTCTGCTATCAACTTCACTGCCGTTGATAGTCTTAGCTGTCCTGGCGGGAGTGTACAATTCAATAATACTTCAATAGGCAACAATTTATCTTATACCTGGGATTTTGGAGACGGCAGTACCTCGATTGCACAAAATCCTTCACATAGTTACACGAGTACGGGATCATATACTGTAAAATTGATTGGAACTGAAAGCATAGGTTGTATTGACTCGATGGTAAAATCAAATTTTATAACAGTTGATCTTCCTAAAGCTTCGTTCAATGTAAGCGATTCGTTTACTATTTGCCCGCCTTTACAAGTGCAGTTTACCAATACTTCTACTTTTTACAAATCGGTTTTCTGGAATTTTGGTGATGGAAATACTTCAACCGCCATTAACCCCAAATACTCATACAGTATTCCTAATGTGTACATTGTAACGTTATATGTTACAAGTCCCGGAGGATGTATAGATAGTATTAAAAAGACAATTACTGTATTAAGCAACACGAAGGGTGTACTTACTTATTCACCCTTATCCGGATGCTATCCGCAAAATATTAATTTCAAAATAAGCTCAACCAATCCTGTAAAATATTTCTGGGATTATGGTGATGGTACAACTTTATTTACCACCGATTCTGTTCAGCAATATCAATATGGTTACCCCGGCTATTATTTACCAAAAGTAACAATGCAGGATGCCCAGGGATGCTTAACCCCGGTTTTTGGCACCGACACGATTAAGATATTCGGAGCAAAAGCAGATTTTAGTTTTGATAAAAATCTGTTATGTGATGCCGGAAATGTTCAGTTCAAAGATTCTTCATTTACTGCAGACCCTGTTAGCAATTATACCTGGGATTTTGGAGATGGTTCTGCTCTTTCTCCTTTAAAAAATCCTCTCCATAACTACTCAGTTCCGGGAATTTACAATGTAGCACTCACAATACGTACAGCCAATGGCTGTACTAATACAATGACCAAGTCAGCAATTATTAAAGTAGTCAAATCACCACAAATAAACATTTCAGGCAATACAGTTTATTGTAGTCCGGCCACCGTACAATTAGGTGGGAACAGTCAGCCAGATACATCTTCAATTTCCTGGAAATGGGATATAAATAATACAGTAATCAATCAGCAAAATACAGGTACTTTAAATTTTCCCACAGCCGGCAGTTATCCTGTACTATTAACCGCTATCAACAGCTCTGGTTGTACAGATACTGCAACCACCACCATTATTGTAAACCAAACCCCTACTGTTGATGCTGGCCCGGATACTGTAGTGTGCCTTGGCAGTAATTTAATGTTGCAGCCATCTGGTGCAAATAATTATAATTGGTATCCCTCAACATACTTAAGCTGTACCAATTGCCAAAACCCTGTTACTACGCCCACTGATAATATTCAATATATCGTTACGGGCTCTTCTTTACAAGGCTGTTCGTCTATTGATTCAATTAATATTGCTGTACAAAAACCCTTTACCATAACAACATCTGCTGATACCAATATCTGCGTAGGGAAGACGATACAACTAATAGCTAATGGAGCGGATTATTATACCTGGTCGCCCGTAACCGGGATAAGCAACCCCACAATTAGTAACCCATTAGCCAACCCGCAAGTTTCAACTAATTACACAGTAGTGGGTACCGATAAGAATGGATGTTTTACTGATACCGCTTTTGTTCAGGTAAATGTTTATAATTACCCCGTTGTTGATTTAGGTAAAGACACAACCATTATTGGAGGAAATACACTGCAACTAAACCCAGTTTCCAGCAATGATATTATCACCTGGCAATGGGCAGCATCACCTCCCGGCACCCTGAGTTGCTATACCTGTACCAACCCTGTTGCTAAACCAATTGTAAATTCAATTTATTCTGCTGAAGTAAAAAACAGTATTGGGTGTACAACAACAGATGACATAAAGGTAACGGTGTTATGTACCGGCGGAAAAATCTATCTGCCCAATACTTTTACTCCCAATAATGATGGAATAAATGACTGGTTTTATGTGATTGGCAATGGAGTGCAAACTGTAAAAAGATTCCGTGTATTTGATCGTTGGGGTAAGATAATCTTTGATAAAAGTAATGTTCCCGCTAACTCACGTAATGATGGCTGGAATGGTCAATTTAATGGAATTGATTTACCAACCGGAGTATATCCCTATACCGTTGAAGTAATCTGTGGAGATGGTGCATTGTTTCAACTAAACGGTTCCGTTACTTTAATCCGTTAGACATATCATTTTAAAAAAAATGTCATTAAAGATTTCATTCTTAAAAAAATATTCATTTCCTTTATGCACCTTAAAATCTGAGATAAAATCCCAATCCTCCTGACAAGATCGACAACTATTCTTCTCTTATCTTTCAAACATTCTTTGGTAAACATGTTAAGCATCTACTCTTTTTAGCCTTTTCGAAATCAACCTGGTATCCTTTTCAGACATTAATATGATTGTATAAGGTATTGAACCTTTATGGCACGATTATGGTTGCCTTTGCCCTAATTTAAAATCAACTAAAACCTATAATAAATTTAACGCATGAAACGATTCAATCTGCATTTGCTTACCATTGTACTTATAACTCTTTTATTTGCAGGGTGTAAAAAAGATACCCTAAATCCGACCACGACACAAACCGAAATCGCTATGCGTAAAGGGGGTGGTACCGGCGGTTCAACAGTACCGGTAGTGAGTTTTACTTCACCAACTAACGGTAGCACTGTAACAGGCACCATTACTGTACAAGTTTCTGCCAGCTCACCTGTAGGAATTAAAAACACCAGCCTTATGATTACAGTTGGCACATCCAATTGCCTTTTTGGTAACGATGCTACTTCACCTTATACGTACACCTGGGATACTAATTCAAGTTGTCTTACCACTATTAAAGCCGGAACTCAGGTTAAACTGAGAGCTACAGCAACAGATAATAATGGTACAACTAATTATACAGATATTACCGTTACTAAACAGTAATACTGAATACCGCTTTCAAAATTCATTCGTGTGAAAAAACACAAGGCCCTCACAAATTGTCGGGGCCTTATTTATTGCCATCATCTTTCAATGAAAAATTAAACTTTAAACATCCAGCCATGTGTATCTGCAGCATGGCCATAACGAATAGCATCTACTCTCTTTTTTACTTCAGCAGTTGTAGCGAGGTTACTCAAATCAAACTGCATATTAAAATCTTTATACTGCATCTCTTTAATAGTAGCAACTGTGGCAGCAGTACCCGTACCAAATACTTCTTTTAAAGTACCTGCCTTATAAGCAGCAATTATTTCATCTATGCTCACCGGTCTTTCTTCTACAGTAAAGCCCATTTCTTTCAACACAGTAATTACGGTATCTCTTGTTACACCGGCTAATATTGTTCCGGCAGTTAAATCTGGTGTTAATACTTTGCTTCCTGCTATTAAGAATACATTCATTACCCCACACTCCTGCACATATTTATGTTCTTTAGCATCCATCCACAATACCTGGTCATAACCGTTTTTCTTAGCCTGGGCTGTTACATACATTGCCCCACCATAGTTACCTGCAGCTTTTGCGTAACCCACACCACCTTCAGCTGCACGAACATATTTTTCTTCTACCCAAATTTTCATTGGAGCTGCATAATATGGACCTGTTGGACTTAATATGATGATGAACTTGTAAGTATCGGATGCTTTCACGCCTATCACTTCATCACTGGCATACATAAAAGGGCGGATATATAATGAGTAATTGGGTTTTGACGGAATCCAGTTCTTATCCATTTCAATCAGTTTGCGCATACCTTCAATAAAAATCTCTTCAGGAACGGTGGGCATTTGCATCCTTTCTGCCGAAATATTAAAGCGTTTGAAATTATCGTAAGGACGAAAAATATACGCATTATCCTGGTCGTCTTTATAAGCCTTAATGCCTTCAAAAATTGCCTGGCCGTAGTGTAAGGCAGCATTAGAAGGAGCAATTAACAATGGCTGATATGGTTTGATCTCAACATTTCTCCATTCACCATTTTCATAATCTGCTTCCAGCATATGATCAGTAAAATATTTACCAAACGGCAAATTATCGAAATCAATTTGCTTCAACTTACTATGCTCAGCTTTTGTAATTTTTATTGCTGATGTAGCTATCATAAAATCTGTTTAAAATCTCCGCAAAGAAACGAAAAAAAAGCCGTAGCCTTGCTTATAATTTTTGAAACAAGATGGGTTTTAATGATATCGAAATGTCTCCTGTATTGCTTACCGAACTATATAAAAATTCATTAGTTCAGTTAGATGATGTACAAATGGCAAAACCAGCAACACCTTCATCTACACCTGCATTAAAATATCTTGGTGAAAACAAAAAGGGAATTTTGATATTAGTCAATGATGAACAAGCTCCCTTTCTTAACGAAAATGCATTCAACCTGTTATTAAACATTTTAAATGCCTGCAAGCTCAACATGGGTGATGTTGGCCTCATCAATAAAATTAATTTGGCAGTAACGGTTACTGATGTCATTCAGCAACTTTCAATAAAAACAGTTTTGTTATTTGGTATTGAAGCAAGAGAGATGAATTTACCCATCGACTTCCCGCATTACCAGGTACAGCAACATGGCAATATCACTTATCTCACCAGCAACGATTTTGAAACTTTAGAAGCAGATAAACAGCAGAAAGGAAAATTGTGGTTATGTTTGAAAAAGATATTTGATGTGTGAGAATAATTTTGTATTCATTAGCTGTTAAAAAAACTATTATGTTTTCTTTGCTGCCTCTGCGTATCCCCAGCGTTCTCACCAATACCTTTTTGGAACGCAAAGCTGATTAAGATTAAGAGTAAAGTAATAATGATGGGCGTAATACGACAGTACCTGCAAAATGGCAGCTATTACTAATTTGACCATGAAAGAGTATCAAGTTGTACTTATTTCAATGAGTGGAGTGAGAGTTTACAACAAGAAACTTCTCAACCTTGGCTTAACACTTCCTGGATTTGTTGATAGAAGCAGAGTTATTGCAAGTTTACCAAGTTTAGGACTTTTAACAATTGCATCCCATACACCTGAAAACTGGGAAGTCGTGTATATTGAATTGGACGATTATACTGAAAGCGACATAGAGAAAATAATAAATTTGAGGCCTGATATTATTGCATTTTCTTCTCTTACCGCAAGAATTAATGAAACCTATTTATTATCTAATAAATTCAGGAAACTGGGGTTTACAACAATAATTGGCGGGCTTCATGTTTCTGCATTACCAGAAGAAGGGATGGAGTTTGCAGACTGCTTAATTCAGGGAGAGGGTGAAATAATTTGGGAAAAATTACTTCGGGACTTTGAAAACAAGCAGCTCAAACCTTTATACAGCTCTATTACAAACCACAATTTTGCATTTCATTTTAATGCATCTAAAATTCCAAAGTATGAGTTGCTTGATATTTCAAAATACAATCGCTTGACAATTCAAACTACCCGGGGTTGTCCATTACATTGCAGCTTTTGTGCGGCTTCAAGAACTATCAGTTCATACAAAAAGAAATCAATTGAGCTAATTGAAAAAGAGCTTAATAAAATATTTGAACTTTGGAATAAACCTTTTATTGAACTTGCTGACGATAACACTTTTGTCGATAAAGTTTGGTCTAAGGATTTATTAAAATTGTTTAGCGAATATAAAATGAAATGGTTTACTGAAACAGACATTTCAGTTGCTTACGATGATGCACTTTTAGAATTATTGGCAAAGTCAAATTGTGCTCAAATATTAATTGGTTTTGAAACAAGCAACTCTGAGGGGCTTTTGGGTTTGGACAAGGCAAACTGGAAACATAAACAGTTTGACAACTATTTAAAAGCGATAGAAAAAATTCAATCTTACGGGATTTCAGTTAATGGCTGTTTTATATTAGGTTTTGACACTGACACTAAGGATACATTTAAAGAAACAGAATTTTTTATTAAGGAAAGTCATTAGCGTTGCGTTATTAGTCAAACATATTCAATTGGTTATGATTTTGTTCTTTGAAATATTGTAATTGAGTTTGCTGAAACAGTTGATTTATGGGCATTTTTTCAAAAATGGAGATGCTCAAAATCTGTAGAATTTC
>JACQDV010000069.1 GCA_016200915.1 Sphingobacteriales bacterium
ACAATTTACCGGATAACCATTACCCGACCCTTCTCAAAAACAAAAGAATCCAGGTTACACCTGCCCAATGAGGAACAACAAAAACTCTTATATTGGTTTGCTGTTTAAGCCGGGTGTCCCAGTGCGGAACTCAGGAAAAAGCCCGGAGTGGTTTTATTGGCGAATGACTTAAGTAACTCAAAAAGGTTACTGTAGCGTCCCGATCCGTTTGTGTTATGTTAAAAATTAAATTCCAGTTTGAGTAATGCGGAGCTAAAGAATTTTTTCTTCCGGTATTCCTGCTGATATTTTTTCCCTTTTAACACAAATGCTTCCACCATTTTTGTTTGGGGGTCAACAATAAAATATTCTTTTACCCCTGCTTTTTCATAAAGTTCTTTTTTCAGCTTCCTGTCTCTTTCTATATTTTGAGAGAGTATTTCTACAATTAAATCTGGCGCCCCATGTGCATATCCATCATTCTTAATAATGCCTTTATTTTTTTTAGCTATAAAAAGCAGGTCGGGCTGCACGGCGGAAACATGCTCTTCCAGGTAAACATCAAAAGGAGATGCAAGCAGGTACCCTAATTTTTTCTGTTGTACATGGTTACCCAACGGAAGCATTAATTCGGTAATAAGTTTTTGATGATTGAATAATGGCGATGGTGACATATACAATATATTATTGATTACTTCTGCCCTTGTACCTTTGGGCAAAAGCTTAAATACATCCAGTGCAGTTACTGGCACATCCGGTATTCTTGTAACAACTTTCATACTAATCCAAATTTAAGTAATAATCGTGGGATATGAGAAATCTGCCATTGCAGAATTCAAACAGCCAACCCTATCTATCTGACTCCCGCCACAGGCGGGAGTCTGCCGGTTAACTGAGCACCTCTTGCAATACGAGTAATGATTTCAACTGACCAAACTCCTGTATATGCAATGCATAGAATAATTGAAGGTTGTTGAGCAAACTTCTTCTTATTTCATAATTGAGCAGCAATTGTTCCAGTTCAGCAGGCTGCATTACTTTTAATAATTCACCCATTACTTCACTTAGTCTTCCTTCAATAAAATAAGGATGAATAGGTTTTTCGGATACAAAAAAACCTTCCTGTAAATCGAAAACATTATTAACGCTGGAATAATTATCCTGCAATTGAAAACCAAAGAAAGCTGCTAAATGAATGGCAAAGTATAATGGGAAGTTTGCTGTTACCTGCTGGTTACTTTTATCCACCTGTATCAGCGACTCTTCAATAAAGTTGAATAAATCAGCATTGGTCTCCGGTTGTTTAATACATTTCTGTATCAGTTCTACCATAAACAGTACAATAGAATTTTTAATTACATCACTCAACACATGCTGATAGAGATAACTCCATTTAAATTCTTTTATTCGTTGCAGGTTCTTTAATTCATTATGATATACAATTAACTCCAAAATAGAACCCGGCTGAAACAAATTAGCTTTACCTGCTCCTTTCTTTGAAGAAGTTCGTACACCATTCACCAGGTAAGACTGAATGCCGAACAGTTCAGTATAAGCAGAAACCACCAAACTGGTTTCACCGTATTTAACAGTGCGGAGAATAATTGCTTTGGTTGTATGTAACTGGCTCACAGTTTTGCTTAACGGATGAATACAATTTTAGCGACCGTCTTTTCTGTATTGGTTTCGTCAGCCACCAGCACCAGGTAAACACCGGTGGAAATTTTTCTTCCTTTGTAATCTTTACCATTCCAGATGGCTTGTCCGCCTAATGCTCTCGTCTGATACACTAATCTTCCATCCATCTCAGTAATTTTTACTATTGCATTATTCACTAATCCTTTTATAGCAATAGTACCGCTATAATTTGGCGGAACAGGATTTGGAAATACCAATACATCTTCATTTACATCGCTTCCTTCGGTGGCAGTACTTCTGAAAGAACACAAACCATTAAACGTAGTAATAAATACTTCACCTGTCTTCGGGTCAATAGCAACTCTTTTTATTTCATTACTCAACAATGGGCTATTATCTTCGGTAAAGCGATAAATAACTTTTTCTCCATCGTCACTGATTAACCAAACACCATTTCTTGTTCCAACCCATTTGCGGTTGGCGCCATCCACTGCAATCGTTCTTACATCTTCATTACCGAATAAATAACCGGCAAAGCGGTCCTGTTGTACTATTGGAAGCAACGCTTCACAACCGCTTCCACTAAATACATCTTGCGTACATTGAATAACAGCAATTCCTTTATCGGTTCCCACCCAAATAAAACCGTCTTTATCTTTTGCAATACAATTAACCTGGTTGCTGGGCAGGTTACCATTTCCTTTTCCAAAGAGATATCTTCTCCACTGGTCATCATTTGTATTATCAATGCTGGCACCATGGTTATAACAAAGCAATCCATTTCCTTTTGGTGATACGATCCATTTCTGATTTACATCATCAATCACAATATCTGCTACTGCATTTTCATTAATTAAAAAAGGTGTAGTAAATGCTCTCCATGTTCCATCAGCTTTTTTAACCACTAAGTTTTGTGTTGATCCAAAATTGCTGATCCATAAATTATTGTCTGCATCAAACCGTAATCCGCTGATGCGATAAGCCAAAGGATCACCAACGGTAGGACCGATTGCCGAATTCTGTTTATATACTTTAAAGCTTTTATCAGTGTGTATTTCTGCCAAGCCTCTTCCGTATGAACCGGCATATATCGTTTCATCTCTCGGATCTATTGCCACATTAATAATATCATATACGGTATCCATCCATTGAAAGGCAGGAATATTTTGATTAATTGGCGTCCACACATCTTCTTTAAACCGGAAAAGACCGGTGCGGTTATACTGATAATTCCACGCATCATCTACCGAACCACCACAAACCCACATGGCTCCATCAGCTGCAATCATATCACCGTCTAAAGAACCATAAGGTGAGTTAGGAATTATTGTTTCAGTAGCACTGTTACCATCTTTATGTTGTAAAGCAATGTATAAATCAGTTGCCCAGATATTATTTCCATCTGCCACCGCTTGCAGGGGATGAGAAAAACCATCACCTCTGTCAACCGTTCTTTCAATTATACCATTTGCGTTTACCACAATAATCCTTGTATCATTATAATCTCCTTTCTTTTCTGTTACTACCAGTTTATCATTGTTTACAGTAAGATTGATCATTTCAAAATCATCATCATAAAATAAATTCCAGTTGCCATTATTATTTACCAGCAACGAATCATTCTTAAGCAATATGATCTTTCCATTTACATTCACTACATCTTTACAGGCGCCACTGCTTAAATTAGCTGTTCCGCTAACTACTGTCCAGTTTCTGTAATCCGTAAGATTGGAAGATGATTGTAATGCTGTTTTTAATCCCTCTTCGGTAGCAGCATAATACAAATTATTATCAGCCGTAAATCCATTCACCTTTACATTGTTACCACCTTCACCAATCAACCAGGTTTCTTTTATTTCATATTTTTCCAGATCGGCTACAATAACACCCAAACCTGTAGAGAGAAATGCTTTGTTATTGCGGAAGAAAATATTATAAATGTTTTTATCACCATTAATATCTTTTCGTTTGATATCAGGAATATTGTACACATCTGTTTTATATAATACATCAATATTACTGTTTGCATACGCCACCAGCAGTTTATCATCGGATGCATCATAACTTAATGTATTTATACCAATATCATGTAACCCTGAAACTTTATCGTAACGTATAATTACATTGTCTGTTTTATCAATGCTGAAAAAACTTACCGGAGAAGCACAATAAATCGTTTTATCACTTTGCGTAATGGCCTTACCGGCAAAATAATCAAGGTGCATACGCCACTCACCTATGGGAGGTAATTGTGCCTTCAGGGTTAGCGGCACTATTAAAAGGAACAAAAACAATTTTCGGGCAAACGACATAAACCAAAAATAAGACTTAAATATCGCATAAAGCCTTAACAAATGCTTATGTTTAACCATGTACTTTTATTTTGCAGGCCCCTGTTGTTTTAGTTTCTTTGCGGCTTACTACAAAGCCAATTTTTTATGTGGACAAACCTGGCCCGTTTTGTTTTAAAAAACCGTTTACCCGTTCTGATCTTTCTCTTTCTCTCAACTGTTGTGATGGGATATTTTGCCAGCCAGGTAAAAATGAGTTATGAATTTGCAAGGGCTATTCCTACTGATAATCTTAAGTACAAAGAATACCAGGAATTCCGTCAAAAGTTTGGAGATGATGGTAACACGATGGTGATAGGCTTTAACAGCGATCAATTTTTTAATCTTTCTCTTTTCAACAGCTATATTGATCTTGGTAAAGAAATAAAAAAAACAAATGGTGTAAATGGCATCTTATCAATACCTGAAACTGTTTCATTAGTAAAAGACAGTGTTACAGAAAAATTAAAAGCTGTCACGATTTTTAAAAACAATTATCAATCACAAGCTGAGTTAGACAGTGCAAGAGCTGTATTTGAAAGTCAGCTTTTTTATAAAGGCCTTCTTTATAATCCTGCGTCGAAAGTTTATTTGATGGCAGTTAGTATTAATAAAGATGTTCTGAACTCCCCTAAACGAAACGCAGTGGTTGCCGGTATATTAAATGCTACTTCAAAATTTGAAAAGCAAAATAATATTCAGCTTGCTATTAGTGGTTTGCCTATGGTTCGTACTACCATCAGCACCCGTATTGCGGATGAAATGAAATTATTTTTGTTAGGCTCTGTAATATTATCAGCTTTAATATTATTGATATTCTTCCGTTCTGTTAGTGCCACTTTCTTATCTATTGCTGTAGTGATCATTGGTGTATTATGGAGCTTGGGCACCATGCATTTGTTTGGATATAAAATCACTTTATTAAATGCATTAATTCCACCATTGATTGTGGTGATCGGTATTCCTAACTGTATTTACTTTCTCAATAAATATCATACTGAATACAGGGCAAGCAGTAATAAAGAAGCTTCGCTCATCAATATGGTGAGTCGCATGGGTGTGGTTACTTTATTCTGTAACATTACTGCTGCTATTGGTTTTGCAGTATTTGCTTTAACCAAAAGTGCCGTGCTAAAGGAGTTTGGTGTAGTAGCTGGTATCAACATCATGTTATTGTTCTTTGTATCATTTATGTTATTGCCTGCTTCACTCAGTTATTTACCAATGCCCAAACCACGTCATGTAAAATACCTTGACAATCCATGGCTGAATAAAACACTCATACAAATTGAAAAATGGGTTTTTGATCATCGTAAAACCGTATATGCACTCACTGCTGCTATATTGATCTTTGCTGTGGTGGGAATATTCAAATTAAAATCTGTTGGATATATTGTAGATGATCTGCCAAAGAATGATAAACTATATACTGATCTGAAATTTTTTGAAAAACATTTTCATGGTGTAATGCCGCTGGAGATTGTAGTGGATACCAAAAAGAAATACGGTGTATCAAGAAACTTAACCAACTTATTAAAGATCGATTCGCTGGCACAATACATTGCCTCCAAGCCGGAAATGGCCAAACCACTTTCAGTAGATGAAGGATTAAAATTTGCCCGGCAAGGTTATTATGATGATTCAAGCATGTATGCCATGCCCGACAATTTTGATTTAGCTTTTCTTGCTCCTTATTTGCAAATAAAAGGTGATTCAACAAGTAAAGCCAACTCGTTCAGTAAACTGGTGAATACATTCATGGACAGCAGCAAGCAAATGGCCCGCATTAGTGTGAGCATGGAAGATGTTGGATCTGCAAGGCTTCCATTAATATTACAGGATATACAGGGAAAAGCCAATCAACTATTTGATTCTTCTAAATATAATGTTCAGCTCACTGGTACCAGTGTAACTTTTTTAGAAGGAAGCCGCTATATCATCAATGGTTTAAAAGACAGCATCATCTGGGCATTCGTATTGATTGCTTTTTGTATGCTGTATCTTTTCCGTTCAGTAAAAATTTTATTGTGTTCTTTAATTCCAAACATAATTCCGTTAGTAATCACTGCCGGTGTAATGGGTTGGGTGGGCATTCCGCTAAAGCCCAGTACCGTTTTAGTATTTAGTGTAGCATTAGGTATTGCTATTGATGTTACCATCCGGTTTTTAGTGAACTATAAACAAGAGTTGCCGCATCAGAATAATTCAATCACAGCAACCATACAACAAACCATTCGTCATACCGGCATCAGTATTATTTATACTTCGCTTGTATTGATAGCTGGTTTTATAATTTTCTGTTTCAGCAATTTTGGAGGAACGCAGGCTTTAGGCTGGCTTACATCGCTTACATTGATCGTAGCAATGATCACCAATCTTGTATTACTACCGGTGTTGCTGTTACTATTTTTATCAAAGAAAGAAAAACAATAATTATTTTATTACTTCCTGCAGTTTTGCTTCCAGCTCAGCTCCTCTCAATCCTGTTGCTATGATTGTACCGTTAGGATCAACCAATACATTATAAGGAATGCCCTCAAAGCCATATAATGGAACAGCAGCGCTTTCCCAATATTTTAAGTCACTGATATGAGTCCAGGTTAACCTGTCATCAGCAATTGCTTTCTTCCATTTGTCTTTATCCTGATCCAGTGATACACCAAGAATGGTAAAGTTTCTATCCTTAAACTTATTGTAAACTGCTACTACATTAGGGTTTTCTGCACGGCAGGGACCACACCAGCTTGCCCAAAAATCAACCAGTACATATTTACCTTTTAAACTGCTGAGTGAAAAACTTTTGCCATTTACATCCGGCATGGTAATATCCGGCGCCAGCTTACCAATGCCGGGTTTGTTTTTATCTATTTCTTTTTGCTGCTGATATGCGGCATACTGACGTTTAAAATCATCGTATCCCTGTTTTACTCCTTTGTGTTCAGGGAAACGTGTCAATAGTGTATTGAATTCTTTTTCGATCTCTTCCGGTTTATTATTAGAGCTCCAGTAACCTAACGCATATAATGAAATAACCGGGCTTTTATCTGTTCTGGCAATATTGATAAGATAAGTATTGTATTCAGCTCCTACCCGTTTCATTTCGGTTGAAATAAGTGCTAATAAACTATCTTTTGCCGGATCAGCAGATTGCTTAATCTCATTTCCCTTTGCGTTGAGTTCATATTGCTTTTTAGAAAAAGCTGTAATGGAATCAAAAAAAACTGATAGCCGCTGATTAACAGGCGTGGATGTTGTATAACCAACTTTTGTACTCGTTGCATCAGTCAAAGTTTTCCAGTCTGCTTTTACTTCTACTTTAGCTTCATCGTTCAGCAAAAACATCATTGGCGCATACTGATCATCACCGAGGCGAACCCGATACATTGCTTCTTCTCCTGCCGTTGAACGCAAAGCAAATTTGCCATCTTTCATTATTACCGTATCCAATATTTGTGGCGGAACATTTCTGCTGGCAGGTACTTCTTCCAGGTAAACTTTTACGGATGCGGGTGCACCGGCAATAACAGCATCAATTTCAAATTTCTTTTTACCTCCGTTATTACAGGCTGCCAGGATTAGCACTATTGCTGACCATGCAACAAGTTTCAATTTCATAATTATTATGCGTTTAATTTTTCGAGTAATAAATCATTGGTGAGTTTGGGATCGGCTTTGCCTTTGGAAAGTTTTTTTACTTCTCCCACAAATAAACCAATCAATCCTTTTTTTCCTTTGCGGTATTCCGCTACTTTATCGGGCATTTTGTTTAATACTTCTTCTACCCAACTGGCTACTTCACCGCTGTCGGAAGTTTGTAATAAGTTGAGTTGAGTGGCCAATGCAGCTGCAGTTACATTGGGTTGTTTTATCAATGCCGGGAATAATTTGGAAGAAGCCACAGAGAAATTGATTTTTCCTTCATCAATCAAGGCAATGATTTCCGCTAATGAAGAAGGTGTTAAACTCAATTTAGTTATGCTGATATTATTTTCGTTGAGATAAGATTTTATGGGGCCAATCATCCAGTTAGCAGCTGCTTTATACCTCACCCCCGGCCCCTCTCCTGGAGGAGAGGGAGGAAGGGCACTAATTAATTTTTCAAAATAATCTGCTGTTTCTCTTTCATCAGCAATCACCTTTGCATCATATTCCGTCAACTGCAATTCAACTATATATCGTTTTACTTTTGATTCGTATAATTCTGGTATCGTTGACTGAATTTGTTTCAGCCATTCATCGCTGATATGAAAGGGGGTTAAATCAGGGTCAGCAAAATAACGGTAGTCGTTTGCTTCTTCTTTGGTACGCAAAGCAAAAGTAGTTCCGTTGTTAGCATCAAAACTTCTTGTTTGTTGTATGATCGTTCCGCCATTTTCCACTTCTTCAATCATCCGTTTTATTTCATGATCAATCGCTCTTTTTACATTGCGGATGGAATTCAAATTCTTCACTTCTACTTTAGTACCCAGCTTTGTTTCGCCTTTCAATCGTATAGAAACATTCGCATCGCAACGCATACTGCCTTCTTCCATATTTCCATCACACACTTCAATCCAGCGAACTAATCTTCTCAACTCCGTTAAATAAGCATAGGCTTCATCACCACTGCATAAATCAGGTTCGGTTACAATTTCACATAATGGAACACCGGCACGGTTTAAATCAACATAAGTATAATGTTCATCCTGGTCGTGAATACTTTTACCGGCATCTTCTTCGATATGAATACGGTTCAACTGCACTTTCTTTTCGCCGTCTTCTGTTTTGATAGTTACATATCCACCCTTACAAATAGGAGTGGTATGTTGCGACACCTGGTAACCTTTAGGCAAATCAGGATAGAAATAATTTTTTCGGGCGAAGTAGTTTACTTTTTCAATTTCACAATTACAGGCGAGTCCCAATTTAATAGCATATTCAATTGCCTTATCATTCAGTTTAGGCAAAGTTCCCGGATGAGCCATTGTAATAGGACTGATATGTGTATTGGGTTCGTTTACAAAAGCGGCACTGTCGCCACAAAACAATTTACTTTGTGTGAGCAACTGTGCATGTACTTCCAGGCCAATGACTGCTTCGTATTTATCGTAATTAATCATTGTTGTCCGACTAAACTCGGGTTTAAAAATGCTGCAACTCTTTACAGTTAAAGGCTACAGGTTAAAAATCTATTGTTTCAAAAGCGGGGGTAGTTACCCCTGCTTTTTTATGTTGCAAA
>JACQDV010000073.1 GCA_016200915.1 Sphingobacteriales bacterium
ATACAATTTACCGGATAACCATTACCCGACCCTTCTCAAAAACAAAAGAATCCAGGTTACACCTGCCCAATGAGGAACAACAAAAACTCTTATATTGGTTTGCTGTTTAAGCCGGGTGTCCCAGTGCGGAACTCAGGAGAGTGGCATATGCGTAGAGCACCCAATCCATTTGTCATTATAGGAGTATTTTATCCCAAACAAGAAGCTCAAACCTCTTTATTCTAAAAATACTTTTCTCAGCAACCGTAGTTATACTAGCCAACAACCAGCAACCATCAACAAATTCACTATATTAGCAGTAAGGCGACAGCAAAAAAGCCTCCTATTCTTTCACCTGTAAATAATATATTATGGCACTCTGGATTGTCCTTGGCGTTATCGTACTGCTGGTACTCTGGCTCATTGGTATGTACAACGGTTTTGTAAAAGCAAAAATTAAAATTGACAACAGCTGGAGCGATATCAGTGTGTTTCTCAAAAAACGTTTTGATTTAATTCCCAACCTGGTGAACACCGTAAAAGGTTATGCCGCCCACGAAAGTCAAACATTAGAAAAAGTAGTGCAGGCCCGTAATGCCGCAGTAGCTGTTCCCTCTGGTGATGTGGCAGCCGCCGCACAGGCCAATCAAAATTTAACCGGTGCACTGCGTGGTTTATTAGCGATTGCAGAAAACTATCCTAACTTAAAAGCCAACGAAAACTTTTTGCAATTGCAGGCAACATTGCAGAGTATTGAAGGTGATTTGAGTAATGCCCGCCGCTATTACAATGCCACGGTTAGAGATTATAATACCGGCATACAACAATTCCCCGGTGTACTCATCGCCAACATGACCGGTTTTAAACCCCGTGAATTTTTTGAACTGGAAGACAAAGCCGAAGCCAAAAACGTAGAAGTAAAATTTTAATACGCTTTCATTCGCTATGTCAGCAATAGTATTACTAAAACCGATGCTACCAGCGAACAAAAGCTGAACATAGCTACCCCGGAAATCGGGCTGTATATCGATTTCCGGTGCCCTTTTTTGGTACTTTTTTGGGCAGGCAAAAAAGTACAAAGGAATAACTGCTATTACTGAACCTGTTTATAGAAACATTAATCTTCCAAAGTGAAAAAAAAGTTCTTCCTGATTTTAATAATGGTTTGTATCACTCAGTTGATACAGGCGCAGGAATATTTTACTATTCAGCAATACAATGTTGCCGTGATGGTAAACAAAGATGCTTCGCTGGATATAACCGAAACCATCAACGTTCATTTTACCGAACCACGGCATGGCATCTTTCGTTTCATTCCCTATAAATATCCATTACAACAATTACCCGCCGGAACAGAAAAGGCCAACCGGCAATTGGAATCAGGCGGCTATGCGCATGTGCTCATTGAAGATATTAAAGTAGATGGATGGAATTATAAAGTTTACAATGAAGGCGATTCTAAAGTTATCAAAATCGGTTCAGCTAACAGCACGGTAGATGGCGACCAGCAGTATGTGATTCATTACCGCATGCTCAATGCCATCAACTTTTTTAAAGATCATTCAGAATTATACTTCAATATCATAGGCGATAAATGGCAAACCACTGTTGATTCGGTTCAGTTCAGCATCTCCTTATACGATGCTTTACCCAACACACCAGATTATTTTGTAGCAACGGGTCCAACCGGTTCAAGAGATAACAATACACAATCTTTATGGAGCGGTAATAAAATATTCGCCGGTCGCACCACCCTCCCACTCAACGCACAGGAAGGGGTTACCGTTGGTATTGTGTTGCCAAAAGACTTTTTAGTACAGCAGGATTACAGCATGTATGGTATTAAATGGATGGCTTTGCCGGTAATTGCTTTCTTTACCATGTTACTGGCCTGGCGCCGCTGGGGTAAAGATGAAAAGCCCACGATACAAACAGAATTTTATCCGCCCGTGGGAGTTAGCCCCAGTGTTTGCGGTTATATTATTGATGACCGTCTCGACCGGAGAGATATTACCGCACTCATTCCTTACTGGGGAGCTGGTGTTTATCTGCAGGTAAAAGAAACAGAAAAAGATTCGCTGCTGGGTTTAATAAAGAAAAAAGAATACACGTTCATCAAACTGAAAGATCTGCCTGCCAGTGCAGAAGCATTTGAACAAACCTTATTCAACGGCATATTTGAAAGTGGCAATGAAGTAGAACTAAGCAGTTTGAAAAATGTATTGTACAAATCAATGAACAGCGCTACTTCCCAGGTACAGTCCAAAGTAGTACGGGATAAATATTATGTAACAGGTTCGGGAGCAAGAGTAGCTTTCTCCATCATCATCGGCGTGGTGTTTTTGTTGCTGGGCATTTTCACGTTGATAGGAAAGATTGAAGGTTATACCTGGACAGGTATTGCATTCCTCTCTACCGGAATTATCATTGTATTGTTTGGCTGGTTTATGCGTAAGAAAACAGAGAAGGGAACAGAGCTGTTACAAAAACTGCAGGGCTTTAAAGAGTTTTTAAAATCAGTAGAGAAAGACCGGCTGAAAGAATTTTTAAAACAGGATGAAAATTATTTCGACAAAATATTGCCCTTTGCCATTGTATTCGGCATTGCCGATACATGGAAAGATAAATTGGAAGGATTAGATATTCCTCCGCCAACCTGGTATGTGGGCAGTTATCATGGTTATAATACGGCGCTGTTCATGAGCAGTCTTAATAATTCACTCAACCAGATGAGTGATGCATTTTACAGTTCGCCCAAAAGCAGTAGCAGCAGTGGTGGTAGTTTTGGTGGAGGTGGATTTAGCGGTGGAGGCTTTGGCGGCGGTGGTGGTGGCAGTTGGTAACGGGTCGGGGCGTTGTAAACGACCTGAACCGTTCATCATTCATCCTGATTTTATCTCAAACTCTGTCAGGCTCTTTCAGAACAAGACAAACTGGTTAGCTGCGTCAGCAGAATCTTTTGCTGTTTTGCAGGCATTGATTTAGTTTAGTTTTTTATAACACCAACACGCATTGCATGAAATCAACATTCCTCTTTTCGCTACTGGCAATTTTTATTTTCATTTCCTGTCAGCAACCTGCAAAAAATGAACAGGCAGCAGCAAACACACCAACTCCCGGCATCACCGGCACCTGGAAACTGTTAACGGGTACATTAATTGAAAACGGAGACACTACCGTAACGGATTATACCAAAGACAAATCATTTATTAAAATCATCACTCCCACACATTTTGCTTTTTTAACACACACTCTGCGTAAAGACACCACAGACTTTTCAGCAGGTGGCGGCCGTTGTATTATCAACGGCAATAACTACAGTGAGCTGCTTGATTACTGCAATGCCAAAGAATGGGAAGGTCATCGTTTTGATTTTACCGTTACGCTTAGCGGAGATACACTGGTTCAAACCGGCATCGAAAAAATAGAAGCGCAGCACATTAACCGCCTCAATACAGAACGATATATAAGACAGAAAGAATATCAGGACAAATAAAATAAACATCGAACATCGTCCATAGTACCCCGTACATCGCCCCTGAATAGATTGGTGAAGCAATCTCTTTTGATCTTTTTTGTTCCGTTTAGTGCCAAAACAGAACCAGCAACCACAAACCAATAAGCAGCAACTACTATCTTCGTATTTTAGCACAATAAAACTGCAATATGCTCCGTGTACATTTAAACCCGATATTCAAAGCCCGTGGTATTGAAAACCCATATTATTTTTTAACACAGGAAGGTTTTACTCCGCAAACAGCAAAAAAAATTGTGAGTGGCACCAGTCCTACATTAAAGATGAAGCATATTGAAATGCTTTGTTCAGCATTATACTGTACACCCAACGAATTGTTTTTATATACTCCCAATAAAAAGAATAAACTCAGCGAAACTCATCCGCTTAATATACTTACGGGTGAGCTGATTGATTTTAAACTCAAGGAAACTCTCACCCAGTTACCCATATCTCAATTAAAAGAAATTGCTGGCATCATCAGCAAAACCGGTCAGCAACCGCCAAAGGAATAATTGTTGGTCAGCGACCAACAATGGAAATCAACTAATAACTAATCATCGCCTTTGCTGGTCGCCTGACCAGCAAACAAAAATTCCTTTTCTTTGCACATGGCTACCCATCAAAACAAAATTATTATTATCACTGCCCCATCGGGTTCGGGAAAAACATCCATCACCCGTCATTTAATGAGTGTATTTCCTCAACTGGCTTTTTCTGTATCTGCTGCCACACGGCCTGCCAGAGGGAATGAAAGAAATGGAGTTGATTATTATTTTATATCCGTTAATAATTTCAAAGAAAAAATACAGCGTAATGAATTTGTAGAGTGGGAAATGGTTTATGAAGGGAAATATTATGGCACATTAAAAAGTGAAATGGACCGCATCTGGCATAAAAACCAGGTTCCTATTTTAGATATTGATGTAAAAGGCGCCATTCATGTACAACAGCAATATCCGCAGCAAACATTGTCCATTTTTATTCAGCCACCTTCCGTTGATGAATTAAAGAAAAGATTAGAGGGCAGGGGTACCGAAACGAGTGAATCTTTAGCGGCCAGGGTAAACAAAGCTTCCTATGAGATCTCTTTCAGGGATCATTTTAACAAAGTGATCATTAACGACGAGTTGGGCCGTGCCTGTAAAGAAGCGGAAGAAGTGGTGGGGAAGTTTTTAAATGCTGAGTTTTAAGCTCTATGTTTTGTGTTTTAAAACAAAGCAGGGTTGAACTAAAAATCCAGAACTAAGAACTTAAAACTAAATAACTATTTTTGACCAATGGATTTATATACCATAATAGCTATCGTTGTTTCCATTTTGCTAATCGGGTTTTTTGCGGGCATTGAGATAGCTTTTGTTTCTGCTAACAAGCTTTCAATAGAGTTAAAGAAAAAGCAGGGTTTGTATAGTGGCCGGGTTATCTCCGCTTTTATGGAAAAGCCTGCCAAGTTTATTGGCACTACGCTCATCGGTTTAAATATTTTCCTGGTGGTTTATGGCTTATTGGTGAGCAATCTTTTTGCCCCGGCATGGGATTGGATCGCACAAAGAATTCCCGGCAGCTGGCATTCTTCTGTTAATGTCATCAAATTTGTTTTTGAAACGGTTCTTTCCTCTTTTCTCATTCTCATATTTGGTGAGTTTATTCCAAAAGCTATTTTCAGGGCCAAGAATGTTACGCTGCTGAGTGCACTTTCTCCGTTGATACAATTGTTCTATTCATTACTTAATCCAATTGCATCTTTTTTTGTAGTGATATCACAGTGGATACTAAAATATCTTTTCAATATCCGCATGAGTGAAAACAAAGAAGTTTTTAGCCGGGTTGACCTGGAAAATTTTATTCAGCAGAGTAAACAAAACGAACAGTCCAGTGAAGAGTTTGATACGGAAATGTTTGAAAATGCTTTATCATTGCCCAAAGTTAAAGTACGCAGTTGTTTAATTCCCCGTAAAGAAGTAGAGGCGATTGAAAGAAACAGCAGTATTGAGGATGTGAGAAAAAAGTTTGTTGAAACCAAGCTCAGTAAACTGGTGGTGTATGAAGATAATATTGATACCATACTCGGTTATATTCATCAGTTGGATTTGTTTAAAAACCCATCGCAGATAAAAGAAATTTTATTGCCCATTCCGGCTGTTCCGGAAAGTATGGGGGTAACTGATCTTATCGGCAAATTTACCAAAGAAAGAAAAAGTATTGCCTGGGTGGTGGATGAATTTGGTGGCACCAGCGGCATTGTAACTATGGAAGATTTATTAGAAGAAATTTTTGGTGAAATACATGATGAATACGATACCGAAGAATTTGTAGAAAAACAGATTAGTGAAGATGAATACATTTTTAGCGGAAGATTAGAAGTGGATTACCTGAATGAAAAGTATGGTTTTGAATTTAAAGATGATGAATCTGAAACATTGTCCGGTTACATCATTGCGCATCATGAAACCATCCCGCAGCAAAAAGAAAGAATTATTATTGACAATTACGAGTTTGACATCCTTAACGTTACCGACACCCGTATCGAGAGCGTAAAACTGAAAAAACTCTAAATACACCTTAAAAGAATAACGCTTATCCCTGAAAATTAACGCCTGTCAAGTTTTCCTGATTGGCGAAAGCTTAGTATGTTTATTTTTCACAGCTCATTTTTTTAAAACACATAGATATGAAACGAATATTTGTAATGCTTGTCATTACTGCTGCTTTTAGCGTTGGCGGTTATGCACAAAATGGCACTAAACCAGCAACTGCTGATACTGCCAAACCCAAAAAGGCTAACCCTGTTGCCGACAAAGTAAAAAGTTCAAAAAAGATTGATGGTTTATTTACCATTTACCAGGACACTGCAACCGGTAGTGTACAGCTGTTCATTAAGAAAAATCAATTGGGTAAAGAATATATTTACCAGAGTTTTTCTATCAGCGGCCCTACTTCATTGTTCTTAAACCAGAACATGATCCGTGCAACATGGGTTTTCAAAATAAAGAAAGCCTTTGATAAGATCGAGTTCTCGCAGGTAAATACCAGTTTCTGGTACGATAAAAATAATGCGGTTAGCAAAGCTGCTAACGTGGATGTGCCTGAGGCAGTATTTTACAGCGACAAAGTGGGAGCAGAAGATTCAACTGGTTATTTAATTAATGCGGATGGTTTATTCATCAGCGAAAAATTAGACCAGGTAAAACCATTGTTTCCTCCTGGATTACCTCCGGGTGCTGTGTTTAATTTAGGCGGATTAAATACTGCTAAGTCCAAGTACAGCAATATTCGTTCATTCCCTAATAATACTGATGTAACAGTTGACCTTGCTTATGATAATCCTGCTCCGTTTAATGGTGGTGGCAAGGATATTACCGATGCCCGTTATGTACGGGTGCGTATGCAACATTCTTTTATTGAAATGCCCAGCAACGATTTTCGTCCGAGAAGAGATGACCCGAGAGTAGGTTATTTTACACAGGAAATTGATAACCTCACTACTGTTAAACCTGTAAACTTTAAAGACATCATCAACCGCTGGTACTTGAAAAAGAAAGATCCAACAGCTGCAATAAGCGAACCTGTTGAACCAATTGTTTACTGGATTGAGAATACCACACCCGTTGAGTATCGTCAAACCATTAAAGAAGCCGGTGAAAAATGGAATGAAGCTTTTGAAAAAGCAGGATTTAAAAATGCAGTAGTAATGAAGATCATGCCGGATGATGCGGATTGGGATCCTGCTGATATCCGTTATAATGTGATCCGCTGGGTTTCTTCGGCCTATCCTCAGTATGGTGCCATCGGGCCCAGTTTTGTGAATCCAAATACTGGACAAATATTAGGTGCCGATATTACAGTTGAATGGTTCAGCGGCAGCAGCAGACCTAATGATGATGAGCTGTACAATGGATATACAAAAATTGGTGAGGTAGAAGCTGATCCAATTACACAATTCTTAACACCGGCTCAACGTAGTCATTGGGCTACCTGCACTATGGCTAAAGAATTAAAAGCACAATTCACTGCCGGGTTAACTGCTGCAGAAATTGCTGGTGCTGATGAAAAAGAGATTGGAGAATTACATAAAGAATTTCTCTATTACCTCATCATGCACGAAATGGGTCATACACTTGGCTTGAATCACAACATGAAAGCAAGCCAGATGTTAAGTCCTTCTGAAGTAAATAATAAATCAATTACCCATTCACTTGGTTTGCAGGGTTCAGTAATGGATTATCCTGCTATCAATGTTTCATTAGACAGAAGCAAGCAGGGTGATTATTACACTACTAAAGCTGGTCCTTATGATATTTGGGCAATTGAATATGGATATACTCCATTTAGTGAAGATGAAGAAGAAGCTGGTTTAAACAAAATATTAGCAAGAAGTACTGATCCAAAATTAGCTTTTGGTAATGATGCAGATGATATGCGCAGTATTGGCAGTGGTATTGACCCGAGAGTGAATGTAAATGATATGAGTAATGATATGGTAGCTTATGCTGAAGACCGTTTCAAACTCGTAAACAATTTAATGGGTAAACTGAAAGCCAAATACACCAAACAAGGTCAGTCCTACCAGGAATTAAGAGCAAGATACGGTACCTTAAATGGTCAACGTGCAAGTATGGCTTATGCGGTAAGCCGTTATATTGGTGGTGTATATGTTGACAGAAGTTTCCCTGAGCAAAACTCAACTAACAAACCATTTACACCAGTGCCGGTTACTTATCAAAAGAAAGCAATGGAGTTCTTAAGTAAAAATTTATTTGCTCCTAATGCTTTTGATGCAGATGCACAGGTATTCCCTTACCTGCAATTACAACGCCGTGGTTACAACTTCTTTGGCAGTACCGAAGATCCAAAACCACAGAACACGGTAATGGCTTTACAAATGAATGTACTCGCTGCATTACTAAACCCGGTAACTGCCCAGCGTTACAGCACTTCTTCTTTATACGGCAATACCTATTCTGTTGCTGATGTAATGAATGACCTGGTGAAAGCTATTTTTGATGCAGATAAAACAGGCAGTGTAAACTTATACCGTCAAAACCTGCAGACAGAATTTGTAAAAGGTGTGGCCGGCATTGCTACTGAAGGAAAAGGTTATGATAACCCAACCAAAGCAGCCGCATTAAACACTTTAAAGAAAGTAAAAACATTATTAGCTACGGCTGTTTCACCTAATGAACAAACAAAAGCACACCGTGCCCAGTTAAGTTTCATTATTGAAAAAGCATTAGCGGTAAAATAATTATAAGAACACCTTCAAAATAGAAGCCCTCTGTAATGGAGGGCTTTTTATTTATAGTTCGATATGAAAACGTATGGCTCCCACATTTACCGGCCCACGGTCTTTATTATAACCCGGATGATTAACTAACTGATAATCGAAGGACAAAAAGAATAATTTTGAAAAAGCTGCACTGTAATAAACCTCAACAATGTTTTCCGTACCATAATTCATTCTGCCATCACCAATAATGAATCCATATCCGCCAGCCTCCAAAAATTTACGATGAGGAGATGATATTCCATTCCATACAGAAGCAATACCTAAAACATCGTTATCCCGTTTCCATTTTGTGCCTTTCACAGAAAGGCCCATATTAAAGGTGCGGTCTATTTCTGTAAATGCCCACGAAGCATATTTACCATCATTCCATCCTGCACGGGAAAAAATCCTAATATCATTGGTAACAGCTTTTTCAAAATTAATAGCCACCCCCATTTTTTCCCCGCCGTATTCTTTGCTTTCTGCATAACCTTTTATCACGTTCAGTACATAAGCATTGTTGTTTTTTACAGCCAGCAATCCATCAGCATAAGAAAGGGATTTGGAATGATTATAAAAAATGATAAACCCGATACTGCCAGGAAGCTTTAATCCGAAAAGATGATGTTTGTATTCAATCGTTTCTCCATGTGCCCCATTAAAATGATATTCCATTTGTGGTGCATTGGCTACTCGTGGTTCTGCTACACTGGAAAAACGTAACGACCATTTGGGCTTAATCAGTTCGGCAATCAAACCATAGGTATAGCCTCTCGTATTAGCCGGGTAATCCCAGGCACCATTGGCCCATAATGACCAGTTTAAAAATTGAGTTCGTGGATCTTTACTGTAACTATTGTCATCATAAAAATCGCTTAGTGAAAATTTACCGGCACTAATAGTTATACGACTGGCAGAAATGGGTTGCTGTAGCTGGTTAGCTTCATCATTCACCCATACTTTGTTTGTGTTAGTAAGCGGAATAGTTTGCTGAAGATAAGCTCTTGCAACAAATACTTTTGGGGAAGTAGCACCTACCCGGTAAGTTTCTCCATTTAATGCCCCGGCAACACCCCTGGTGTAACTTAATCCATTGCCGCCAGACATTTCAGGATTAAAATAAACAGCAGCGCCATGCCACAATTTCCTTCCAATAAATAAAGTAGCTGTAATACTGGTAGCCGCCGGCTCAACGGTATCTGTTAAGCTGTTAGCACCCGCATACAATGAGTGGAATGCGCTATGCTGTTGTGCAATAATGGTAGTTTGATAATGAATACTCCAGTTCTTTTCAGCACTGTCCTTATTCTGCTGAGAAAAAACACTGCTGCTTATTACTAAACCAGCCATTAATAAACAGTACCGTCCCCACGGTCGATTTATTTTTATATGCGGCACAATAGGGTTGTATATAGTTATAAATTACTGCTTCCTGACTTACTTACTAAACCGAACCTTGCCAATATCTTTCTACCCCTGCTGCTATGCATAAAACGATGTTCTAATGAATAAATAATGGGTAATATCAATAAAGTAAGAATAGTAGAAGTGATCAATCCACCTATAACTACAATTGCTAATGGCTTTTGTGCTTCTGACCCCACTCCATGAGATATAGCTGCAGGGAGCAATCCGATAGCAGCCATCAAAGCCGTCATTACCACGGGTCTTACTCTTGATAACACACCATGTTCAATAGCCATATGCAAAGTCATTTTAGCATCTAAATTTTTCCGGAAAACAGAAATCAATATCACTCCGTTCTGAATACAAATACCAAATAACGCTATAAACCCGATACCGGCTGATATACTAAAGTTCATGCCCGTTATGTGTAATGCAAGAATACCACCAATTAATGCAAAAGGAACATTAAGTATAGTAAGTAACGCATCTTTTACATTACCGAAAGTGATAAACAATATAAGGAAGATACCCAGCAAACATAAAGGCACTACCTGAGATAATGTTTTAGTAGCTCTTTGCTGATTTTCAAATTCACCATTCCATGTCATAGAATAACCGGCTGGAAGATTTACAACTGCATCTACTTTTTGCTGTGCTTCTTTAATGGTACTTCCCAAATCTCTTCCACGAATAGAAAACTTAACCGGTATGTATCGTTCATTATTATCACGATAAACAAAGGCAGGGCCTGTTAATGTTTTAATCGTTCCAATTTCTTTGATAGGAATTTTAACACCATCCTGTGTAGGTACCATCAACCGTTCTATCTTTTCTTCTGTATCCCTGAATTCTTTCTGATAACGGATACGAATATCAAACCGTCTTTCATTTTCATATAACTGTGTAGCCGCTTTACCACCAATAGCCATTTCTATAACTGCCTGCGCATCTGCCGTACTAACTCCATACAAAGCCATCTTTTGCTGATCCAGTTCAATTCTGAATTCAGGCTGACCGAGATTTCTTAATATCCCAAGATCTTCAATGCCTGGAACAGTTGATAAAATCTTTTGCACCCTGTCGGCCAATGTATCCAATGTTATAAACTCCGGACCAAATATTTTTACCGCTAACGAAGCAGGAACACCCGCCACAGCTTCTTCTACATTATCACGAATAGGCTGAGAATAATTTAAGATCAGGCCCGGTATTTTCTTCAGCTGCTGATCAATAGAATCAATCAGCATATCGGTAGTTACTTCTTTTCTCCAATCTTCTTTTGCTTTGAGGTCAACCGCAATTTCCACGTTAAAGAATCCTTTAGGGTCTGTTCCATCATTGGTTCTTCCTATTTGTGCCAGCGTATGTTTTACTTCGGGAAAATGACGGATGGCTTCGGTCATCTTATCAGATATCTCTCTCGATTCTGTGAGGGAAGCACTCATCGGTAATTGTGATTTTACCCATAGTGCTCCTTCATCCAGTTCGGGTAAAAATTCTGACCCCAGAAATTTAGCAGAGAAAAAAGTTACCGCCATTATACTAATAGCAATTAATAAACTGGTTTTAGGATAATGGTATGTCTTTGAAAAAAGTGAGTGAACACCTTTCTCAAAAAAGTTTACAATAGGATTTTGCTTTTCCCGTACATTTCTTTTTAATAACACACTGGATAATGCGGGAACCAATGTAAGTGTAAAGAGCAATGCGCCCAGCAAGGCAAAACCTAACGTATAAGCTAATGGTGAAAACATTTTTCCTTCTACCTTTTGAAAGGCGAAGATGGGGATCAAACAGGTAATGATAATTAGCTTGGAGAAGAAGATGGCTTTACCCATTTCTGTACCCACCTGTTTAAACAAACCGAGTTTGGCCAGTTTATTAAATTTCTCCATCCCTACTTCTCTGGCACGATGGTCTAATGCTACAAACAATCCTTCTACCATTACCACGGCCCCATCTATGATGATACCAAAGTCCACAGCACCTAATGAAAGCAGGTTGGCCGACATTCCCTTTAACCGCATACAAATAAAAGCGAATAACAAAGCCAGCGGAATAATAATACTCACGGTAACCGTTGTTCTCCAGTCGGCCATGAACAGCATTACAATTACTGTTACCAGTACAATACCCTCAATTAAATTATGCATTACGGTATGCGTGGCATAATCCATCAGCACCGTACGATCATAAAACGTATCAAGCTTTACATCTTTGGGTAAGATTTTATTATTGAGCTGATCAACTTTTTGATGAATACGATCCAGTACTTCTGTTGGGTTCTCTCCTTTTCGCATCACCACAATACCTTCTATCACATCTTCATCTTTATCTTTTGATACCTGGCCCAATCTTGGTTTGCCGGCTTCTTTTACTTCTGCCACATTCTTCACGAGTATCGGTACCTGATTAATCTTTGTTACAATTACATTTTCTATCTCCTGCACATTATTTAATAAACCAATACCTCTTACTACATAAGCCTGCCCGTTACGTTCAATTACATCACCGCCCACGTTTACATTACTTTTAGCTACTGCATTATAAACATCAAGTGATGTTAGTCCATATTTAGCGAGATAATTGGGATTTACACTAATCTCATAGCTCTGCTCTTCTCCGCCGAAACTATTTACATCTGCTACGCCAGAAACAGATTTAAACTGCCTGTCCAGCACCCATTGCTGAATGGTGTTTAATTCACGGATAGATTTTGTTTTACTTCTTAACGTGTACCGGTAAATTTCCCCGGTAGGTCCATAGGGCGGTTCTACTTCCGGTTTAATTCCTTCAGGCAAATCCACATTACCAATACGGCCCAATACCTGCTGGCGGGCAAAAGCATCATCTACATCATCTTCAAAAATTAACCGGATATAAGAAAGGCCAAATGAAGAAGTGGTGCGCAGGTTTATTTTTTTCTGAACCGAATTCATCGCAATTTCTAAAGGAATAGAAACAAATTTTTCCATTTCTTCAGCGCTGCGGCCCGGCCATTGGGTAATAATAATAATTTGTGTATTGGTAACGTCGGGAAAAGTTTCTATGGGTGTTTTTTGAAAACTAACAAATCCTATAACCGCTATAATTGCCGTAAGAAAAAATACAAAAAAGCGGTGCCGAAGGGAGAAATATATTATTTGTCTGATTAGTTTAACCATAAATTCTATTTATTAAGCTGCCACAACTGCTATTGGTAATTAATTTTGAGTGAACTGATCATAGATCATCAAAGCGTATTTAGTAATCAGTTTCTGACCCGGGTGTATGCCATCGTTTATATATGTTTTCCCTCCAACCACTTTAATAATATTAACAGGCATAACTTTTAAATCACAATTACTGTTATAAGCCACTACAAAATTTTTCCCGTTCTCTTCAATGACTGCAGCGGAAGGAATGCAAACGGCTTGTTTACCTTCCGTATTGGTAACCGTTACGTTGGTAAACATCTCCGGCTTCAAAAGAAAATCAGGGTTATTTAATCTTATTTTTACTTTTAATGCTTTATTCACAGGATCCAGCACCTGGCTTATTTTATCAATTGTACCATTATAAATTTTATCCGGATAAGCCAACGTAGAAACTTTAACCTGGTTACCTTCTTTTACTTTAGCAATATCCGCTTCAAAAACATTAGCCCATATCCATACATCTTTCAAATCAGAAATAGTAAACATATTATCACTCATATCCTGGCGGATAAAATTGCCGCTGTTTACTTTTTTCTCTACCACATAACCATTAGCAGGGGCAACAATGGTATAAACCCCTCCGGCTTTTGTATGACCGCCACCATTAATTGAAATCAAAGAATTAATTTTTTCGCTCATCGCCAGTGCTTTTTCATAATTCTGTTTGGCTTCCTCATATTCCCGCTGGCTGCTGATTCCGTTTTTGTATAATGACTCTGCATTATCCATTGCCCGTTTTGTAATTTTTACATCGGCTTCTGCACTGGATAAGTCAGCATAATTACCAGCCACATCTGCACTTTTTATTATGGCTAACACCTGCCCTTTACTAACCTTGTCGCCCAACGAAACTTTTACTTCCAATACTTGTCCGCTGGCGTTTGGAAAAACTTTAATCACTGTGTTTTCATTAAATGCCACTTCACCTGAAAGATGTAATTCATTTTCTATCGGGCACATAGCCGCACTATCTATTTGTATCATATGCTGCATGGTATCACTCAGACAAAATTGTTGCTTTACTTCTTTTACTGCCTGTTTCTCCTTGCACGAAATCATAAAGCCAATGGTAACCCAAAGGCTTATTGTTAAAATAGTTCTGTTCATGATTTATAACTTGATGATGTCTTTACCTATTGTATAATTGAGTTCGTCCACTGCCGCAACAAGATTACTGTGCTGCTGCAATAATTTTAGTTTGGTGTCTTTATACGTATCCATAAAATCAATAAACTCCAGCAAACTCACCTGCCTGTCCCGGTAACTGTTCAGCATATTCTGAAAAAGTGAGTCATAGTTTTTAGAAAAATCTAATTGCTGGCGGTTATTTACCTGCTGAAAATATTTTAATGAAGAATAAGCTTTCACCACTTCCTGCTGAATACTGCTGATGGCCTGGTTGGTTATTGCTTCCTGCGACTTGATGGAAAACTGTGCCGATTTAATATTACCCTGGTTACGGTTAAACAAGTTGAGCGGAAGAGATAATTGCAAACCAATATAATTTGGAGCATATGTGCTTAGCCGATCATATTCCATTCCAACACTTACATCAGCTTTTGCTAAAGATTTTTGATAAACCAGGTTATGTTGCTGGTATTGCAAAGCGGTTTGCGCTAATTGAGCATCACCTCTTGTATTTAAAGCAGTATCAGTAAGCTCATTTAAAACAGGCACAACTGCTGTTGTTAATTGTGCGAAATCGTAGGTAAGGACAGGCTTAATAAAACTGCTGTCTCTCGTTTGCAATAACAAGTGAAGTTCTGATTGAAGGGGAATCAATTGTGATTGTATATCCACCAGTTCATTACTCAGGCTAAACAATAACGCTTTAATACGCATATTTTCTTTCAGTGAGATATTACCCTGCTGCAACTGTACATCCATCCCGGCAACTAACCTGTTCAGTTCCGCTATTTCTGCATCATAAACACGTTTTGCTTTGAGCAACTGGTTTACACTCAATAAATCGGTGTGCAAAGTAAACCGGAGTGTACGGATAAGGTCATTGAATTGCTGCTCCGATATTTTGGTGTTATCAATAGCCAGCTGTGCCAGTTTATTTCTTTTACCGGCAGTACGAATAAGTTGTACTATCTGTACATAAACCTGCCCTGCATTACTGTTATGCTGAAAGAATTTACCGTCATAAATATTCTGATCAGTATTTAATACCGGGTTATCCCAAAGCTTTGCCTGCTGAATTAAAGCTTTGTTGGCATCGATATTGTACCTGGCGGCTAAAATCTCCAGGTTGTTTTGCAGGAAAGTTTTTTCTGCTTCATCTAAACTTATAATGCTGGTATCTTTTTGTGCAAAACCGTTTGAGGAGAATAATAAAAGAACAAAAAAAGCTATCGGGTATTTCATTACAAACCAATTTGAAATTGGCTGTAAAATTGAAACAGTCTTTAGTTAAGCAGCGATTAACATTCGTTATTGCAAGGTTAAGTAGTTTTAACTGGCGCATTCAGCCTGAAGCCCACTCCATGAATTGTCTCCAGAATTATATCCGGGTCTGCCTTAAAATGCTTGCGTAGTTTTGCAATAAACACATCCATGCTTCTTCCCAGGAAATAATCATCTTTGCCCCAAACGTTCAGCAACACTTCTTCCCTTCTCAGTATTTGATTAGTATGTTCACAAAAAAAACGAAGCAGATCTGCTTCTCTTTGAGTAAGTGACGAAACTTCTCCGTTTACATACAGTTTCAAATCACGATAAGAAAATTTGAGTTTGCCTAATTGATATTCTTTATTATTGTCGGCCTGCAATTTTTTTGAGCGGCGCAAAAAAACATCCATCCGCATCATCAGTTCTTTCATGCTGAATGGCTTGGTAATATAATCATCAGCCCCGGAAGTAAATCCTTTTATCTTGTCTTCTTCCATTGATTTTGCTGTGATAAACAGAATGGGCAGAAGATCTGTTCTCTGCCGGATCTTTTTAGCAACAGCAAAACCATCCTTATTCGGCATCATTACATCCAGCAGGCAAATGTCAAATTCCTTTTGCTGAAATTGCTGCAATGCCATATCTCCATCGGTGCATAATATTACTTCATAGCCTTCTTCCTGCAGGTTATCTTTAATTACAAAACCCAATGAAGCATCATCTTCTGCTAATAATACTCTTGCTTTTGTCATAGCTGTACATTTTATTGTGTCGGTAACATTATTTTAAATTCAGTACCAATTCCGGGAATACTGTTCACCGTGATCTTTCCGTGATGAGCATCAATTACCTTCTTAACAAAATTCAGGCCCAGTCCGAAACCTTTTACATTATGCACATCACCCGTTGGCACCCGGAAGAATTTCTTGAAAATATCTTTCTGGTATTTTGTATCAATACCAATTCCATTATCTCTCACAGCAATAAAATATTCTTCCGCATCTTTACCTGTTTCAATTACAATATGAGGTGCATCCGAATATTTTAAACCGTTTTCAACAAGGTTAATAAACGCCTGTTCAATATGCGCTTTATCAGCATTAATAGAAAGACCATTTTCACTTAACTTAAAATCAACTTTTGCATTTTTAGATTCAATAAGCGGTTCAACTTTAGCAACTGCCTGCTTTATTATTTCGTTAATGGAGAACTGTTCTCTTTCCAGCGGCAATGTTTTATGCTCTTCCAGGTAAGCAACTCCCAGTAGTTTATCAACTTGTTTTTGTAAATGTTCTACCTGTTTGCCCATAATATCAGCATACTTTGCCATACGCTCCGGTTGCTTTCGGATATTATCATCCACCATCGTATCACAGGTAATCTTCATTACGGCTAATGGTGTTTTAAATTCGTGGGTGAAGTTGTTTACAAAATCTTTTTGCACTTCATACAAAAATCTTTGACGGTATAAATACAAAAGACTTACGGCTAATCCTATTAAAGTTATTAAAAGTAATAAGCTGCTCACTATCCAGAAGCTTAACTGGCCAATCAAATAAGAATCTCTGTGCGGAAAAGAAAGCATGATGTAATCAAAACTCCTTTTCTCAACAGGCATTGCCAATAAACTTTTTTCAACATCTTCTTTTCCCGAAGCAAATAAGCAGGTTTTAAAAATAAATTTATTTTCACTAACTCTGTAAACAGCCACACAAGATTCTGTATGCAATGAAAAATCATTGAACTCTTTTTGTACATCTCTTTCCAATATGTCAAAAGTTGGAAGAGAATCAACCCGCATCAAATAGGTTTTATCCTCTATTTTTTCAATATTCTCTTTAGTGCCAGAACCCTGATTAGCCCAGTCGAAATCTTCGTAAATACCATTCATTACCCTAACCACATTGATATGAAACTGCTGTTTTTCGAACGAATAAACCCTGCTTAACCACACCAGTTGAAATATGAGAATAACTCCCATTACAACGGTGAGCAAAATCATGATTAATCTTAATACTTTAGAACGCATGTATAAATTTATTGGTTCGTTTATACAAAATTGCAAAGGATTTAACGAAACACATACCGCATTTGGTTAAGTGCATGTTAACTTGCTTTCGTAAATTTATATCACAATCCAATTAGTTGATTTTTAAGTTCAATACTTTTTGTATGCCTAAACGTATATTTCTTTTAAGCGCCTTATTCAGTGGCTTAGTTTGTTCCTGTAATTCAACCGGCGGAGAAGCATCCAAACCAACTGCAGTAACTTCAGGAGATACATCGTCCACTGCAATAAAAACTATTTACTTAAGTTTTGATGACGGCCCGCTGGAAGGAAGTGAGGATATTAACGATGCGGTGAATAAAGAAAATATTAAAGTTACCGTTTTTGTAGTTGGTCAGCATGCAATGAAAGATGATCGCATGAAAGGGTTTTATAAGCTTTATCAAAACAATCCGTTAATCGAAATAGGTAATCATAGTTACTCGCATGCACATAACCAGTATGAAATATTTTATAAAAATCCTTCTTCTGTGCTGGCAGATTTTCAAAAGAATCAAAATGAATTATCAATACCAAATAAAATTGCCCGTGAGCCGGGAAGAAATATCTGGCGGTTAAAAGACATCCGCATTAATGATGTGAATAGCGGCAGCGTTTCTGCCGACTCGTTATATAAAGATGGGTTTAAAGTATTTGGGTGGGATATTGAGTGGCAGCATGATGGCAAAACGGGTGTGCCTATTCAAACAGTGGATGATATGGCGGCTTTAATAGAAAAAAGATTAGATGAAAATAAGACCGTTAAAAAAGACAATCTGGTTTTACTGGCACATGATGAAATGTTTCGCAATGGCTGGGAAGAAAGTGAACTGAAACAACTTATTCAAAAACTGAAAGAAAAAGGAGGTTACCGTTTTGAGCAGCTAAGCAAATACCCCGGCTAAGTTTTATTTTATCTCCAGTTTAATTTTATCCACCACTTCGTTTACATTATTATCAAAATGATGCCCTCCCGGCAATGTAATGCTTTTATAATTTTTGATCTTTAACTCATTCATCGGAAAATCATCATCTTCGTCTCCAAACAAAAAAAGAAAATAGCAGGCTGTTGTTTTATTGATTTCATTCACCACACTCATTCCATTTTTACGGCGATAACCTAGCATTTCAGAAATATGCACTTCAAAGTCTGTTTGGGGTGAAGGAGATAACAATACCTGGTACAAAATCTTCTTTTGCCAATCAGCATCAAGATTATTGTAAACAAAAGGCATCACATCTGCACCAAAGGAATAGCCCAGTAAAACAATTTTATTTCGTTTCCATTCTTTCACATATTTATTCAGCAAAGCCTGTATATCCGTTCCTGCTTGCCGGGGTGTTTTTCTTTCCCAGAAATAGGATTTCGCATTCAGGGCAATTACCGGAAAGCCTGCATCAGAAAACTGTTGGATCAATGTTGTTGAAAATTTATTCCAACCACCATCACCACTGATGTACAATAGCACAGGTTTAGTAGTGTCTTTATTGCTGGTTACAATTTTAACTGGCAGTATATTAATATCTGTTTGCGCCTGCAAACACACAGAGGTAAACAAAAAAATATATAATAATTTAAACTTCATTATTCTGGTTGCATTACTTTATTCAAAGCAGCCGGCAAACGGATCAGATCAAAATCGTTTTCGTAAACTAAATATTTATTAAGCCATTCACTGGCATATTTTTCCTTAAAGCTACGTTGTCCCTGGTAGTGCCGGTAACGCTTAATTTTTTCCGCCGCAAATTTTACAATACGTTCGGCTGTTGAATCAGGTTTTTCAAAACCGGTCATAGGCACTAAACCAAGGTTAATATACCTAAGCTTATTTTCTTTAGCATAGTTAATCAACTCCACAATCAATGCATCCATACATCCGCCGGGAGCATCGGCTGTTTTCCGAATCATATCATAGGTACACTCTTCTGGTGTAAAATCGGGAATGATATTGAGAAATGCTATCGCTTTATTTGTTTCATCTCTTACTAAAATAATATCCTGCTCCTGTAATTGAGCTGCATTAAACATACCCTGTGAAAATATCAGTTCAGCTTTATGATAGTTTATCAGCCATTCATCAGAAACTGTTTTCAACTCATTGAGCAATTCTATTGACTGCGGTGCTTTACTTAAAGTGGTTACGTATCCTTTCTTTTGCAGACTGTTTAGCCCATTACGCAAAGACTTTCTGTCTTTTCCTTCCAGTTTAAATTCATTTACATCAACAATTGCTTCCTGTCCAATAAATAATTTCTTTCTGTTGAGCGATTCAAAAAAATACATACTGTTCTCATCTACACGATAGAAAGCTGTTTTTAAACCCATTCGCCGGCAATGCTGTTCAAAATCTTTCAGCATATCTGTCTTCCTGCTCTCTGCACAAACCGGTTCTTCCAGTACAATGGCAAAACCATTGGCAATGCGATAAGCGATAAATCCTTCCCATTCATCTGAAAGAAACAATAATTTGTCAGGATATATTTTAAAACAATCTACTGATGATGAACCATACTGAGATAAATAAAACTTTGCTTTTTCTAATGATTGATTACTGGTGGAATATTGAAAAATATATGGCCTTATCAATGTATAAAAAAAGAAACCCCAGGATAAAAAACCAAGTGCATTGATCATCACCATAAACTCCCGTCCAAAACGGGTAACGGGATGAAGTGTTGGATTTTGCAGTAGCAAAAAACTTCCGGCTGCATAGCCCAGCGATTGCTTCCAGGTAAAATCAACACCAAAATGACGTATATCAATAAAATAAAAACCAATAGTTCCAAAAATAAACACTGCCACAAACACTAATAATGCAGTGGAGATGCCCAGCCGCATCAAACGGGCATTACTTTTTGTACGATACTCTTTGGCCGTAAACAATAAAATAATGATGGTGATCAATGCAATGATTGCTTCCTCATAATCCAATGCTTTGGTAAGATGCCCCATCAACGAAAGTGTTGCCAGTACCAGCGCAATAACCCATGCTGAACGAAAACCACGGATCAGGAATGCTGCTGTGATAAATAATGCAGCTCCAATAAAAATCACCAGTAAGTTAGAGGCATGAACAGATGATACCGGTAAAAATTCTTTCACCAGCCTTAACCGTTCAGCAATTGGTGGGGTTACTACTGATAAAATATTTACCACACCTAAAACAAAGATCATAATAGCCGGCATCAGTCGCAGGAACAATTGTTTTCCCTTCATAACAAAGGCAATAATGCCTGCTGCTAATGGTAACCAGAATTCGAACAACCGGTATAACACAGAAATAGCCAGACCATGTTGTTCTGCATATCCAAAGGTTGATAATATATAAACCAATGATAATTCAACAGCTCCTAATCCACGTAAAAAAGGTGAAATTACCATCAATACAATAGAAACGATATAAGCGATACTGGCTGCAGAAAGCGCTGCTGGTTCATGCAATGCCCTCATAGCAATATATAAATGAAAGATGCCGCATAATTCCACACCAACAGAAAATAAAATGCTGAGCAGAATTTTTTTTGAATCTACATCTACTAAAAACAATTCTCCTATTCTTTTAGCCCATGCCGGGAATTTTGTTATAAGAAAGCGATAAACAACTCCTCTCTTTTGCAACGAAACAGTAATACTTATTAAAGAAGCCAGTAATAATGCTACAAACAAAATCCCTATCCATGCTGTTTGCACATTGCCTGAATAAAACATGGCAAACACTAATACTGGTAACCCTACAATAAATACTGTTGACATGCCGGCAAATGCATAAATAGCTGATGCCTGGTGCACCTGTGTTTTAGTAATATGTGTTTTGCGGAGACTGGATGGAGAATATGCTAATGCACTTACGCCGCCAGCCGGTAAAAAAATACTCAGCAGGTTTCGTTTAAGAAACAATTCAACAGCAGTAAACCAATGAAGACTGGCATTTACCGCCGCAAATGCTGACATATACATGGCTGCCTGTAACAAAATATAAATAGCCGTTAATACAAGCCCAATTGTTACCCATAGTTTATCAGCATTTTGAATATGAGTACCTATTGCCAGCAGTTCATGCCGCTCGTGCCGGAAGAAATATACAGCGATGAATAAAAGTAATACTGCCAGTATCTCCCGCCAGTAAAGTTTTTGAATAAAAGCAGTGGTTTTATGAAACCAGTTTTTGTTCATAGAAGGGGTTAACTCTTACTAAAAATTGTCATTTCTCTGCCGTTGCTGCCGTGCAGGAAAGCAGCCACAAAGTTCATATTGAAAAACTTAATTAAAGCAAAAACAATGTAAAGGCTTCGTTAACAACCCGGTTTCACTTAACATACGTTATTGGTACGTTAATCAGCCTCATAAATTTTTGAATAGCACAATTCCACTACAATTTTGCACCAGAGTTTTAGCTGACTGTAAAAATATTTCTCTGTCAACAAAATGCTGTCGGTCGGTTAACTCCTGAATGAAGGGCTCCTGTTTATTTGAGGATAACCCTTCATTCTCTTTTTATGTAATACCTTTGGGTGGCAATTATGAGTAACCACACGCAGCAAATTTTTCAAACCGATAATCCATCCCGCTGGCGGAGGCTTAAATGGAGCTTTCGTATTCTGCTGATGATTTTTCTTTTTTTGCTGGTGGTATTAGTATTCGCTATGATAAGAGGAATCAATCCTTCAATCCCCAACCTGGAAGAAAAAGGAAGAGAATATGCCAATAAATTGGATCCTTCCAAACCATTAACGTTTTCCTCCAAAGAAAATAAAAAGTATAAAGGCATAAAAGATTTTTTAGCCAAAAAAGAAAAGGAAGATTCGCTTAAGAAGAATAAAAAAGAAAACCTTGCAAAAAAAAATCCATACATAAGAGCTGCCTTTTATACTGCCTGGAGACCTAACAGTGATTCATATAAATCCCTTGAACAACATGGAGACAAGTTAAATACCATTTTTCCCGAATGGTTTTTTATTGATACGCTTAACGACAATTTACATCCAGTTATTGATACTGCCGGATTAAATTTAATGAGGCAATATAAACTTGATATATTGCCAATGCTTACTAACTACTCAAAAAAAACAGGAAATTTTGACGGGTCTCTTGCTCATTCAATTCTTTCAGATAAAAACAAGAGGGCAATCTTTATAAAACAGTTGGTAGACACACTCAGCTTTTATCAATTACAAGGGATAAATATCGATTTTGAAGAGCTGAAGGAAAAAAACAGCAGTTACCTGGTTGATTTTTTAAAAGATGTTAAGGAAGCTTTTGATAAGAAAAACCTTATAGTTACTATAGATGTCCCTCCCTCAAACGAAGACTATGACTATAAAAACATAGCTGAGTATGCTGATTATATTATACTAATGGCTTACGACCAGTTTGCTCCGCCATCCGATCCGGGTCCAGTAAGTAGTCAGAAGTGGATAGAACAGTCTCTTGACGAAACTGCCAAAGAAATACCCTCTGAAAAAATTATTTTAGGCATCGCTGCCTTTGGATATGACTGGAGCAGTAATAAAAAAGTTACCCGGGATACTTCTTATTCATATAATGAGATTATTAATAATGCCAAAATAACGAATGCCGCTATTGATTATGATAATGACACTTATAATCTTCACTACAGTTATACGGAAGAATCAAATGAAGAAGGAGCGATAGTAAAAATAAACCACGATGTTTGGTTTACAGATGCTGCTACCACTTTTAATATTTTGAGGCTTAGTGATGAATATGCCACTGCAGGAACATCACTTTGGGTATTAGGCAGAGAGGATAGAAGAATATGGAAATTCTATGATAGGGATTTAAGTAATGATGGATTGGATGCTCAGCCATTTGATTTTAATTCTCTTGCATACATTCCTATTATTCCAGACAATGTTGGCTATACCGGTACAGGTGAAGTATTAGATATTGTAGCAACACCCCAAAGAGGTAAACTCAGTTTTGAAATTGACAGTACAGGCCGCCTGATAGCGGAACAAAATTATATAGATCTTCCTTCCGGCTACATTATTAAACGTTTTGCAGAAGATACTTTAGTAGGAAGAGGACATAAGCTTATATTAACTTTTGATGATGGCCCCAGTGCTGAATACACTCCAAAAATTTTAGACATCCTCGAAAAAGAAAAAGTGCCGGCAACATTTTTTGTTGTAGGCTTACAGGGAGAAAGTAATATACCAATTCTGCAACGGATTTATAAAGATGGATTTGAGATCGGCAACCATACATTTACGCATAATAATATTGCCAAGATGAGTCCGGACCGGGCACAAATGGAAATGAAGCTGACACGTTTATTGATTGAAAGTATTACAGGTCGCTCCACTATTCTATTCCGAGCTCCATATAATGCGGATGCTGAACCGAGAACTTATGAAGAATTAGAACCTATTGCAAGAAGTCGTGAAGAAAACTATTTAACAGTTAATGAAAGCATTGATCCTAACGACTGGCAAAAAGGAGTAAGTGCAGACAGTATTTACTATCGTACGATTAGAATGGTAGATGATCCTGACAGAAATGCCAGTATCATCTTGCTGCATGATGCCGGTGGAGAATCAAGACAAGCTACTGTTGATGCATTACCACGAATAATTGAATACTGCAAAACAAGAGGCTATGTATTTACCACCGTTGCCGATTTGATGGGCAAAAACAAAGATGATGTAATGCCACCATTACCACCATCCAGCGATGGCTGGTTAATTAAGCTTAATTTTTTCCTTGCAGAATTTGCATACTGGAGCGGACATATCCTTTTTGCTTTATTCATTGTAGGTATTTTTCTTTCTGTAGGCAGAATGATTATGATGGCGGTACTCGCTGGTTTACAAATAAGAAAAGAAGCCGGTGCGGTATATTCACTACCATCTAATTTACCATTGGTAAGTATTATTGTTCCTGCTTATAATGAAGAAGTAAATATTGTACGCACCATTGAAAGTTTATTAAAACAGGATTACCCTAACTATGATATCATTGTAGTAGATGATGGTTCAAAGGACAGTACTTATCAAAAAGTATCGGAGGCATTTAACAATCATCCTAAAGTAAAAACATTTACCAAACCCAATGGTGGTAAAGCCACTGCATTGAACTATGGTATTAATTTAAGTACCGGTGAGTTTGTAGTGTGTATTGATGCTGATACGCAATTAAAACAAGATGCTGTAACTGAACTGATGAAGTGTTTTACCTCACCCCAAACTCCTCTCCTTGAGGAAAGGGGAGAAAGGGGTGAGGTGGGGGCTGTTGCCGGTAATGTAAAAGTTGGTAATGAAATTAACCTGCTTACCAAATGGCAAAGCATTGAATACATTACCGCACAAAATTTTGATCGTCGTGCTTTTGATTTGCTGAACTGTATTACGGTTGTGCCCGGCGCTATTGGTGCTTTCCGCAAACAGGCTATTGCTGATGCCGGCTATTTTACCATGGATACACTGGCCGAAGATTGTGATCTTACCATGCGGATGCTGCGTTGCGGCTATATCATCCGCAATTGTACTTCGGCTATTTCTTATACAGAGGCCCCTGAAACGGTTTCTATGTTTTTAAAACAACGTTTCCGCTGGAGTTTTGGCGTAATGCAATGTTTCTGGAAACACAGGGATACTGCTTTCAATCCAACATATAAAAACTATGGAATGGTGTCTATGCCCAATATTCTCATCTTCCAGATGATATTACCATTCCTCGCTCCCCTGGCCGATCTTATTTTAATAAGCAGCATTGTTATTGCTGCATTGGGAATCGTTCAGGCCAGTGTAAGTCATATCCTGTTATATTATCTGATATTTACATTGGTGGATATGGCCGGTGCAGCCCTTGCTTTTACCTTTGAAAAAGAGGATTATAAAAAATTATTCTGGATCATACCCCAGCGGTTTATTTACCGCCAGTTGATGTATTATGTACTTATAAAGTCTTTTCGTAAGGCATTAAAAGGCGAGTTACAGGGTTGGGGTAAACTTAAACGTACCGGTAATGTAACGGCCGCCGGAACTTAACCAATCATTCACCCTATCTTCGGGTTTAAGCGTTACATTTGCAATCAATTTTTTAAAACGTGGCAACCGACGCACAGGAAAGGAAATCATTTTTTAACCGCATCCGTGGTGACCGCAGTGATAAAGCTGAAATGAGCTTTATTGATCACCTGGAAGAGCTGCGGTGGAATATTGTTCGTTCTGTTTTGGCTATTGCTGTAGCTGCAGTAGTATGCTTTATTTATATTGACTGGATTTTTGACCATGTTATAGCTGCCCCGTTAAATAATAATTTTGTTACTTACCGCTGGATATGCGACCTGAGCCATAAACTCAATATGGGCGATTCGCTTTGTATGCCACCCATTAATCCGCATCTTCAATACACAACTTTAGGAGGCGCTTTTTATGGGAGCATCAACCTGGCAATGACACTTGGTTTTATTATTGCCTTTCCTTATGTGTTATACCAGATCTGGAAATTTGTTCGTCCTGCTTTAAAAGAAAACGAATTGAAATATACCCGTGGCATTGTATTCTGGGTAACATTTTTTTTCCTGTTGGGCTGTATTTTTGGTTATTACATTCTTACTCCATACACTACCAACTTTCTTTTCTCATACAATATGGGTACAAAGGGAATTGTAGAAAACCGGCCAACCTTTAGTGATTATTTTGAAAACCTGACTGATATGGTGCTGGGTTGTGGTATTGCTTTTCAAATGCCGATGGTTTCCTATTTCCTCACCAAGATTGGTTTAATTACACCCGGGTTTTTGAAATCTGCTTACCGCTACGCCATCGTAATCATTATAGTTATTGCTGCCGTCATCACTCCATCTGGTGATGTAGTTACATTGTCTATTGTTGCCGCCCCTTTGCTTTTATTATATTGGTTGGGTATCGTTATCTCCACCCGTGTTAACAAAAATCTTAAAAAGAAAGAGGCAGAAGAATGGAGTTGATAAAAATGAGAAATAAAGAATAAGTACCATAAATAGTGCATCAGTTTCAAAGTTTGTTAGATGAATTCTTTGATTTCACGCCAAGACGCAAAGAAAATAAGCCGCAAAAAATACTGGCGCCTTTGCTCCTTATATTCCTTTGCGTGAAAAATTCAAACTGATACACTACCGGACCATAAAATAAGAAATGTATTTACCCGGATGCACTAACTTTGTCATTTCTTATTTCACATTTCTAATTTCTTATTCTTTATGCATTCACCATTTGATTTAAGCAAGCCCATCGCCATCGGTTCAGACCATGCCGGTTTTGATTATAAAGAACAATTGATTTCTTTTCTCGATGGAAAAGGCTTGCCTTATAAAGATTTTGGTACTTATTCAAAAGACTCTGTTGATTATCCTGATTTTGCCCATCCTGTTGCCAGTGCTGTAGAAAATGGTGAGGCATCATTTGGAATATTATTGTGCGGCACCGCTAATGGTGTTGCCATTACTGCCAATAAGCATCAGCATATAAGAGCTGCTCTGTGCTGGGGCGAAGAAATTGCTAAAGTTACCAGGGAACATAACGATGCCAATATCATATGCATACCTGCCCGTTTTGTTAGGGAAGGTGTGGCAGAAAGGATGGTGCAAATTTTTATGACCACAGAGTTTGAAGGTGGTCGCCATCAGAACAGAGTCAATAAAATAGCCTGCGCCTGATCGTTACCATAAATACTAACCTTTCATCCCTTTAATTGTTTTATCTCCCAAGTTTATTATTTATTTGAAAAAATACTACATGAAAATAACCTGTACTCTGCTGGCATTACTGCTGGCGTTTTCTTCGAATGCTCAAAATGAAACTGCTAAAAAATTTGCAGAAACAATTACTGCAGGTGATTTGAAAAAACATCTTTACATCATTGCCGATCCGGAAATGGAAGGCAGGGAAACCGGCACAGAAGGTCAGCGTAAAGCAGCTGCTTATATTGAAAACCATTTTAAATCTTTGGGATTAAAATCACCAGCTTCATTAAATGGCTATCAGCAAAGTTTTAATATGTATGTTGACAGTATGGTCAGCTCATCTGTTACACTCAACAAAAAACAATTAGAGTGGGGCAAAGATTATTTAGTAGCTGCCAATGCCAATGAAAATGGAACAATGGTTGGTAATGAAGTAGTTTTTGTTGGGTATGGTATCACCAGCAAAAATTATGATGATTATGCGGGACTGAATGTAAAAGGGAAAATTGTCGCTTTTGTAAATGGTGAACCAAAAAAAAATGATTCTGTTTATATTGTTTCAGGTAACAAACAATATAGCGCTGAATGGACGAAGACTATAACCAAAAAACTAATTAACGCCTATAGTCACGGTGCAAAAGGTGCTTTATTTATCAATCAGCAAATACAAAAATTTTCTGCATATACTGCTGAGGAAAGTAAAATATCAAGATTGTATCTGCCACCTGCTGAAAAAACAATCAACGGCATTAACATCTCTCATGCAATTGCCAAATCTATTTTTGGAATTGAAACATTTGCCGCTATTATAGAAAAAGCTGTAAACCTGGAGCCTTTCTCTAAAAAAGATTACACGGCTAAAAAAATAAAATTAGAAGCCAATTATACTGAGCAAAAAACAACCAGTACTTCCACTAACGTACTTGGTGTATTAGAAGGAGCAGATAAGAAAGATGAATATGTTTTTGTTACCGCACATTACGATCACCTTGGTATTTCATCTACCGGTGAAATTTACCCCGGAGCTGATGATGATGGCAGTGGTACAACGGGTTTATTAGAAATAGCTGAAGCATTTGCCAAAGCAGCTAATGCTGGTTATCGCCCTAAAAGAACAATCGTGTTTATGACGGTAAGTGGAGAAGAAAAAGGATTGTGGGGTTCTGAATATTATAGCAATCATCCCGTATTTCCATTGGCAAAAACATCTGTTGATTTGAATATTGATATGATAGGACGCATAGATGATACCCGAAAATATGGCGATTCCACTAACTATATTTATGTAATTGGTGATGATAAGCTGAGTAGTGATTTAGCGCCGATGTGTGATTCCATCAACAACACTTATAGTCATATGGAACTGGATCGTAAGTTTAATGATCCTAACGATACTCACCGTTTTTATTATCGCAGCGATCACTACAATTTTGCAGCTAAAGGTGTTCCTGTTATTTTCTTTTTTAATGGCACACACCGTGATTATCATAAACCTACGGATACACCGGATAAGATCAATTATGAGCTGCAGGAGAAACGGGCAAGATTTATTTTCTATATGGCATGGGAAGCGGCCAACCGTAAGAAAACGATGAAAAGAGATATACCACTCAATTAAATAATCTCCCTTGTAATTGCGGGGGATTTTTTTTGCAGGAAATACTTTACTTTGAAGCGGTTTTCTGTTATCCATTCAGATGAAAAAAGATATTGGCAGCTTATTGATCGTTCTTATTCCCGGGCTTGCTTTAGCGGGTTACATTGCTATAAGAATTTTTACTGTAGGTATCACACATGATGAGCCTCAAACCTGTTTGACTTATGCCCAGTTTTCAATATGGGATATCATTACTAACCGCAATCACGATAATAATAACCATGTTTTTCATACTCTGCTGGTAAAACTGTTCAGTAGTATTTTTGGCACACATCAATGGAGTGTTCGCATTCCTAATTTTATTGGGTTTATTTTATATTATGTTGCCGCTGCCGGACTTCTCAAAAAAATTATTTCAAACAAATGGTTTTTATTGGCGTCTGTTTTATTTGTCACCACAAACCCATTTTTACTTGATTTCTTCGGATTGGCAAGGGGCTATGGATTAGCCTGTGGTATTATGATGGTGAGTGTTTTTTTTGCCGTCTCTTACATTGAAACAAATACACTAAAACATCTTTCTCTATCCTTGTTTTTTGGTGTACTCGCCACATACACTCAATTTACCATAATCAATTATTTTGCTTCTCTGCTTATCTTCTTTGGAATTTATTTTCTATTTATACATAAACAACCATTGTCGCACTGGTTGAGTTGTATTGTTTCAGTTGTATTATTAACGGTGCTGATCTATAAACCTGTTAAAGAATTACTCATCCATAATGAAGTACCTAACTGGGGGCAAAATAATTTTGTAAAGGACACTGTTGATACACTGGTTAGAGGTTTAAATTATAATAATGGTGTCTTCTTTATAAGCAGGCATCAAACAATATCCTGGTTGTTATCAGCGGGTGTAATGGGCGGAGTTGCTTCATTGCTTGTTTATTTTAAAAATTTAAAAGAGAAAAAATATCAGCAGTTACTTTTATCCGCCATATTGTTACTTGGTTCAGTATTAATGACTGTTCTGCAAAATAAACTATTTAATACTCCCTATTTAATTACCCGCACAGCAATATTCTTTTTCCCTTTAACAGCAATCTTTATTCTCATTAGTTTAAATTATGTGGCACTTCAAAAAAGTTTCTTTGGAGTTTTAATTTTAATACTTGGTACCGGTTCGCTAATCCATTTCATCAGGAATGCAAATACATCATCTGCTTTCGAATGGCCTTTTAATAAAAATGAATCCCGTGTAATTTGTTACCTTAGAAAAAAACATGAATCAGCTAAAGCAAGCATCAGTTTGAATTGTCACTGGCATTTTTTTCCAGCACTTGATTTTTATAAAAGAACAGAAAACCTTGATTGGTTAGAATTAACTCCTTTTCACAAGGAAGTACACAAAAACGGCGCTACAGATTATTACTTTACTTACTTAAATGAAGCGGCTGCAATAAATAATTGTTATTCTCCCCTTATCTTATTTATGGATGATAACCAGGCTATTTTTAAATGCCATTAACAATATCCGTAGTATTGGGTATAATAATTTTTAAATGTGCTTATTAACTTTATAAAAAAAATAATGAGAAGAATTTCCGTAACCATAATAGCAATATTGATCTGCCATGCAGCTTCCTCACAGCTATCAGCTACTGAATGGTTTAATAAAGGAAAAAAATCACAGGGAGAAAAGGATTACAAAGCAGCCGTTGATGCATTTAAAAAAGCGACAGAAACTGATAATACTTTCTTTGACGCCTGGTATGAAATGGGCTGGTGCCAGAACGAATTAGCTAATTACAATGATGCAGTATTATCGCTGACAAAAGCTGATCAGCTGAAACCCGGCATGTCAAGCGTTATTTTTGAACTGGGCTATGCCAATGAAAAAAAAGGCAGTTATGAGGATGCTGTTTTTAATTACAGGAAATGTGCTGCAGTTAATCCAACTTATGCAGCAGCCTGGTATCATAAAGGCTGGTGCGAAAATCAAATTGAACTCTATGATTCTGCTTATTATTCCTGTATTAAGGCCATTGAAATTAAGACAACCTACAGGGAGGCTTATGATGAATTAGGTTTTGCCTGTTATAAACTTAAGAAAAATGAAGAATCCATTAACGCCTACCGTGAATCAATCAACCTTGATCCGACTAAAAGTGCAGGGTATAATGGAATAGGTGATGTATTTAAAAGTAATTATAAGAATTATGATAGTGCCATAGTTTATTACAGCAAAGCGTATGAGAGAAACCCTTCGCATAAAAAAGCTCCTTACAATATTGGCTGGTGTTTAAATGAAAAAGAAAAGTATGAAGAAGCAATTCCTTATTTAAAAAAAGCATTGATACTTGATGTGAATGATAATGCTACCAGAACTGAATTAGGCTATGCTTACTATAAGTCAAAAAACTATGATGATGCCTTGTTTCACTTTACACAGATAATGAGCAGTAACAATAAAGATGAATTAAGCCGTTATTATGCCGGGTTTTGCTATTATCTTAAAAATGATCAATACAATTTACAACGAATGATTGATCAGCTGCAAAGCATTAATACTACCAACTCTTTAAAGTATGTTGAAACGCTGAAAAAATATATAAAATAAAAAGCGGAGCAAAACTCCGCTTTTAATTTATTTAAACTGTTTCCATTCTCTTCGCTTGTCTTTTTCTTTCTTCTTCATCCAGTATCACTTTACGCATACGGATGAAATTAGGAGTTACCTCAATACATTCATCCTGCTCAATATATTCCATACATTCCTCCAGCGTCATTAATGTTTTGGGAGCTATACGGGTAGCATCATCACTTCCACTGGCACGGTGATTGGTTAATTTCTTTCCTTCTGTTGCATTCACTATCAAATCACCCGGTTTAATGTTTTCTGCAATAATCTGTCCTGCATAAACATCTTCACCCGGATCCACAAAAAAAGTTCCTCTGTCCTGTAATTTATCAATAGAGTAACCAGTTGTTTTCTCCTGGAACTTAGAGATCAGTACCCCATTATTTCTTCCGGGTATGGCGCCCTTCCATTGCTTGTATTCTACAAAACGATGAGCCATTACTGCTTCACCCGCAGTGTTAGTAAGCATATTGGAACGCAAACCAATCAATCCTCTTGATGGAATTTCAAATTCCAGATGTTGTATCTCCCCTTTTGTTTCCATCACATGCAATTCACCTTTTCTTCTGGTAACAAGGTCAATTACTTTGCTGGCATATTCCTGCGGCACATCTACTACTAAGTTTTCGTATGGTTCACATTTAGTGCCGTTGATTTCTTTTACTAAAACCTGCGGCTGACCAATAGTTAGTTCATATCCTTCACGACGCATGGTTTCAATCAAAATTCCTAAATGGAGAATACCACGACCATACACTAAAAAACTATCTCCGCTATCTGTATCTTCTACTCTTAATGCCAGGTTCTTTTCTGTTTCTTTCAGCAAACGGTCACGCAGGTGGCGACTGGTAACAAATTTTCCATCCTTACCATAGAATGGAGAATTGTTGATGCTGAACAACATGCTCATGGTCGGTTCATCTACACTGATAATAGGTAATGCTTCCGGGTTTTCTGCATCAGCAATTGTATCACCGATATTAAAATCTTCAATGCCTACAACAGCACAAAGATCACCGGCAATTACTTCTGTAACTTTTTTCTTACCCATTCCTTCAAACACATACAGTTCTTTCACCTTTGATTTCTTAATAGAACCATCTCCCTGCATTAATGCTACCGGCTGATTTTCTTTAATAACACCACGGGCTACTTTTCCAATAGCTATTCTTCCAAGAAAAGAAGAATAATCCAATGAAGTGATCTGCATCTGCAAATAACCTTCATTTACTTTTGGCGGCGGTACATGTTTTAAAATGCCATCGAGCAAAGGATTAATATTGTCAATTTGAGTCAATGTATCGTTGAACCAACCATTCTTACCACTTCCGTAATAAGTAGGAAAATCCAATTGCTCCTCTGTAGCATCTAAGTTGAAGAATAATTCAAACACTGCATCATGCACTTCATCAGGACGGCAGTTTGCTTTATCCACTTTATTGATAACCACAATTGGTTTCAGGTTTAAATGCAATGCTTTTTGTAATACAAACCTTGTTTGTGGCATAGGACCTTCAAAAGCGTCCACCAGCAGTATCACACCATCAGCCATTTTTAATACACGTTCCACTTCACCACCAAAGTCCGAGTGACCAGGAGTATCAATTACATTAATCTTTACACCTTTATAGGTTACGGCGGCGTTCTTACTAAAAATAGTGATACCACGTTCCCTTTCCAGGTCGTTACTGTCCATTATCAGTTCACCAGTTTCCTGGTTATCACGAAACACTTTGGTAGCATGTAAAATTTTATCTACCAGGGTAGTTTTTCCATGGTCAACGTGGGCAATGATTGCTATATTTCTTATTTCCATAATTTTTCTGAAAGAGGCCGCAAAGGTACATTAAATCGGCGGTAAGGCAAGGCGAATGAGTGATTATATTATTATGAAGCTGATTTCTATGCAATACATTGGTTAAGAATACCGTTAAAATAATAAAATCCTATATTTTTGTAAAAAATTATAAAAATCTAAGCCTTTGTCCTAAATTTAGGATACACATCATGAAACCTGTAGCACAATCTTCAAAACAATCCACAAGAGCCGAATGGTTTGATAATCTAATTGCAACTTTAAAAACTCATGAGTTACAATTAGAGACTAATACTGCATCTGAGGAAATGCGTCAAGTGTATGACATATTTATGGGGGATGATTTGGATGCAATGTTTAAGATGAATAAAGACACTACTCAGAAATATTTTGTTAGGAAAATTATTGTCGAATATTTAAAATCGTTAGATAAAAATCTCCCACAAAAACTTGCTTTTGATTTTAATGACTCCGAGGTTTTAGTCTGGGCTGAAATTAATGACAATGACGAAGTACAAGAAAAAATTTTGGCTAGAGCGGAATCAAGAATCAATTCAATTTTCCATCCATATGGTTTCGATATGGAAAGTATGATAGTAGAAAAAGGAGACAATTTGCCTATACCAAATCATTATAAAACCTTTAAGGCATAGTAACCTTTTTTGGCAACTTTTGATGAACATATCCAGCAAGCAAAAAGAAATTTTGATTTTCTATGCCTAGTAAATCAAAAGGTAAATGATCATTTTGACTGGCAGGTTACCGTTTGTTTTTATACAGCTCTTCATTTAGTTAATGCCCATCTTAGCAAGCATAATCTACAATATAGAAAGCATCATGATGTAAATTATGCGCTTAATCCAGATGTTCAATTATCTGTTTCTAAACTACCCGAAGAAGAATATGATTCTTATATAGCCCTGCAAAGACTAAGTAGAAGAAGCAGATATTTAGTAAATGAAAAAGATAATAATATTTCGAGTACACAGGCATTTTTTACATATGACAAACATTTAGCAAAAGCAATTCGTAATCTTGATAAATTAATCAGGTATTTTGATAAAAAATATACTTTGGAATTTAATGCAAAAAACTTTTCTTGTATTGAATTAACTAAAAAAGATAATTTAAAGTTTTCGAAGTAGGCATTTAAATACTCCAAAAAGAAAGCTAATAATATTAGCAAAATCAATAGCTTAGCTTTTTAAACCAGTTAAGTTATGTTCAAGGGTACTAACATTTTGGAGTTTGCCAAACAGTTTGATACAAAGGAT
>JACQDV010000074.1 GCA_016200915.1 Sphingobacteriales bacterium
GTGAACGCCTTTTAAAATATCGTCAACCAAACAATAGATTCCAATAACTTTGTCGTGAAGCATTTGAGTAGGTTTTTGTTTTCGCAACTCAAAAATATTCTATCTCAAATGCTTCTATTTCAGGAAACTTGGGTTAATTATATATTAAACAAATTCCCCGACCCAATCGGGGATTTGTTTTAACAGTATGGCACGAAATTTTAGGCTGTATATTCCGTTATACAACTGCAAAACCATTTTATGAAGAATATCCGGTTGACTTTTGCATTTTTACTATTGGCTTCAGTTCTCTTTGCTCAAAAGAAAAAGAAAGTTCACGACGAAGATGAAGCTAAACTCCGTTTTGGGTTTAAAGGAACAGTAAATATTAATAAGCTTGATGGAACACCTTTTAAAGATAAGTTCAGTTACAATTATCAATTAGGCGGGTTTCTTCAATGGAACTTTAGTTATAAATTGGGTCTTCAGCCAGAATTTAATTTTGCACAATCTTCCAGCGAAATAACTAATGATAATACCGTTATCTACGACGATATATTTCTGGATGGTGATCAAAAAAAAGCCAGGTTGGATTATCTTAAAATCCCCATTTTATTAAATATTGATATTGGCCCTTCCCAAAAAGTAAAGTTGCAGGTAGGACCACAATGGGCTCAACTACTCAATTCTAAAGTGGATAGCCTGAAAAATCCCAGCCTCGAAATCTTTAAAAAAGGTGATTTTTCCCTGCTTGGCGGCATTTGGTTCCAACTTCCGGCGGTTCATATAGGAGCGAGGTATGAAATAGGGATATCTAACATTAATAATGTAACTGATAAGGATAAATGGAAGAGCCAAGCCCTCCAACTATTTGCCGGTATTACCTTTTAAATAATTTTTGTTAACTTAGAAAAATTATTTTTTATTTTTGACCGAACTCATGAGTGAATTAAAGAAAAAATCGGAAGAAAATCTCAGAGCCGCTCAACTTTTAAACCTTAATGAACATAGATTATTTGCTTCTAGTGTTCATTGTGCATATTATAGTTGTTTTCAACTTATTAAATCAATCCTATTAAAACATGTCTTTCAATCTGAAGATGAATACAATTTAGAAGAAAATAAGTCTAATAAGAATTCCCATGAATTTGCCATCAACAGACTTTCAATTGATTTTGCAAAAAAAAGACCTCTGGAGCTTCGAAAATATTCAAATGAAATAAATCAACTAAAGGAACTTAGGGTCATTTCTGATTATAAATTGGAAGAGATACAAATAGATAAAAGCCAAAAGGCTGTTGATTTAGCTATTAGAGTACGTAATGTTTTGCTAAGAGAATACAAAGTATGAATTCAAAAGAATATTTAATATCGGCCATTGATTTTTTAGTTTCAAGATTTCCTTGGATTTCTTGTCGATATGAGTATAAAGAATACTCAAGTTCCCATTTTATTGAAGTTTTGCCGTTAAGCACATACGAACATGATGAGGAATATGCTGAATGTGAAAACAAAATTGTTCTGGAGTTCATTAATAAATTTCTTTATGAAAGTTTGAGCTTTGTATCTAAAGAGTCACTAATAAAAGTAAAATCTCCTATATATACTGCGGGTAATAGCCGTAATTATATTAAGATAAAAGGGGCTGAAAGATTCGAGTTAACTGAAACATTTATTAATTATATCCCTGATATTAACAGATTAAAAGAAGTGGAGAAAAAGGAAATTCAGATTTACGAAGGTAAAGTCAAGAGTTTAAAGATCAGACCATTGATGAGTCAAGATTCGACTAATACCTTAATTACAACTCAGTACGGCGACAAATTAATTACTGAAATTAATGATTCTAAAATAGCAGAATCAAATTATCCCTTAGCAGCATGATGGAGAAAAGAGATTTTCAGGATTCAGGATATAGGATTTTATCAGTTATTCTGGTTAACAGTCAGTTTAACCGTCAATTGAACATTGATTTTTCACATGGTGAGGTTTCAAGTGAAGTTGATATGGGCGTTGAATATAATCAACCTAATCCCGAGAATATATTTTCAGTTTACTTAAACCTTGAATTTAAGTCTCTTAGGAACTCAGAAACTGAAGTTTCTTGTACTATTAAGATGGCAGGGGTATTCCAAAAATATGGAGAACCGTCTCTACCTATTAACGATTTTTGTCAGGTAAATGGACCCGCTATAATATTTCCTTTTATTAGAGAGCACATATCATCTCTGTCCTTTAAAGCAGGGATTGGACAAATTTTGCTTCCGCCTTTGAATTTCACCAAAAAGTAAAAAATTATTTCTCAAATAGTTGGCAGATAAATTCCCTAACCCTACCTTTGCACTCCCAAATAAAATTGGGCTTTTACAGTATGTCTCAGCGAATCAGAATCAAATTACAGTCTTACGATCATAACCTGGTAGATAAATCTGCCGAAAAAATCGTAAAAACTGTACGCAGCACAGGTGCCGTAGTAACAGGACCTATTCCTTTACCTACTAAGAAGAAGATTTTTACCGTATTGCGTTCACCTCACGTAAATAAAAAGAGCCGTGAACAATTCCAGTTAGCTACACACAAGCGTTTACTGGATATTTACACTTCTTCCAGCCGCACTGTGGATGCTTTAAGTAAGCTGGATTTACCAAGTGGTGTGGAAGTTGAGATTAAAGCGTAAAAGATGTTCGGACAAATGAGTCAGACCAAAACAAACTAAGTTCTTTTAATAAATTATTCATCTATGCTTGTGCAACCACAAGCCGCTGGATGCGACATACACAGAAAGCCAGTAATGGTCTGACCGTCCCGGTCTGATCAACAAAAGCCAACTGTATTTAATAATAAAGGTTGAACATAAAAACAAGCTGTTCAGGGTTTGTTTTCCTTAGGTAACTCCACAACGGAAAGTGCCATAGGTAAACGGGGATTGAAGTTAAACACCGCAAGGTGTGCCCAACTGTCCTTTCAACCCACAGCGCAAATTGAAATAAAAATGAAAGGTATTATTGGAAAAAAAATTGGGATGACCAGCATCTTCAGTTCCGATGGCAAGCAAACAGCTTGTACCATCATTGAAGCTGGTCCTTGCGTTGTTACCCAGGTTAAAACTACAGAAACCGACGGTTATAATTCCCTTCAGTTAGCATTTGGCGACAAAAAGGAAAAGCAAACAATTAAGGCTGAAAAAAATCACTTCGCCAAAGCAAATACTCCTGCTAAGAAAGTTGTTAAAGAATTCAGAGATTATTCCATAGAAAAAAATTTAGGTGAAACTATTACTGTTGACATTTTTGCCGAAGGCGATAAAGTTGAAGTAGTAGGTACGACAAAAGGTAAAGGTTTTCAGGGTGTAGTTAAACGCCATGGCTTTACCGGTGTGGGTGGTGCATCTCACGGTCAGCACGACCGTCAGAGAGCTCCGGGTTCTTTGGGTAACTCTTCTGATGCATCCCGTGTAATGAAAGGTATGCGTATGGCTGGTCGCTTGGGTGCAGACAGAGTAAAAACAAAAGGACTGAAAGTGGTGAAAATTTTCCCTGAGAAAAATTACATCCTCGTTAGCGGTTCAGTTCCGGGTTACAACGGTTCAATAGTATTAATACAAAAGTAAACGCACTGTAAGGTGCATTACCAAATAAACGAAGTACGATGCAAGTAGATGTATTAAGTATAAAAGGTCAGAAAACCGGTCGCACAGTTGAGTTGCCGGAAGAAATCTTTGGTGTAGAACCAAACGACCACGTGATTTACCTCGCTGTTAAGCAATACTTAGGAGCTAATCGCCAGGGAACGCACAAGGTGAAAACCCGTGCCGAAGTAAAAGGTGCCAGCCGTAAGCTGCACCGTCAAAAAGGTACCGGCGGTTCACGTAAGGGTAATATTCGTAACCCATTGTATAAAGGTGGTGGTACCATCTTTGGACCTAAGCCTCACGGATACGATATCAAATTAAACCGTAAGGTGAAAGATATCGCCAAAATGAGTGCCCTTTCTTACAAAGCAAAAGAAAATGCAATTGTTGTTGTAGAAGATATCACTTTGAATACTCCTAAAACAAAAGAGTTTGCTGGTATTTTAAACAGCCTCAATGTTGCCGGTAAAAAAGCATTAGTGGTAATTCCTGAATACAACGATAACCTGTACCTGAGCTTACGTAATATGCCTTCCGTTGAAGGAACATTGCTGAGCGATATGAATACATACGATTTAGTTAATGCTGAAGTATTAGTATTAACTGAAAGTGCAGCAAAGATTTTTAGTGAAGAAGCAGAAGCTTAAACAATTTGAAAATGTGCAAATGTGCTGATGTGACAATGGAATTTTCAAATTTTCAAATTTTCAAATTTTCAAATTAAGAAACATGAAACTCTCTGAAGTTTTAGTAAAGCCGATACTGAGCGAAAAAGCAAATGCTCAACAGGAAAAGTTGAGGAGATATGCTTTTAAAGTTAGCCGTAAGGCAAACAAGCTGGAAATTAAAAAAGCAGTAGAAGAATTTTATGGCGTGAATGTGGTAGATGTGAATACTGCCGTTGTTCCTTCCAAGAAAAAATCAAGAATGACCAAATCTGGTATTCTTAATGGTAGCAAGCCTGCTTATAAAAAAGCACTGGTTACTGTAGCGGAAGGTGATACTATCGACTTATACGGTAATATTTAATAAACAAATTCATTAAAGCAGCGAAGCTGATAAGTTCGCAACAAAACAAATAACAATGGCATTAAAAAAGTACAAACCAATTACAGCCGGAACCCGTTGGAGAATTGGTAATGCTTATGCAGAGGTTACTACCAACGTTCCTGAAAAATCATTGGTAGAAAAGAAAAGTGGAACCGGTGGCCGTAATGCACAAGGTCGCAGGGCGATGCGTTACATTGGAGGCGGTAACAAAATGATGTACCGTCTTATTGACTTCAAAAGAGATAAGAAAAATATTGAAGCAACTGTAGCTACTATCGAATATGATCCCAACCGTACAGCATTCATCGCATTGCTGAACTATGCGGATGGTGAAAAAAGATACATTCTGGCTCCTGCAGGTTTACAGGTAGGCGCTAAAGTGGTAAGTGCTGATGCTGCAGCTCCTGAATTAGGTAATGCATTACAAATGAAAAATATGCCTTTGGGTACTATTATTCATAACATAGAAATGCAACCTGGTCAGGGTGGTAAACTGGTTCGCAGTGCCGGTGCATCTGCCCAGTTAACCAACAAAGAAGAAAAATATGCGGTTATTAAAATGCCTTCTGGCGAATTGCGTAAGCTGTTAATTAACTGCTACGCTACCGTAGGTGTGGTAAGTAACAGTGATCATAGTTTGGAAATGGCTGGTAAAGCTGGCCGTAACCGTTGGAAAGGTATCCGCCCACGTAACCGTGGTGTGGCGATGAACCCTGTTGATCACCCAATGGGTGGTGGTGAAGGCCGTGCAAGTGGTGGTCACCCACGCAGCAGAACTGGTAAATATGCTAAAGGAGAAATTACCCGTACAAGAGGTAAAGGTTCTGATAAGATGATTATCCAGAGAAGAAACGGAAAGAAATTAAGTAAATAAAAACAAATGAGCTAATTAGCCAATGTGCTAATGTGCTAATTGTTAAAATGCTCTGGTAACACAGAGAAATAAACAAACTTTTTAAATACAATGTGGGTAATTAGCAAATCAGCAAATTAGCACATTGGCAAATTAAAAAATATGGCTCGTTCAATTAAAAAAGGTCCCTATATCGCTGCTCACTTAGAAAAGAAAGTGCTGGCAGTTAACGAAGGCAAAGCAAAAAAAGGAGTTATCAAAACATGGAGCCGCCGCTCTACTATTTCTCCTGATTTTGTTGGTCACACATTCGCAGTGCATAACGGTAACAAGTTTATCCCTGTGTATGTAACAGAATTTATGGTGGGACATAAGTTAGGTGAATTTGCACCAACCCGCCAGTTCAAAGGACACTCAAGTAAGAAAATTGCATAACATAAAATTTCAAAATTTCAGGTTTTAAAATTTTGAAACCAGAAATAAGAAATCTTGAAATAAAATAAAATGGAAGCTGTAGCAAAACTTAGAAATTATCCCACATCGCCCCGCAAAATGCGTTTGCTGGTTGATGAAATCAGAGGAGTAGGTGTAGAAAAGGCACTGGCGTTACTGGAGTTTCATCCGCAACACAGTTCTACTCCTTTATTCAAATTGCTGAAGAGTGCTGTCAACAACTGGGAGCAAAAGAATAGTGGTGCAAGTGCTGCTGATGCAGGACTGGTGGTAAAAACAATCTTTGTTGATGGTGGCCGCTCTATAAAAAGAATGTTACCTGCTCCGCAAGGCCGTGCTTACCGCATGCGCAAGCGCAGCAATCACATAACAATCATAGTAGATACTAAAAATTAATAAAAATATTTAAACCATAATATGGGTCAGAAAACAAATCCTATTGGTGCCAGGTTAGGAATTATCCGCGGATGGGAATCTAACTGGTTCGGTAACAAAAAAGATTTTGCTACCAAGTTGATTGAGGATAACAAAATCAGGAACTACCTGAATGCCCGTATCAACAAAGGCGGTATTTCTAAAATCGTTATTGAGCGTACGCTGAATAAACTGATTGTTACTATTCATACTTCCAAGCCGGGTATCATCATTGGTAAAGGTGGTGGTGAAGTTGACCGTGTAAAAGAAGAGTTGAAAAAACTTACCGGTAAGGATGATGTGCAAATCAATATTCTCGAGATTCGTCGTCCTGAACTGGATGCGATGATTGTAGGTGATACGATTGCCCGTCAAATCGAAAACCGTATTAACTATAAACGTGCCATTAAAATGGCTATCGCTTCTGCCATGCGTATGGGTGCTGAAGGGATTAAAGTAAAAGTAGGTGGCCGTTTGGGCGGTGCTGAAATTGCCCGTAGCGAAGAAATCAAACAAGGACGTACTCCTTTACATACACTCCGTATGGATATTGACTACGCTAACGTAGCTGCTTTAACTGTATATGGTAAGATTGGTATCAAAGTATGGATTTGTAAAGGTGAAGTATTAGCGAAGAGAGATTTGAATCCAAACTTCGTTAGTAGTAAGAGCGAAGTAACTGACAGAAGAGGTGGTGACGACCGCAGAGGTGGTGACAGAAGAGATGACCGCAGAGGTGGTGGCGAAAGAAGAGGCGGTGGCGGAGACAGAAGGGGTGGTGGTCACGGTGGCGGACAAAGAAGAGGCGGTGGGAGATAAGTCCAGCTCAGTAAAGTGAAGAACGATGAAGTCCCGACGCTTCGGTCGGGATGCTTACTGAAACGTAAGCATGAGTGACACAACGGAAGCTGAATAAAGTACTAAACGTTGGTCAGCAAAAAATAACAGAAACAGAAAAAGAAACTTAATACAATGTTACAGCCAAAAAGATCAAAGCATAGGAAAGCACAAAAAGGCCGCATTCGTGAAGTTGCCAAACGTGGTACTTCACTGTCTTTTGGAACCTTTGGTTTAAAAGCTTTGGAACCAGTGTGGATGACTAACCGCCAGATTGAAGCTGCCCGCCAGGCTATGACCCGTGCCATGAAGAGAGAAGGTAATGTGTGGATTAGAATTTTCCCTGATAAACCAATTACCCGCAAACCGGCGGAAGTGAGGATGGGTAAAGGTAAAGGTAACCCCGAATTTTGGGCTGCTGTAGTAGAACCAGGTCGTATGTTGTTTGAGTGTGACGGTGTTACTGAAGCAACCGCAAAAGAAGCAATGGCATTAGCAGCACAAAAACTGCCAATTAAAACAAAGTTTGTTGTGCGCCGTGATTACAGTGCAGCATAATTAATTAAGAAAATTCAAAACCATATACAATGGCAAAAAGAATTGATTTTGTAAAAAGCATTAAAGACCTGAACGAAGCAGATTTGCAGTCCCGCATTAAAGAGGATGAGTTGAGGTTAAAGAAACTGGAGTTTGCTCATGCTATTTCTCCATTAGAGAATCCAATGAGCATCCGTGATATGCGCAAGGATATTGCCCGTTTAAAAACAGAATTGCAAAAAAGAAAATTAGGTGTATAACCTGATATAAATTAATCAGACAATGGCTGAAAGAAATTTAAGAAAAACAAGGATTGGGGTTGTTACCAGTAACAAAATGACAAAGACCATTACTGTTTCTGTAGAAAGAAAAGTAAAGCACCCCATCTATGGTAAGTTCCTTAAAAAGACTACCAGGTTTCATGCTCATGATGAAAAGAATGAGTGTACAATTGGTGATATCGTAAAAATTATGGAAACCCGTCCGCTTAGTAAAACAAAGCGCTGGAGACTGGTGGAAGTAGTTGAGAAAGCGAAGTAGAAAGAAGCTACGAGCTACGAGCTATTAGCTACGAGCCGTATTTAAGAAACTGATATTAAGTAAATGCTAAAGGTTCGTCCCGATAAATATCGGGATAGCTAATAGCTCAAAGCTAAATAATATGATTCAGCAAGAAAGCAGGTTAAACGTAGCAGATAACAGCGGTGCAAAAGAAGTTTTGTGTATCCGTGTGCTGGGTAACAGCGGACAGGATTATGCAGGCATTGGCGATAAAATTGTTGTTACTGTTAAAGATGCATTACCAGCTGGCGGTATTAAAAAAGGTACTGTAGCTAAAGCAGTAATCGTTCGTACAAAAAAGAAATTACGCCGTAAGGATGGTTCATACATTCGCTTTGATGATAACGCAGTAGTGTTATTGAATGCAGCAGATGAGCCACGTGGTACCCGTATTTTCGGGCCAGTTGCCAGGGAATTGCGTGATAAAGGATATATGAAAATTATTTCATTGGCGCCTGAAGTACTTTAAGAAAGCCACGAGCTACGAGCTATAAGCTACGAGCTTGTACAGATAAAAAATAAAAGTTTCATTGCTATAGAGCGGGGCTCAAAGCTCACAACTCATAGCTCAAAGCTTAAAACAAAATGAGCAACAGATTCAAACCCAAGTTTAATATTAAGAAAGGCGATTCAGTAGTAGTGATTGCCGGTGATGATAAAGACCTGAAGAAGGCACGTAAAGTGTTAGAGGTGATCATTGATAAAAGCCGTGTGGTAGTAGAAGGTGTAAACATCATTACCAAGCACACTAAACCATCTGCTCAAAACACCAAAGGTGGTATTGTAAAGAAGGAAGCGCCAATCCACATCAGCAATGTAATGTTGTATGATGCAAAAAAAGGTGAAGGAACAAAAGTAAGCCGTGACCGTAAAGACGGTAAACTGGTTCGTGTTTCTAAAAAATCTGGCGAAGCAATTAAATAAGCAATCTTTCCTGAAAAGGATAAATTATAAAAACGATGAGTAACACAAAATATACTCCGAGGTTAGCAGACAAGTACAAAAAAGATGTTGTACCTGCATTAATGAAAAAATTTGGATACAGTTCAGTGATGGAAATTCCCCGCCTGGAGAAAATCTGTTTGAACCGTGGTGTTAACGGCGCTGTTAACGATAAAAAGTTAATTGACATTGCTGTTGATGAATTATCAAACATCACCGGTCAGAAGGCTGTATCAACTTTGTCTAAGAAAGACATCTCAAACTTTAAATTGCGTAAGGCAATGCCTATTGGCGCAAGAGTTACTTTACGTGGTGTAAAGATGTATGAATTCTTAGACCGTTTAATTGCTACTGCACTGCCCCGTGTACGTGACTTTAAAGGTGTAAATGAAAAATCATTTGATGGCCGTGGTAACTATACCATGGGTATTACTGAGCAAATCATCTTCCCTGAAATTGATATCGACAAAGTGAATAAAATTACCGGCATGGATATCACTTTCGTTACCACAGCTCAAACAAATGAAGAAGCGTTTGAACTGCTGAAAGAACTGGGAATGCCTTTCCGTAAAAAAGACTAATTAATTATTTAGAAATTTTTTGATAAGAAAAGTTTCCAATCAAATTAAAATAAAAACATGGCAAAAGAATCAATAAAAGCCAGACAAAAGAAAAGAGAAAGAATGGTTGCACAGTACGCTGAAAAACGTGCTGCATTAAAAGCTGCCGGTGAATGGCAGGCATTAGATGCATTACCAAAAAATTCTTCCTCAGTAAGATTAAAGAACCGCTGCCAGTTAACTGGTCGCCCAAAAGGTTACATGCGTTTCTTTGGTGTAAGCCGTGTAATGTTTAGAGAAATGGCTTTAAACGGAAAAATTCCGGGAGTTAAAAAAGCAAGCTGGTAATAACTGGTTGCTGGTTACCGGTTGCTTGTTGACTGGTAATGAAAACAAAATTTTGAACTGAATAATTTGAAATAATATGGTAACGGATGCAATAGCAGATTTCCTTACAAGAGTTCGTAACGCACAAATGGCGGGTCACCGTATTGTGGAGATACCTGCTTCAAACCTGAAAAAGCGTTTAACTGAAATCTTATACGACCAGGGATATATCCTGAAGTATAAGTTTGAAGATGACAGCAAACAAGGCGTTATTAAAATTGCGTTGAAGTATGATCCTCAAACAAAGGAACCAGCTATCAAACAATTAGAAAGAATCAGCCGTCCTGGTTTGCGTCAGTATGCAAAACCTGAGGAATTCAAACGTGTAAAGAACGGTTTGGGTGTTGCTATCATCAGCACATCAAAAGGTGTGATGACTGATAAGCAGGCTAAATCTCAAAACGTAGGTGGCGAGGTTCTTTGCTATATCTACTAATCGCTGCAAGCTGTTAGCTGCAGGCTTTAAGCAGAAAAGAAACGTTGATGATACATTAAGCTGAACTATACTAAGCTGACCGGTTATCAACCACAAACAATAAACAACAAACTACAAACAAGAAATTATGAGTCGTATAGGTAAACAACCAGTAGTAATTCCCCAGGGAGTAACTGTAGCAGTTGGAAAAGATAACAGCATCACAGTAAAAGGGCCCAAAGGTGAATTGAAAGAAGCGATTGACAGGGACATTACTGTTGAAGTAAAAGATGGACAGGTAAATTTTGTTCGTCCTACAGACCAGATTCGTCACCGTGCCATGCATGGTTTATACCGTGCCTTAGTTGCAAACATGGTAAAAGGTGTTACAGATGGTTATACAAAAAACCTTGAATTAGTAGGTGTGGGTTTTAAAGCATCTAACCAGGGTAACTTATTGGATTTATCAATTGGTTATTCTCATAACATCATTGTTGAGATTCCTAAAGAATTAAAGGTATCTACTGCCCAGGAAAAAGGTCAGAACCCTACTATCAAATTAGAAGGTATCGACAAACAATTACTTGGACAGGTGGCAGCAAAACTCCGCAGCTTACGTAAGCCTGAGCCATACAAAGGAAAGGGTATTAAGTATGCAGGTGAAGTATTAAGACGTAAAGCTGGTAAAGCTGCTGGTAAATAATAAATTTTAAAAATTTTCCCGGCAGTATCGGGAAACAAAATAAAATAGCAATGGCTACTAAATTAGAAAGAAGACAAAATATCCGCTACGGTATTCGCAAGAAAGTATCGGGTACTTCACAAAAACCACGTTTGTCTGTTTTCAGAAGCAATGCAGAAATCTATGTTCAATTGATTGATGATGTTACTGGGTTAACATTAGCTGCTGCTTCTTCAAAGGACAAAGATATTGCTGCACAAAAAGGTACCAAGCTTGAAAAAAGCAAATTAGTAGGTGAAGCAATTGCCCGTAAAGCAAAAGCATTGGGTTTGGAAGCTGTAGTATTTGACCGTGGAGGTAACTTATACCATGGCCGTGTTAAGAATGTAGCGGAAGGTGCAAGAGAAGGTGGCTTAGTATTTTAAAATTTCTTAATTCCGCAATGGCTCAATTGCGTAATTGAAAAAATATAATTGAGAAATTGAGCAATTTTCAAATTTTCAAATTACAAAATGGCAAACGTAAATTTAAAAAGAGTTAAAGCCGGAGATCTGGAGCTAAAAGAAAAAGTGGTGGCTATTAACCGTGTTGTAAAAACAACCAAAGGTGGTCGTGCATTTAGTTTCTCTGCTTTAGTAGTAGTAGGTAATTCAAATGGTGTGGTTGGTCATGGTTTAGGTAAAGCAAAAGAAGTACAGGAAGCGATTACTAAAGGAATTGAAGATGCTAAGAAGAACCTGATTAAAGTTCCTGTTATGCATGGCACTATTCCTCACGACCAACTGGCTAAAGAAGGTGCTGCTAAAGTATTGATTAAACCTGCTGCTCATGGTACTGGTGTAATTGCCGGTGGTAGCATGCGTGCCGTATTGGAAAGCGCTGGTGTTACTGACGTATTAGCTAAATCTCTTGGTTCAGCTAATCCTCACAACGTGGTGAAAGCAACTTTCAAAGCATTAGCATTATTGCGTGAACCAATCGCTGTATCCCGTCAGCGTAACTTAGGATTAAAGAAAGTATTTAACGGATAATAAAGATTTCAAAATTTCAGGTTTTAATATTTTAAAATCTTCAAATCAGAAATTTTCAAATTTTGCAATCATTCAGATATGAAAAAGATTAAGATAACTCAGGTTAAAAGTGCAATTGACAGACCAGAACGTCAAAAGCTTACTTTAAAAGCATTAGGATTAAATAAAATGAATGCTTCTAAAGAAGTGGAAGCTACACCACAAGTGCTGGGTATGATTCAAAAAGTGAATCACCTGCTGAAAGTGGAGGCAATTAGCTAATTAGCCAATATGATAATATGCTAATGTATTTAAATTGGCATATTAGCACATCATCACATTATCACATTTAAAGCGAGGGGAGATTCCCCGTTAAGTAAAAATCAAACAAATGAAACTACACAATCTTAAACCTGCTAAAGGTTCTACTCAAAGAGAAAAGCGTCTCGGACGTGGTGAAGCATCTGGTAAAGGTGGTACATCTACAAAAGGTAATAAGGGCGGACAAAGCCGTGCCGGTCACAAAAATAAAAGAGCACACGAAGGTGGACAGATGCCTATTCAGCGTCGTATCCCTAAACGTGGCTTCAAAAATATCAGCCGTGTTGATTACAAAGTATTCAACTTAGGTCAGATTGAACAATTGGTTGCCAAATATAATTTAAGCGAATTCACTATGGAAGCGCTTTATGTTAACGGACTGGCAGGCAGGACCGATTTAGTGAAAATATTAGGAAGCGGTGAGCTGAAAACAAAACTGAACTTTAAAGTAAGCGCAGTAAGTGAAAAAGCGAAAGCAGCCATTGAAGCAGCCGGCGGTACAGTTGAAATTCTAAAGTAATTCAGTAACTTGCACTGACGCATTTTAAAATGCGTCTTTTTGTTTAAAGCAGGATTCAAAAAACAACAAGCAAATCCGTGAAGAAGCTAATTCAAACTTTAAAAAATATCTGGAGCATTGAAGAATTAAGAGGTAAAATCTTAACTACTTTATTACTCCTTTTAATTTACCGTGTTGGTACACACATTGTATTACCCGGTATAGATGCAACAAAACTGAGCCAGTTAAGCAAGAATACTTCTGGCGGTATCTTAAGCATTTTTGACTCATTTGCGGGTGGTGCATTTTCCAGTGCATCCATACTTGCATTAGGAATCATGCCATATATTTCTGCTTCTATCTTTATGCAGTTGATGACTATTTTAGTTCCACAAATGCAGAAGATTCAAAAAGAAGGTGAGACAGGAAGAAAAAAGATAAACCAGTGGACAAGATACCTTACAGCAATAGTAACTGCATTCCAGGCTGGTGCTTATGTAACGTATATTCATAACATAGCCGGTGAAGCTATCATCCCTTCTTATGCAAGTTATTTCTGGTTATCAACTGTAATTATCTTAACCGCAGGTACTTTATTTGTAATGTGGTTAGGTGAAAAGATAACTGATAAAGGTTTAGGTAATGGCACTTCTATCATTATTATGATTGGTATCCTTGCCCGTTTACCTCAATCCTTAGTACAGGAATTTACCGCCAAACAAACACAAGGTGGTGGGGGTTTATTGATTTTTCTTATTGAGATTGCTGTTTTGATTGCCATCATTATGGGATTGATTGTATTGGTTCAGGGTGTTCGTAAGATCGCTGTTAACTATGCCAAGCAAATTGTAGGTAATAAACAATTTGGCGGTGCAAGACAGTTTCTTCCTATTAAAGTGAATAGTGCCGGTGTAATGCCTATCATCTTTGCACAGGCCATCATGTTTTTACCAACATTATTATCAGGTTTTGAAACTACACAGGGTATTGCCAAGATATTCAACGATCATGGTAATATGTGGTATATGATCATTTACTCTGTATTGGTTATTGCATTTACATTCCTTTATACAGCTTTGATCTTTAATCCTAAACAAATAGCAGATGACATGAAGCGTAACAATGGCTTTATACCAGGTGTAAAACCGGGCGAACCAACTGCTTCATACATTGGAACTATTATGGATCGTGTTACTTTACCGGGTGCTATTTTCCTGGCTTTAGTTGGTATTTTACCAGGTATTGCCCGTAACCTGCATGTTCAGCAATCATTCTCTACTTTCTTTGGTGGAACTTCCCTGCTGATTATGGTGGGTGTTATATTAGATACTTTACAGCAAATAGAAACACAATTATTAATGCGCCAGTATGATGGTTTGATGAAGAGCGGAAGAATACAGGGAAGACAAACCACCACCACTGCTGCTTACTAATTCAATTGTATTAAATAAGTTTGATTTAACCCTGGTGGCCCTCCATCAGGGTTTTGCAATAAATAGAATTAAGAATGATGTACCATAAAACAGAAGCAGAAATTGCCCTGATGCGGGAAAGTGCTTTACTGGTAGGCAAAACGATTGCTGCGGTTGCAAAAGAAATTAAGCCCGGAGTAACAACCCGTCAGTTAGATACGATAGCTGATAAGTTTATTATTGATAATGGTGCGGTTCCTTCATTTAAAAATTATAAAGGATATCCATTTGCTACCTGTATTTCTGTAAACGATGCAGTAGTGCATGGATTTCCCAATGATGTTCCTTTAAAGGATGGAGATATTATAAGTGTGGATGTAGGAGTGTTTAAAAATGGTTTTCACGGCGATAGTGCTTATACATTTGCCGTTGGTAATACGGCACCCGAAGTAATGGCATTGCTTAAAGCAACTAAAGAATCGTTGTATAAAGGAATAGAAAAAGCTACGGCAGGAAACAGGGTAGGAGATATTGCGTTTGCCATACAGGATCATACGGAAAAACAAAAAGGATATGGTGTGGTAAGGGAATTAGTGGGACATGGATTAGGCCGCAAACTGCATGAAGATCCCCAGGTTCCTAATTTTGGAAAGAGAGGGACAGGCGCAAAATTAAAAGAGGGTTTAACCATTGCCATAGAACCCATGATTAATTTGGGAGTGAAAGATGTTACTTATGATGATGATGGCTGGACGGTACGTACAAAGGATCGAAAACCTTCGGCGCATTATGAACATAATGTTTGCATAAGAAAAAATAAGGCAGAAATTTTATCTTCATTTGAGGAAATTGAAAAAGCAGAAAAAGAAAATACTGATTTAAACAGTTCCTATTATTAATGAAGGATGCCTGCTCAATAAATTATTTTCCTGGCAGGTACACCTTATAATTTCATTGCCTTACTTCTTTATTTAATTGCTGAAATTTTATTGCCGCAGTTAGAAATATTTATAGTGGAGTTCAAATGAATATTCACTCTTCGCATCATATCCCGGCGGCAATTTGATTAAGCGGTCAGTTGGATTATTGATGATTGGAGGATTATTATCAGCCGGGTTTTTTAAATGTCTTCCTTTTGGCCTTACTTTGACAGGGCTTATATTTGCCGTCATTTGTTTTTAATATATCAATACCCGGGGAGTTAATGCGTAAAGCAATTATAATAGGAGCAGGTCCGGCTGGTTTGACGGCAGCATATGAATTGCTGAAGCGTACCGGTATAAAACCGGTGATCGTTGAACAATCTGTTTATGCAGGAGGATTAGCGAAAACGGTTAACTATAAAGGTAATCGCATTGATATTGGCGGTCACCGCTTCTTTTCAAAATCTGACAGAGTGATTGAGTGGTGGCTGGATATTTTGCCAGTTGAAAAAAAAGAGGCTGACCGTTCATTGGATATTACTTATCAAAACAAAACACATCATGTTCCTGATAAAATGGTTAAACAACATGTTGCTGATGGTGATAAAGTAATGCTGGTGAGAAACAGACTTTCCCGTATTTATTTTAAAAAACAATTCTTCCCTTATCCAATTAAATTATCTGTTGATACATTGAAGAAGTTAGGATGGTGGAATACAGTAAAAATTGGTTTCTCTTATATCAGTTCAAGGATTTCTCCGCTAAAACCAGAAATAAGCCTGGAAGATTTTTTTATCAATCGTTTTGGTAAAGAACTTTATCTCACATTCTTTAAAGATTATACAGAGAAAGTGTGGGGTGTAAGTTGTAAAGAAATTTCTGCTGAATGGGGTAAGCAGCGTATCAAAGGCTTATCTGTGAGTAAAGCAATTGGACATGCTGTAAAATCTATGTTCAGCAGCGCAAAAGATATCCGTCAGAAAAATACAGAGACGAGTTTGATTGAGCAATTTCTTTATCCCAAGTTGGGCCCCGGACAGTTATGGGAAGAAGTAGCAGCAAAGATAGTAGCCATGGGAGGTGAGATTCATTACAATCAAAAAGCGGCAGGCATTATTACAGCCGGGAATAAAATTGTTGCAGTAAAAACTTCAAATATTGCAACAGGTGAATTAACGCAGTGGGATGGTGATTATTGTTTTTCCACCATGCCGGTGAAAGATTTTATTAATGGGATAAATAAAGAAGTTAGTGAAGAATTAACCAGGGTAAATAATGGATTGCTGTACAGAGATTTCATTACAGTAGGATTGCTTGTTAATAAATTGAAGGTAAAAGATGTTTCAGGGAATGCAATGATAAAAGATAATTGGATATATATACAGGAAAATGAAGTAAAGCTGGGCAGGTTGCAGATATTTAATAACTGGAGTCCTTTCATGGTAAGTGATGCAGGTAAAGTATGGTTAGGGTTAGAATATTTCTGTAATGTGGGAGATGAGTTGTGGAGCAAAGATGATAAAGCTTTTATTAGGTTTGCTATTGATGAATTAGACCTGATCGGTATTATTAATAAAGCAGATGTTGTGGATGCTACTATCTTACGGGAAGAAAAAGCATATCCATCGTATTATGGCTCTTACGATCAGTTTGATATACTAAAGAATTACCTGAAGCAGTTTGACAATTTATATCCCATTGGCCGTAACGGGATGCATAAGTACAATAACTCCGATCATAGCATGTTAACAGCTATGACGGCAGTTGATAATATTGTAAATGGGATCACCGATAAAGAAAATATCTGGCAGATCAATACGGAAGAGGATTACCACGAAGAAAAAGAATCATAACACCCGGTATTTCATTACTATTCTCTCATCTTTCCATATTTCCTGCGGACTGATATAGCTGTCATTCATCTTAAATAACACACCGGCTTTTGCAAAAGCATCTCTTACCAATTCGCTGCAGATATAACTTCGGTTTCTTTCTCTTTTACCAATACGGAATAATATGCGCATCATAATACGAATAATCTCCCAGTTGTCGTATGGCCTGGTTAATTCATCTAATCCAAAACTTATTCCTTTATTGAGATTCACTTTTTCTAATTCAAAGTTTAACTGTGCAATCATCACTTGTCCTTTATACGGTCGTTTCGTTCCTTTATAATCATGAATGTACTTTGATAGTGGGATTAACCTGATGCCGATTTGTGGTTCTGCTTCCAGTACCATTACTCTTCCTAATTCTTCATCTTTATAAATGATGGCCACATGGCTCCATACACTTTTTGTCAACTGCTGAATTACTCCGGAAAAAGCATAACTGCCGGAGCTGAAGAAGATATGCCCGGTTTTTAAATAATCCCGTATTTTCTCATACGGTATAACGGGTATTTGTTGTAATTCTTTTTTGGTGATGATCTGTGCCACGATGTATATTTTAAAGCTAACTTACTTATTAATTCTTTTATAAAGTTGATAATGTTTTTTACCTTGTTAGCTCACTAAACCTTTTTTTAATGGGTAGCGAAGGACAAAAGTTTTCAGACAACCCGGAAGAGAATCTCCGGCTTGAAAATCAATTTTTACGAATGAAACTGCAGGCAGAGTATGGAAGCGACCTGCAAATGCCGATGGGTAATATGCCGCCCGAACTGGAGAATCAGTTTCTTAAAAATATTTTCAGTTTTGAAGAAGCTTATCAAAAACAGGAGAGAACAACGGTATATAAATTAATTGGCGAACCCTCTTACAAAAAACCTGAGGAAATGCCGATGGAACAGATAAGCGGAGAATTGAAAAGGCTTTTGGATATAATGAAGAATAAAAATATTGATTTGCATGTGGAAGGTGAATACGGCGACAAGTTGATTTTGGATTTTCTCATCAACGAATTATTCCCATTAGAAGTACAGGCTAATTTACCCGAAGGGATGATGCTGAATTTTTCATACGAGGAATTTCACCCTGATCATGCACTTGATTTACGCAATTTAACGGTTGCTTTTTTGCAACAATGGCGTGAACGGTTGGTTAATGAATATGCGTATCAACCCGCCTCTCATTTTATTTTGCCCGATGGCAGAGTGCTCTCTTATGAAGGTGTACAGCAACGGTTGAAACATTTTTTTGATGCCTTTACAGCATTTACTAACTGGAAGGATGGTTTTGCAGAAGCCAGCTATGAGTTTATGCCTGATGGTACCGGCCTTGCTAATGTGGACGGAGCAGTAAGCTATGATGCTGTATTAGAGAATGGAGAATCCATTCACTTTGAGGGCCCGCTCAAAATTTATTTTTCAAACCAGTTTGGAAGCTGGGAAGTTTTTCTTTTTCATATGCCCGGATTCAACTGGTAATTATGTTCTTGTCAAAACAATTAGTGGTTATTGGCGGTGGTGCAGCCGGTTTCTTTTGTGCGGTAAATGCGGCACGGATGAACCCTGAATTGAAAGTTTCTATTATTGAAAAATCAAACAAAATTTTAGCCAAAGTAAAAGTGAGTGGTGGAGGCAGATGTAATGTAACCCATCAGTTTTTTGAGATCAGTGAAATGATAAAGCAGTATCCACGGGGTGCTAATTTTTTAAAGAAAGCCTTTCACCAGTTCTTTACCACAGATACTATCAAATGGTTTGAAGAAAGAGGAGTGAAGTTAAAGGCAGAAGCTGATGGCAGAATGTTTCCGGTTACTGATTCATCGCAAACAATTATTGATTGCTTAATTGAAGAGGCAAATAAATATGGTGTTGAGATAATGATAAAGACGGAAATAAGAGGTATGAGGTATGAGAATGGAAAATTTCAAATCGAATTGTCTGACTTCCGGCTTCTGACTTCTGATTTTGTTTGCATCGCCTGTGGTGGTTTTCCCAAGCTGGCGCAATTCGACTGGATAAAAAATTTGAATCACACTATAATTGAACCGGTTCCTTCTCTTTTCACCTTTAATATGCCAGGTAATTCAATCACACAGTTGATGGGTGTAAGTGTACATGATGTAAAGATCAAAATAGCAGGAGCGAAATTAGAAGAAAGAGGACCACTCCTCATCACTCATTGGGGAATGAGTGGACCAGTAGTATTGAAATTAAGTGCATGGGGAGCGAGGGAGTTGGCAGGTAGCAGTTACCAGTTCGCAATTCATATTAACTGGTTGCCTGAATACAATGAAAATACATTAAGAGAAAAATTTACAGCCCTTCGTCAGCAATTAGCTGGACAAAAGATCATCAATAAAAATCCATTTCAATTACCTCAACGGTTATGGGAGTATTTTCTGAACCAGGTAAATATTAATAATGAAATACGCTGGGCCGATCTTCCGGCTAAACATCAAAATCAACTTATCAGTTTATTGTGTAATGGTGAGTTTGCTGTAAAAGGGAAAACAACTTTTAAAGAAGAATTTGTAACTGCTGGTGGTGTATCGTTAAATGAAATTGATGTCAATACCATGCAAAGTAAAAAGGTACGGCATTTATATTTTGCCGGCGAAATATTGGATGTAGATGGAATAACCGGTGGATTTAATTTTCAAAATGCATGGACTAGCGGATGGATAGCTGCAAAAGCCATTGCCGGTGAAAGTAAAGTGTAATACTGACACTTAAGTTTGAATAAATGGTGTAAATTGTATGCCAATCTTTTAACAGTAGCCAAATGAGAATCATTTATAGTGCATTCATTTCTCTGTGTCTTTTATGTTGTATAACCTTTTTTGGTTGCAAGAAAAAATCATCAACACCAACTCCGCCACCGCCACCCGACACCACATCCTCCTCATTTGTAAAAGGAGCGGATGTAAGCTGGGTAACAGAAATGGAATCATCCGGAATTAAATTCTACAATAGTGCCGGTACAGCAACGGAATGCATGGCCTTATTAAAATCATTGGGATTAAACAGTATTCGTCTTCGTGTATGGGTCAATCCTTCGGCCGGATGGAATAATGCAGCAGATGTAGTAGCAAAAGCTGTAAGAGCAAAGAATCTTGGAATGCGGGTAATGATAGATTTTCATTACAGTGATGATTGGGCTGATCCCGGCAAACAAACAAAACCAACTGCCTGGAGTGCATTAGATTTTACAGGATTAAAAACAGCATTAGCTAATCATACTACTGATGTGCTGAATCAATTAAAATCTGCCGGTGTAACACCCGAATGGGTGCAGGTAGGAAATGAAACCAATGATGGGATGCTGTGGCCCGATGGTAAAGCATCAACTAATATGAACAATTTTGCGCAACTCATTAACACCGGTTATGATGCTGTAAAATCTGTAATTCCCTCTGCAAAAGTGATCGTGCATATTTCTAATGGCTGGGATAATAGTTTATTCCGATGGATATTTGATGGTTTGAACAGTAATGCTGCTAAATATGATGTAATTGGAATGTCATTATATCCTTCTTATGTTTCTGGTGGATGGAGTACAGCGAATGCTCAATGTTTGCAAAACATGAATGATATGGTAAGCCGTTATGGAAAAGAAGTAATGATTGTGGAAGTGGGTATGCCATGGGACAATGCTGCTGAAAGCAAAAACTTCTTAACCGATATTATTGCAAAAGCTAAAACGGTTACTAATAAAAAATGTTTGGGTGTTTTGTATTGGGAACCGGAATGCTATAACAATTGGAAAGGACACACATTAGGTGCTTTTGATAACAGTGGTAAACCTACTGTAGCGATGGATGCATTCAAATAACAGCAGCATTCTTATAACCATTGCTGCTATAAAATATATGTGATGAAAAAACTTACCTGCTTAGTTTTAAGTTTTCTTATTTTTTTCCTGGTAGTAAATGCACAAACAAAAATCAGTTTGGATGATGACTGGAAATTTCATTTTGGTCATGCATCCAATCCTGAAAAAGATTTTAACTACAGTATTGCTACCATCTTTTCTAAAAGTGGCGGCGCTTATAATACTGCTATCGATCCTCGGTTTAATGACAGTAGCTGGCGTTCTTTAAATGTGCCGCATGATTGGGCAGTTGAATTACCCTTTGTAAATCATCCAAGTGCTGATGTGGAGAGTCATGGCTATAAACCGGTGGGAGGTTATTTTCCTGAAACAAGCATTGGATGGTATCGTAAACGGTTTACGGTAAATGCTGCGGATAGTGGGAAACGTTTCCAGTTACAGTTTGATGGAATATTTCGCAATGCCAATACCTGGATCAATGGATTTTTTGTGGGCAATAATATGAGTGGTTATGTGGGAACTGCTTATGATGTAACAGACTTTATCAATTTTCACAGGGAAAATGTTATCGTGGTACGAGTGGATGCTACTCAGTACGAAGGTTGGTTTTATGAAGGTGCCGGCATCTATCGTCATGTATGGCTGAATGAATACAATAATGTTTATTTGACTGAAGGTGGTTTATATGCTTATGCGGATGTGCAGGGAAACAAAGCGGCTGTTACTATTGAAACTTCTGTGGCTAATAAAAACATTGAAGCAGTTAATTGTACGGTACAATCTTTTTTAACTGAACGAAATGGGAAAGTAGTAGCTCAGTCAAAAGAACAGCCACTAAATGTTGGTGCGGGAAACAATAATCATATTAAACAATCAGTAACCATAAGTAATCCTCGTTTATGGAATTTAGATGATCCATATTTATATCGTGTATCAACAGTAGTTAAACAAAACGGAAAAGTTGTAGCACAACGTACAGACCGTTTTGGTATCCGCACTTTTCGTTTTGATGCAAATGAAGGATTTTTTCTCAATGGAAAACATATCAAGATACAAGGAACAAACAATCACCAGGATCATGCAGGATTAGGAAGTGCTTTACCGGATTATATGCACTACTACCGCATCCGCACCTTAAAGAATATGGGAGTGAATGCATATCGTACCAGTCATAATGCACCTGCTCCTGAATTATTAGATGCATGTGATAGTTTGGGAATGCTGGTATTGGATGAACAACGGTTACTCAACAGCAGCGATGAGTACATGAACCAGTTTGAAAGATTGATCCTTCGTGATCGTAATCATCCATCCATTTTTATGTGGAGTATCGGCAATGAAGAATTTGGAATTCAAACTACTACTTATGGAAAAAGAATTGCTCAAACATTAATTGCAAAACAAAAACAGTTAGATCCTTCCCGCACCTGTACTTATGCATCGGATGTGGCCAACGTATTTCCCGGTGTAAACGAAGCGATACCGGTACGTGGCTTTAATTACCGGCATTATGCAGTTGCTGATTATCACCGTGATCATCCTGATCAACCAATAATGGGTACTGAAATGGGGAGCACCGTCACAACAAGAGGAGAGTATGCAGTTGATTCTGTTCGTTCATATTTACCTGATCATGACATCACCGCACCGTGGTGGGCCAGTACTGCAGAAACATGGTGGAAGCTGGCCGCTGAAAATAAGTACTGGATGGGTGGATTTATATGGACAGGTTTTGATTATCGTGGTGAACCTACGCCATTTCACTGGCCCAATATCAATTCGCATTTTGGTGTGATGGATATGTGTGGTTTTCCCAAAAATTTATATTACTACTACCAAAGCTGGTGGACAGATAATGATGTATTGAATATTTCACCGCATTGGAACTGGTCAGTAAAATGGGGTGAACCTGCACCTGAGATTGATGTATGGGTTAACAGTAATGCAGATAATGTTGAATTGTTTTTAAATGGAAAGAGCCTGGCTAAAAAAGATATGCCCCGCAACAGTCATTTGCAATGGAAAGTAAAATATGAACCCGGCAAATTAGAAGCAGTAGCTTATAAAAAAGGCAAACGTATTACAGCTAAAGTAGAAACAACCGGTGCACCGGCAGAAATTGTTTTAACGCCCTACAAAACAACAATGCTGGCCGATGGAAAAGATGTGGCTATCATGAATGTGAGTATTATTGATCGGGAAGGAAGAGAAGTGCCGGATGCTAATAATATGATTCGTTTTACCATTAAAGGTGAAGGAAAAATTATTGGTGTTGGTAATGGTGATCCCAGCAGTCATGAACCTGATAAATGTATGGATGGTGTCTGGCAGCGAAGTGCATTTAATGGCAAATGCCAGGTGATTGTTCAGAGCACAAAAACAGCAGGCAATATTCAGTTTGAAGCATCTTCACCAGGTTTGTGGAGCGGATCAACGGATGTTACTACGGTTTCGCCAGCCAGTGTAAATAATATTTCCATTGATAAAAAATATGAATTAAAAAGTGAAGCTGCTAAATCACAGGAAGCAACAAAGATGATCGGTGCTGATATTTCTTTTTTGCCTGAGTTGGAAAATAAAGGGATGAAATTTTCTGATAATGGAAAAGAAAAAGATGCCATACAAATTTTAAAAGATCATGGATTTAATTATGTGAGGCTGCGCATCTTCAATGATCCTGCCAATGAAAAAGGATATTCACCGGGTAAAGGTTTTTGCAATCTGGAATATACCAAGCAAATGGCAAAACGGGTGAAAGATGCCGGTATGAAACTGTTATTAGATTTTCATTATAGCGATTACTGGGCCGATCCCGGTAAACAATATAAACCTGCAGCATGGCAGCATTTAAACTTTGAACAATTAAAACAGGCATTATATGATTATACTTTCAATGTAATGACTGCCTTGAAACAACAGGGAACATTACCGGACATGGTACAGGTGGGCAATGAAATTAATCATGGTATTGTATGGCCTGAAGGTAGTGTGAGTAATATGGATTCATTAGCACAATTATTAAATGCCGGTGTAGCTGCCGTAAAAGCAGTGAACCCATCGACAGTTATGTTATTGCATGTGGCATTGGGCGGACAAAATGATGAAACGGTTTTCTTTGTTGATAATATGCTTGCGAGGCGAGTGCCCATTGATGTGATTGGTCTTTCTTATTACCCCAAGTGGCACGGTACATTAGATGACCTGAGAGATAATATGAACGATCTTGTCCGTCGTTATAATAAAGATGTGATTGTAGTGGAATACTCTGCTAAAAAAGAAGAAGTGAACAAACTTAATTTTGAATTGCCTAATGGAAAAGGGAAAGGCACCTGCATTTGGGAGCCACTCAGTACATGGGAAAAAATCTTTGATAACAATGGAAAGAGTAATGATTATATCAAACTCTATGATGAGATGAGTAAGAAATACCTGCGGAAAGGTAATTTTAGCCCAATGTTAGGACTTGAACCGGAATAATTCTTTTGATGATTCACCACGTAAGCCATTCGTGAGGACACGAATGGCTACACGCTGTTGTGGGCTGTGTCCCCACAGCCCACTTTAAGGTCAATGAGAAATTCAAGTAATCATTTTTAGACAGCTTCTTACTCTTTCAATTTAGCCATAGCCCGTACCGGAAAGGTTCCAACCCCTTTGAATTTAGGCGGAATAGCGCTGAAAGTAAATCCATCGTTTGGTAAAGCATATAAGTTACACAGATGCTCAACAATTAATATCTCAGCACCAAGTAATGTGGTATGCACTGGTCTTGACTTGCCTCTTGTATCATCAATATTATGTGAGTCGATGCCAACTAATTTCACTCCAGCTTCTTTTAGATAAACAGCTGCTGCTTCTGTAAGAAAAGGATGATTTTCATAATAGCTTTCGGTATTCCAGTTAACATCCCAGCCGGTATGTACTAAGACAGCTTTATTTTTTAAGTAAATATTTTTAAAATGATCAGGTGTTACCGCCAATGTTTCAGTAAAGGGAACACGAACTACCACCGCATCTAAATCAGTAAAACTCTCTAATGAAATTTCTGATAAATCTTTTCCATGTGCATAGCGGTGGAATGGACAGTCAATATAAGTTCCGGTATTGGATACCATTTCTATTTTTCCGATCTGGAATTCTGTTCCTTCTTCATAAAATTTTTTAGAATCTTCCCTGCTGAGGTAATCACAAATTATGGGGGCAGGCAGGCCTTTATAAGTTACTAATCCGTTTTCAATTACGTGGCTGAGATCAATAAAAATTCCGGTCATATTGTATTATTTATTCGTTTGGATTCAAACGATCTTTTACATAAGTGATTTCAGTTTTGCCATGTGGTACTGGCTTGCCGTTCTCATCTAAGTTTACAAATACAATTTTATCAATGGTAAGAATCTGTTCACGGGTGAGTTTATTTCTTACTTCACACTGCATGGTCATAGATGTTTTACCGAAGTGTGTTGCTACGATACCAATCTCAATAATATCACCTTGTTTAGGAGAGGAAATAAAATTGATCTCCGAAATAAATTTAGTGACAATATGTTTGTTCTCTAATTGAATGATGGCATACAAAGCCGCTTCTTCATCTATCCATTGCAATAGTCTTCCGCCAAACAAACTGTGATTGGGATTAAGGTCTTCTGGTTTAACCCATTTACGGGTATGAAAATTCATGTTCGTTTCCATTCTGAATATTTTTTATCAGCACAATATATCTGCCGAATTAAACTTTTCAACTAAAAACTAAAAACTAAAACTAAAAACTAAAAACTAAAAACTAAAAACTATCTATTCCTTTCCTCCATTAAAAATATAAGATATCAAACCTTTGTTCTTTCCAAATTCATTAAGAATAACACCCCCTAAGTGCAGGAAGAGAAATCCCAGCAATACATGATAAAAAGTTTCATGCAGTTCTCTTACTTCGCCAAATGTTTCCCTTGCAGAAGGGTTGCCATTATTCAACGCCAGCCAGATACCTGTACCAACAATTCCTGCCATCAAAACATAGAAAATTGCATAGATGAATTTTACTAATAAATAATGCTTGCCATTTTTAGTATCGTCAGAATTTTGAGCAGCATTCATTCCTTTTTTAAATTTTACTGTAAACCGCTCTTCTTTTGGCTGAAAAAATTCTAACAGTATTCTGAAAACAAATAACCCGATCAGTACATACCCAAAATATGTGTGCCATTTCCAAATGGTATCTCTGAGTGACATAACCATTTCCCTGCTTTGTTCCTGGGTGAGCATAACACCTTTTCTTGTAGCAGCAGCATTAATGATAAAATTGCTGTGTTGCCAGTCCAAAAAAGTTTCACCAACCATTACGGTAAATATCTGGATTGATACCATTACAAAAGTTAACCAATGCCATATACGGAGTGACCACGAGAACTTTTCATGGAAGATTGTCTGCTGCATATTTTTATATTATGCGGTAAGTAATTAAACCCTAAAATAAATGCATTTGAATGATTTTTTAAAAAAGAATGATGTATGGAAAAATTTCTTTATCCTTTCGACATATTTTCTCCAAAGGTGAGCAGGTTATGATCCGGATCACGGAGCGCAAATTCTTTTTGCTGCCAGGGTTTTGTTTGCAGGTGGCCCAGTTCGGGAATATCTAATTTTTTATCAACGGCTAATTGATACCATTCCTCCACATTATCGGTGCGGATATAACACATACCATCATGCTCCAGCGGATTGAGCGTTTCAAACAAAAAGAAATGTATTTCAATTTTGTCTTTACGGATCATTAAATATTGCGGGTACTTATCAGCATTTAATGCAGTAAAGCCTAATTGTTGCACATAAAAATCATGTGTGATCTGTTTATTGCGCATGGGCAGCATGGGGTGAATTTCTGTGAGCATGAGTTTATGGTTTAAATAAAGTTAAGGAAAATGATTACAGTGGCGAACAGCAACAAAAGAGAAGAAACCGTTTACTTCGTTTTTAAAAATGTCAATAAATCTTCTTCTGTTTTACCAATTGTCCGCAAATTGTTTTTAATGATGAATTCAGGAACGGGGTCAATATGTGTTTGTAAAACCACCGGACTGGTTAATCCTTTGGCACTCCATATTTCATGTCCGCCGCTGGTGCGAATATAGTTTAACCCGCAATGGATAAGAAAATCACGAATGGTTTTAAGCGGGATATTTTTAAGCCTGCCCATTATGCTGTGGGAAGTATTATGCCGGTATCATATTTCTTAAAGGGGAAATTATTAAAGATTCGGCTGAACTCTTCGTTCTTTTCAAGCAATGTACAAGGCTTGGCGATGTGGTAGTATTTGAAAATCGTCAGCTGGAACTGAAGCCGAATAGCGAATAAAAAGACGAGGATATATTCGTCGCCCCGCCATATTGCCAAGCCGAATGTTGTATGCATACCCTTCCTGTGTCTATTTCTATAATACTTACTACAAAAAATTGGGCTGAAGAATTTTCCTCAGCCCAATTTTATTTTCAAGTATTAATTACTTTTAAATATTAAACTACTCAATAATAACTTTTACTGTTGTAGCCATATTGTTTCTGTCTATCTGTAAAACATAAACACCTTTGCGTAAGCCATTAATATTGAAATTATAATTTGGGTTGCTTATTTCATTATGCACCCATTGCTTTACCAATAAATTTGTATTCATTTCAAATAAAGACATTATCGTTTTACCAGCAGATGGGATAATTTTTATGGGTATATTACTTACTATAGCAGTAGCTGCTGCATTTGTAATGGTCTGGTTACTACTTTCAGGTGCTAAACTTACACTCATATTACTTTGTGCAGGGTTTGGCGAAACAGCCACCCTGAAACCAAAGCAACCACTATTGTAAACAGTTACTCCGTTTGTTTGGGCTGCGCCGCATAAGTCAGTATAACTTAGTCTTACTGCTCCGCCTCCTGTAACACTTACAAATGTGCTTGGCGAAGTTGGAGAATATATGTTAATTTGACTACTGGGGGTGCTTAGATAATTTACAGACCAGTTCCAGTTACTGCCGTTACTTGGAGTATTATTAACTAAGTTCCAAACTTGAAAAGAACCATTACAGCCACTTATAGAACTGGTAATAGAGAGCGGGGGTGCGCCAAAGTTAATAGCAGTACTTGCTTCACCGCTCACATTATTCCCCGGATAGTTTGCTTTTGCCTTGAACACAAAAGAAGAATTAGCACCTGAAAGGCTAAGGCTTGCACTTGTGCTACTGGTGGTTAGTGTTTGTAGGCCATTTGAAATAAACGTTATGCCTGCATTTCCTACAATAGTGTAAGTATAATTTACAGCTCCGCAACTTGGGCTTGGATTGATTGCTAAACTTGCACCGGACGTACAGATTGTACTGTTATTAGAAGATGCGAAAACAGGAGTTGCTACAGCCCTGTTTACAGTAAGAGTTCTCGTTTCTGTGAAACCACAAGGCAACGTAATGGTTGCGGTTAATGTACCTCCTGTAGTTGCATCTGGCAAAAACGAAACATTATTTCCATTTGCCGATATGCTTGTCTGTGTCCATCCATTTGGCGGTTGCCAGCTAATTTGATGGAGTACCAGCAGTATTGAAAACACTTGAACAAAATTGGCCAGAGCAGGTATATGTATTTAAGCTGTAACTAACCTGGTTTGTTGTACAGCCATAGTTTGGCGGTGGTGTCACTGCTGTAACATCAGAAAAATTAAGTATTTTAACATTTGGGGTGAATGTATTTGATGAGAACACTTGCGAAAGTGTGCCATCCAGCTTTTTGTAAGTAACCTTGCACATTACATTGGTGTTTGCTGCTTTTACTATCCATGATAGAACCGGGTCAGATACAGTTGTTGTAGTTTTAACCGAGACACCGTTCACAAACCATTCATACTTGGCAACAATTACAAAACCTGCAGGAATTTGGTAGTTGACAATGAAACCCAATGTGCTGCAAGGGGTAACAAATCCGAGGCTGGAAGCAGTACATGCCAGACCGCTGCTACCTGTATTTGTTATCACGCAAACATTTTATTGTCGGCGAAGGAACAAATTGTACTTATTAAAAAACACAGTGTTAAATAGTTCTTTTTCATATTTAATTTTTTAATTGATTATTTTTTTGTTTTAAAAACAAATATTTCAAACCGATTTGGAAAACCCGGTTTGCTCCTTTTATTTCCGAGTACCGGTTACCTACTGCATCAACATGGTACAAGGTATTGAATCCATAATTATACCTAGTTTCAATACATATATTTTTTATTATCTTGTATTGTAGGCCAATGCTTGTAGCTATATCAAACTTTGGAGGAAACCGTGAGTAACCATTTATAGTAGTACCCCCTCCGGTTAATACTAAAATATCAGACAATAAATAGCCAAACTCTGGCCCAAATACCACAGAAGTTTTTTTGTCAAAACTATAATTAAATAAAACGGACATGTTCAAGTAATTTAATCTTTCTGATTTACCACCGCCAATAATCTGATTAATCCCATTACCCTTGGAGGAATAAAGTAGTTCAGGTTGAAAAGATAATTTTTTATGAACCGGCACATTGACAGTTAGTCCGCCATACCACCCTGCCCTGTTTTTTGGAAAGGCAATAAGGTTTTTAGTAGTTGCCACATTTACTCCTGCTTTAATGCTGATGTTTGCTTGTCCAAAAGTGGCAGTAGCGAAAATAAAAGAAACAAAAAGTAAGCAAATTTTTTCCATAACGATTTTTCAATGATTAACAAAATACGAAAATAAAAGTAGGACTGTGGTCTTGCAATAATGTGGCGTTAAATATTTTCATATCGCTGTTTTTATGCTGTTGTTTACTCCCAAAAATCGGAGTGTGCTCAACAGGGTTGCTTACAACTCAGATATTGGCGGCGGGGAAGCCGACTGCTTTTTTTGTCTTCTTAAAATTCCAGCCTAATTTTTTAAGATCGGCTAAGAGGGTGCCTTTGGTGGTGGTGTATTGCAAATATTCAGCTAATACCGTTTCAAAACTTTTTTGTGCCTCTCTTTCGTTATTGCCATAGCCAGTCAAATCCAATGCCGGACAATAGAGCATGTTTACATTGTCTTCAATAAAGGCTATTACAGGCAATTGTAATTTCATTTTTTGAATGGCGCCGGGTGATTTGGCTTTTACCTGTTTCATTTTAAAAGCTATTTGGTTTTGCAATTTACATTAATCTGGATAGAATGTAAAGGGGAATGTATTCAGGTTAGAGAATACCGACCGCAGGAAAAAAGAATTTCTATTTTGTCTTTGCGGATCATTAAGTATTGCGGGTACTTATCTGCATTTAATGCGGTAAAGCCTAACTGGTGCACATAAAAATCATGAGTGATTTGTTTATTGCGCATCGGCAGCATTGGGTGAACTTCGGTGAGCATGTAAGTTGATTTGAATAAAGATAAGGAAACCGAAGTGTTCAAAATTTACAAAGACGAATGAAAATTTTAACCAGCGTTAACTTAGTTATTAAATTTCACCACTTCAAAATCGCTTGCATGTATTTGTCCTAAAAGGCGCAGGTCATCATTGTTCCATCTTTCATCTGGTGCGCCGGTGATGTACATGTTGCTGCCAATATCTGCGAGGATGAGTCCGTATTTCTTCATTGCTTTTAATATAACCTGGTTGGTGGCAGAATAACTGCTTATATTAAAACTTGCCTTTAATCTTATTCTTGCACCAAAAGGAAGTGAATACTGACCTCCGGTACTGCTTACTTTGTGACGGGCCGGGGATATATAAGCTGGTTTTACATTATTACTGGTAAGTGTAAAACGAATAGGATGATCAATTACTCCTTTTACTATTTCTTCATAGCGAACAAGACCGGGGAAGATTGGTAAACCGGCAGCATCGGCAGATGTCCAGCCAACTGGTCTCATGGTATTTGAATTCAAATCGAATACCGCTCCGGACGAAGCATCCCAATGGTTGCCGTTTACATGTGCATTAAAAAGTTCGTATAGTTTTTTATTTTCTATATCTACTCCAATTACATGCGAATCACCGCTGCCGTTGCCTTCAACTGGAGCATTCAATGGAATAGGATAGGGACCGGGATCACTTTCATCTCCATAATCAGTATAGTTAACGGCGATCTTCGGTTGACTGCCACATACAACAACATACGGAATACCAATGGGTGCACCCTGCCATAACCCGCTTCCAAAATCAGCTTTCACTGCAGATGATGAGATAGCTGACATGATTTGAGAGTTATATGGATCAACAGGTGAAGAAGATATATCCAGGTTCCAGGGATTGTCGGCCGGGAAGAGTTGAATATTTTCAGCTGCTGCCTTTGTTGCAGAGCAGGTAGCTGTGTTGTTACCACCGTTATTTCCGTTGTTGTTATTTGTAACAGTACTTTTTTTGCAGGAAATAATAGTTGTAAAAAATAAAAGACAGGAAATAATGTAAGTTAGTTTAGCCGGGTTGTTTTTCATAGTAAGCTATTTCGGTGTCAATAGTTGTTCAAAAATTGCGCCAGAGCCAGCTTATTGCTGAATAAATAGAATAAACAAGTAAATGCACTTGGTAGAGTAACTATCTTACGCCAGTAACATAAAAAATAGGAATGATTTGTTTGTTGTGAATCGAAGGCATGGGGTGAACTTTAGTGATCATGGAAGTTGGTTTGAATAAAGTTATGGAAATGATTTTTAGATGAGAATTTATAACTGCAATTATTTTTACTTTTTGTAAATAGTTTTTCTGTTTTTGATGATAAGAAGCAATCCGAAAATGAACATTATTGCAAGAATTGGAGTTGTGTAAATTAAAGGCGAAATGGCCTTTTGTGAAATTGCTTTTTTCGCATCAAATTCTAATTTTAAAAGAGGTAGCGTCCTTATCAATCCTGTATCAATAGTAAGTAATGATACCTGCTTATCAATATTAGGGGGTTCATAAGTCATCATAGGTAAAGGGACAGAAATCCTTTTTTGAGTTTGCTTTATTTCTTCTATATGATCAATGCCATATTGAACTAAGGTGAATAATCTGTCCCATACTGTCAAAGAATCTTCCGCAGCATAATTATATATAATCTTTAAGCCAACCTTGGCTTTGCTTGTGTCGTATGTAGAGCCTATGTCAATTGGCTCAGGTAAATCAAAAAGATATTTAGTAGAGGCTGGTTTCCCTTTTCTAAAATGCCACTTTGCATTTTCGCCTCCGACTCTGTAGTAATAATAATCGAATAAGAATGCATTGTCAGGTTTCCGAAGTGTATCCCAGGCTATAGAGCCAAACCATTTATCATAGAAAAAAGGAAAGATCAGAAACCGATCTGTGATCAAAAATATTTCATAACTCTTATCAGCCCTTTTTAAATTATTGACAAGCTTGTTAAAAAATGTTTTAAATAATTTATTCATCTCAACTGAGTCAGCACTTCCCGTGGCATAAAATGTAATACCATCCTTTTGATATTTGTAGGGCCATGAAGTATTTGCTCTGGAAAAGGTGCAACAAGAAATGAATAGTAATATGATCAGGAAAGATTTCATCTAAATAAAATTACTAATAACTTTTTGATTTTTTAAGTGATGTTTATATTGACAAAATTCGGAGATATAGTTTTTTCTAAAGACTTTGAATAATTTAACAGAGAAAATTATTATCCTCCTAATCATCAAAATCACCTAAATCCCGGTTCAGACAATTAGCTGCATAGCATTACCAACCGTACAAGTGAGTGACACAACATAAGCTCAATAGCAGCAAAGGCGCTATGTTCATTATTCATCATAGTGCATATTCTCAGGAGATCCCTCCTTAGGTCGGGATGACGAATGCTATTGGGCTATGATGGTTTTAATTGAACAAACAAAAAACCCGTCTCTTTCGAAACGGGTTTTATCTCGAAGCTAGTAGCTAACTACTCGCAACTTATTAATAACGATAATGCTCCGGCTTAAACGGACCTGCGGCAGTAATACCTAAATACTCAGACTGCTCAGCAGTTAACTCATCTAACACAGCACCTACTTTTGCCAAGTGTAAACGGGCAACCTTTTCATCCAAATGTTTTGGTAACACATACACTTTGTTTTCGTAATTCTTGTGGTTGGTCCACAATTCAATTTGCGCCAACGTTTGATTGCTGAAAGAGTTACTCATCACAAATGATGGGTGACCAGTTGCACAACCTAAGTTTACCAAACGGCCTTCTGCTAATAAGATGATGTCTTTACCATCAATATTATATAAATCAACCTGAGGTTTGATGGTATCTTTTGTATGTCCATAGCTATTGTTTAACCAGGCTACATCAATTTCAATATCAAAGTGACCAATATTACAAACAATCACTTTATCCTTCATATTACGGAAATGCTTTTCTGTGATCAGGTCACGGCAACCAGAAGCGGTAACAACAATGTCAGCTTCTTTTACTGCATCCACCATTTTCTTTACTTCAAATCCATCCATTGCAGCTTGCAAAGCACAAATAGGATCGATCTCGGTAACAATCACACGACAACCTGCACCAGCCAATGAAGCAGCAGAACCTTTACCCACATCACCATAACCACCCACCACAGCAACTTTACCAGCCAGCATTACATCAGTAGCACGGCGGATAGCGTCAACTAAACTTTCTTTACAACCGTATTTGTTATCAAATTTAGATTTGGTAACAGAATCGTTTACGTTAATAGCAGGAATTGGTAAAGTACCTTTTGCCATTCTTTCATATAAACGATGAACACCGGTAGTAGTTTCTTCACTTAATCCTCTTACATGCTGAACCAGTTCAGGATATTTATCAAATACCATATTGGTTAAATCACCACCATCATCCAGAATCATAGTAAGTGGTTTGCTGGCGGCGCCAAAGAACAAGGTTTGTTCAATACACCAGTCAGCTTCTTCAATCGTCTGACCTTTCCAGGCAAACACACCAATACCGGCAGCAGCAATGGCAGCAGCGGCATGATCCTGTGTAGAGAAGATATTACAGGAGCTCCATTTTACTTCGGCACCCAAAGCCACCAGTGTTTCAATTAACACAGCAGTTTGAATGGTCATGTGTAAGCAACCCGCAACACGGGCACCTTTCAATGGTTGAGATGGTCCGTATTCGGCACGGATGGCCATTAAACCGGGCATTTCTGCTTCGGCTAAACGTATTTCTTTACGACCCCATTCGGCGAGGCTGATATCAGCCACTTTGTAAGGCAGACTGAAGTCAATAGTAGATTTAGTAATTGTTGACATAAGTTGTTTTTTATACGGCCGCAAAAGTAGCATTAATACACGAATATGCCAATAAGATAATAGGTCAATTACTCACAATTATGGGGCTTTATTCAACAAAATTCGTTGTTGCTATATAGTAATCGTCATCCCGACCTAAGGAGGGATCTGCTGAGGCTATGCAGGTAGCTGAATTATGTACTAAGCTGCGATGCTACTATTAAGCTTTTGTTGTGTCACTCTCTGCATCGTTCTGTTTTCTTTTTATCAATAATCTGTCTCATCACTGCGAGGTACGAAGCAGTCTGCTTTTTTAATTGGAAGCTGAATGAAATTTATAAAGCAGATTGCTTCACCAAGTTGCGCAAGGTTCGCAATGACGTTTTAGCCAAAGGTCACTCATGCTGACGTATAAGTCAGCATCCCGACCGAAGCGTCGGGACTGTATGGCTGATAATTCTATTCAGCTTCTTTAAATTCTATGCTGTAAACATATAACTCTTCTCCATCCTTAGCCTGCTCACCTTCTAATGATAATCCCAGCTTTTCTAATAATGCAATGGATTGATGATTGTCTTTTAGTGTTATAGCCACTACTTTTTTATGCTGTCCATTTTTTCTTACTTCATCCAATACCCGTTTGCTGGCTTCGTAAGCAAAGCCTTGTTTGGCATAAGCTGGTAAAAAAGCAAAACCAATATCAGGGTGAGTCATCTCCACTCTTTTCAAAAAACTTACAACGCCAATGGGAATATTATTTTCTTTCAGCCGGCATACGTAATACATAAAGTCAGGAGTGTTTAATATCCGTTCAATATACATTACTGCCTCTTCGGGTGAAAGTACATTCCTGTCACCAATATATTTTATCCAGCCTTCTGTGTTCAGCAGTTCCAGCATAAATAAATTATCATTGGTGGTAATCGGGGCTATTGTTAATCGTTGGGTTTCCATTAATAGTGTGTTGTGCAAACTAATATTATTCTCCTTAACTTTAGTTACACTAAAGAAAATTTCTGTATGCTACGCCGTCAATTCATTAAAACATCTGCACTCAGTTTTGGAGCACTCACTATTGCACAGCAACAACTATTTGCCGCTTTTTTTGATAATCCATGGAAGATAAAAATGCTTACCGATAAGCTGGGTATCTTTAATGAAAAGGGTGGAACCATTGCTTTCCTTTTAGAGAAGGATGGTATTGTGGTAGTGGATGCACAGTTCCCAGATACTGCTCCTCATTTGATTGATGAATTGAAAAAGAAAACAGATAAACCTTTTCAATTGCTCATCAATACCCATCATCACGGCGATCATACCAGTGGCAATATTGCTTTTAAAGGGTTGGTGAAAAATGTATTGGCGCATACCAATTCAAAAGCCAACCAGGAAAGAGTAGCTAAAGAAAAGAAAACAGGAGATCAACAGTTGTATCCCGACTGGACCTTTGATAATGTTTGGTGTCAGAAAGCTGGCAAAGAACAAATTTGTCTTCATTATTTTGGTGCTGGTCATACGAATGGCGATGCCATCATTCATTTTAAACATGCCGATGTGGTGCACATGGGTGATTTGTGTTTCAACCGTCGTCATCCGTATATTGATAAATCAGCGGGTGCTAATATTAAGAACTGGATAGAACTATTGGATAAAACAGCCAATAAGTTCAGTAAAAAAACGACCTACATTTTTGGTCACTCTGGTGATGGTTATGAAGTAACGGGTACAAAAGATGATCTCAATGCTTTTGGTGATTATTTAGGTAATGTATTAAAGTTTGTTGACGGAGAAATAAAAGCCGGTAAAACCAAAGACGAAATTTTAAAGGCTAAAACATTCCCTGGCATAGGTGAGTGGAAAGGTGATGGTATAGAGAGACCATTAACAGCTGCTTATGAAGAACTGACTACTAAATAATATCTTCTTTATCTGTGTTCACCAGTGAAATCTGTGAGAGTGATTAAAATGCTCTAAGCAAACGATCATTAAAATTCAATTTGCGCTGTTGAATTATTTTCACCTGTTTCATATCAGGGTGAAGTGGATTGATGATATAGTTAAACTCTTCTTTAACAAGAACGCTGGGAACTCTGAGTAATAATTTCTTCTTTGCCGCTAAGAATTCATCTCCTTTTTTTTGAGTAAAGAAGTGAATATTAGTTTCATCCCAATGTTCAGGAAACTTTTTAATATCAATGGTTTGAACTGAAATATCATCAGAAACTGAGATACTGATCAGCATATAATTCTTTTGTTGCAAGATTTTAACTGGAGTATGAACTAAAGTTTCCAGTAATGCCAATGACCGATGCGACGAAGTGTACAAAGCATAATTCCCTTCGCTGTTCCATCTGCCACCAAACAAACGGGATCCTTTACCGGATAGGTCTTCTGCAAAATTTTCCTGGCAAATGCGGTAAAGTTCCATGGAGAATTATGAATAAACACCTTGCTCTAAGCGGCCCAATATTTTTGAAACAAGCTGAATACCAAATGTAGTATCTAAAAAATCTATTGGTAATTTATTGCCTAATGCAATAATAGGAGAGTGCAACCATTCAATAAATGATTCTTTGGTGCCGGTAACATCAATTCCTCTTTTTACAAAGGCCGCCAGCTCAATTACTTTTTCTGTTTTTAAGGTATCCAGTAATTCATCTTCATGCTTGCGTTGAATATTGCGATGAGAAGTATGCAGCAATGTGCTCATCTTTTCCATGCTTACACCTAAGTAGCTACTTAGTGATTTAAGAGATGATTTACGAACTCCTTTACGGGAAAGATTAATAAGATCTAACTCGCCGCCTATTGGTAGTGCAACGGTTTTATTGCCCCCCATTATTACCCGCATATGCTCATATTGTACAGCAGCTTCTTCAACATATGGTGGTGCATCTTGCTGCGGGTTGTAAGGTTTTATAGTTTTTGTTGCTTTAGGCATTTTTTCTCTTTTACCAAATGTATGACTTTTTGGTTAATTATTATCCAAAATGTCGTTATTTTTTTAATTTCTCCAAAAGCCCTTCCAAAACATAGTAGGTGATAGGGCAGAAAGTGGAGTTTTTCAAAGTGAGTGGTTGCCTTTTTAAAATCACATCTTCATCGGTGTAAGGAAAGCGTTCGCAATCAGAAGGACGAACATCATAGATGCCACAATAATTATCACTGCCTAAAAAAGGGCATGGCTTGGTGTTTACTACGTAATCTCCATCCTCATCCAGCCTCAGATAGGTTTCAATGAAATCGCTTTCTTTCATTTTCAAATGTTTTGAAATGCGTTTTATATCGGGAGTTTTAAAACGGGGCGAATAATTTTTACAGCAATTGGCACATTGCAGGCAGTCTATCTTTTCAAAAGCTTCTTCATGCAGGTCTGGCAGCAATTTCAGCACTTTGTTTTTATCGGCCCGCTGCAGCATCTGCTTGTACTGCTTCTGGTGCTCGGCACTTTTCTTTTCCCAGTTTTGTAGAAGTTTTTTCTGCATATTGCAAATAAAGTTAATTCAAAGCATTCCACCAGTTTTCCCCACGATGATAACTCAGTTTTTTTGTGAGTTATCTCCCGTAAATTTGCGCATCTTTTTTAAACGGTCAACCCCTCACATCTATGAATCTTTTTGAAGCACAGCAAAATGAGTTCAAACAACGGCATATAGGACCCAATGAACACGACACCCAGCAAATGCTGAAAACAATTGGAGAGCCTTCATTAGCTTCTTTAATCGACAAAACTGTTCCTTCTTCTATCCGCATGCAGCATCAATTAGAAGTGCCGGCTGCTATGAATGAGAATGAATTTTTACAACACATTAAAGAGATCAGTTTAAAGAATAAAGTTTATAAAAATTATATCGGCCAGGGTTATTATGATACCATCACACCCAGTGTGTTACTGCGCAATGTTTTTGAAAACCCGGGCTGGTACACTCAATACACACCTTACCAGGCTGAAATATCACAGGGCCGTTTGGAAAGCTTGCTCAACTTTCAAACAATGGTGAGTGATTTAACTGGGTTACCCATTGCTAATGCTTCGCTGCTTGATGAAGCAACTGCTGCTGCTGAAGCAATGACCATGTTCTTTAATACACTGAATAAAGATCATGATCATATTGCCCGTCCAAAATTCTTTGTTGACAATGAAACATTTCCTCAAACAAAAGATGTATTGGTAACAAGAGGTGTACCGGTAGGAATTGAAGTAGTGTTTGGAGATTATAAAACTGCTGCATTAGACGATAAATATTTTGGTGCATTAGTACAATACCCAAATGATAAAGGAGCGATTGAAGATTACCGTGACTTCATTAATAAAGTTCATGCTGTTGGTGCGTTTGTAGTAATGACTACCGATTTGTTAGCATTAGCTCTATTAACGCCTCCAGGTGAATTAGGTGCTGATGTGGCTTGTGGTTGTGCTCAGCGTTTTGGTGTGCCTTTAGGATTTGGTGGTCCGCATGCAGCTTTCTTTTCTGCTAAAGATGAATTTAAACGCAACTTACCCGGTCGTATTATTGGTGTAAGCATTGATGCACAGGGCAACCGTGCATTACGTATGGCACTGCAAACAAGGGAGCAGCATATAAAGAGAGAAAAAGCTACTTCCAATATATGTACAGCACAAGCACTACTGGCAAATATGGCAGCAATGTATGCTGTGTATCATGGCCCCGAAGGATTAAAGAACATCGCTAAAAGAACAGCCCTGTTAACACAAACAGTAGCAGATGCCGTAAAAGAAAGAGGATTTGAATTAGTGTCGGATAGTTTCTTTGATACGATTACAGTAAAGACAGATAAAGCAAATGCTATTTATGAAAAAGCATTGCGTCAGCAAATCAATCTTCGTTTTAATAATGATAATCTCATTGGAATATCATTAGATGAAACAATTACAACTTATGATCTGTTTGACCTGATCAATTGTTTTGAAAACGATGAAGATCCAGTTGCTTTTGATATTGATGAAGAAGCAAGGCTCAGTCATATTCCATCTGCCTTAACAAGAACATCTTCTTATTTGTCGCATCCAAATTTTAATTCGCATCACAGCGAAAGCCAGATGATGCGTTATATTAAGATGCTGGAGAATAAAGATCTTTCTTTGAACACTTCCATGATCTCATTGGGAAGTTGTACAATGAAACTGAATGCAGCAACAGAGATGATGCCGTTAAGCTGGGCACACTGGAGTAAGATACATCCCTTTGCACCCATTGATCAAACAGAAGGCTATCAATATATCATTGATGAACTGGGAGATTATCTCAACAAGATCACAGCATTTGATGCCTGTAGTTTACAACCTAATAGCGGAGCACAGGGTGAGTACGCTGGTTTATTAGCTATCCGTGGATATAATAAAGCTAATGGTGATGAGCATCGTAATGTAATGCTCATTCCTATTTCTGCACACGGTACTAATCCTGCCAGTGCAGTAATGGCTGGTATGAAAGTAGTGGTAGTAAAAGCATTGGAGAATGGATATATTGATATGGATGATCTGAAAGCAAAAGCAACTCAGTATTCAAAAGAACTGGCTGGTATCATGATCACTTATCCCAGCACTTATGGTATATATGAAGAAACAGTAAAAGAAATTACTGATATCATTCATCAGCATGGCGGACAGGTGTACATGGATGGTGCCAATATGAATGCTCAGGTTGGATTAACAGCTCCGGGTTTAATTGGTGCGGATGTTTGTCATCTTAACCTGCATAAAACATTTGCTATTCCGCATGGCGGTGGTGGCCCTGGCATGGGACCTATTTGTGTAAAAGCACATTTAGAACCGTACTTACCCGGACATACCAATACACATTTGCAAGCATCCACTAATGCTGTAGCTGCCGCACCTTATGGCAGTGCTTCTATTTTACTGATCAGCTATGGTTATATCCGCATGCTTGGTTTTAACGGAGTGAAGGCTGCTACGGAATATGCAATCCTTAATGCAAATTACATGAGGGCAAGATTAGAAAAAGATTTTGATATTCTTTATACCAATCACAATGGTCAATGTGCACATGAATTTATTGTTGATCTGCGTCCATTCAAAAAGACGGCAGAGATAGAAGCTGAAGATGTAGCCAAGCGGTTAATGGATTATGGATTTCATGCGCCTACTATGAGCTTTCCTGTTCCCGGTACAATTATGATTGAACCAACAGAGAGTGAAGATAAAGCGGAACTGGATCGTTTTTGTGATGCATTGATTGCTATTAAAAATGAAATTAAAGCCATTGAAGAAGGCAGGGCAGATAAAAAAGATAATGCTTTAAAAAATGCACCACATACTCAATTTGTGGTTACCGCTTCTGAATGGAAACATAGTTATTCGAGAGAACAGGCTGCATTTCCTTTAGCATATGTAAAACAAAATAAATTCTGGCCAAGTGTGGCAAGAGTTAACAATACACACGGCGACAGAAATCTTATTTGTACCTGCGAACCGGTAAGCAGCTATGCTGAAGCAGAAGCTTAATAAATTCTTTCAGATAAAAAAAGGTCACTTTATTAATGAGTGACCTTTTTTATTTCACTAATCTAGTTGTTTTACTTAAGTGTTACTTCAATTGCTCCTTCCTTTGCTTTATCTCCATACTTACTTGTTGCTTTATCACCTTTCAAAACGTTCATTGATTTGATCTGTTCGGGTTTGTATTTAGCTTCAAAATCATTCCAGCTCATTTCTTTTCCATCAACGATCAATAATGCTTTTTTGGTGGTATAACTTTTTGTACTTACCTGGATCACTCCATTATTCCCTTTTTCTCCATAGATAGCAATTGCCGCATCACCTTTTAAAACATTTACTTCTTTAATAGTGGATGGATCAATTTTGCTGACATTATATTCAACCGGCATTGCAATACCATCTACCACTACCATTGGTTTTGGCTGCTTTGGCGCTGTGTCAGCAATAATAACTGGTGGTGCTGGTGGCACAGCATCAGTTGCTGGTATTAAACCATCTGGTGCAGGCGGAGCCAGCAGTTTGCCATATTTTTCCTCGTAAAGCTTTTTCTCTTTTGGATTACTTAGATTATAGGTTTCCTTTTTCCCGTTCTTATGCTGGATGATAATTTTCTGTTCACCCCTATCATTGATGTAATCTTTCATAATCACATCATCGGGCAAACCTGTTTTAGCAGGAGGAACAGGAGGTGTTGGAGGAGTAGTCAGCTCACCATATTTTTCATCAAATAATTTTTTCTGATGCGGATCACTAAGATCATAAACTTCAGTCTTGCCATTCTTTAATACAACGGTGGCCTTTTTAACGCCATCTTTTTTTACAATATTGATCGTTGTAATATCGTCTGGCTTGGGTGAGCTAAGCCCATCGGGTATTATTACAGAAGGTTTATCAGGAATGACATCTGTATCCGATGATTTAACCGGAGATATATCAGCGATCGTTACCTGTTTGATTGCCCTCATCATTTCGGCCCTGTTGCTGAAAGCCATGAGCATTACCGCCACCACCGGCACCAGCAAAAGATATTTTGCCAGCTGATAAGGACGGGTTTGTTTTTTGTTCATCATAATAATTCTGTTTTTCAGTTTTAAAAAATGGAAATGATTAGCTGCAGCTATATTGTTTTGTATTCCGGACACTTTAAGTAAATTATACTGATAATGCTTAGCATCAATACCACTTTCTAATACCAGTTTATCAGTAAGAAATTCTAAGTTCTGTTTTAATTCATTCTTTAATAACCAGGCAAATGGATTGAACCAGAAAACAATGGTGAGTATTTCGCCTAATAAAATATCAATGGTATGTTTTTGCTGAACATGAAATTGTTCATGCCGGATGATCTCCTGCAGTTCAGCTTCTGTATGAATAGCAGGGTTTACATAGATATCATTAAAGAATGAAAACGGATTTACAGGTTCTTTTAATTCAATAATTCTGAAATCCTTTTGTGCAAGAATGGTTTTATTCTTTCTTAACAACAGTAAAGCCCTGAACTGAATAATTAACCGGAACAGCATTACCAGCATCCCCGCAAAAAGCAAATTGTTTAATAAGATGCTACTCCAGTTGGCAGAAGAAGTTTGTTGAGTAAAACTAAGATTTGGGATATAGTTGAATAAGGAGATTGATTGTTCCGGCTGCTGAATTATTTTAGATACGTCGATCAGTGGGATTAAGAAACTGCACAATATTGCCAGCACAAAGTACCATCGGCTCCATTTAAAAAAAGTATCACGTCTGAGCAATAGTTTATAAAACAGGAAGAAAATTACTGTCACCAGCGATCCTTTTACAAACCATGAAACAAGTGGTGTCATACTCCTTATTTTTTTTCAATTAAGTTGATGATCTCTTTCAGTTCGTCTGCAGTGATCTTTTTTTCTTTGGCAAAAAAAGCTACCAGTTCTTTATAAGAATTTTCGAAATAATCTTTTACCACTGAATTCATAAAGCGCTTTTTATAATCTGCTTCTTTAATTAGCGGTTTGTATAAAAACATATTCCCCATCTGCCTGCTCTCGAGATAACCTTTCTTCTCTAAATTTTTGATAGTGGAAGCAAGTGTGGTATAAGGTGGTTTAGGATCAGTGATGTTTTCTAAAAAGCTTTTTACATTGGCTTCACCGGTTTTCCAAACGGCCTGCATCGCTTCTTCTTCCTGTATGGTTAACTTTTCCATCTACGAATTTTTCGTAAATCTACGGAAGTTTCGTAATTCACCAAATTTATTTTTATAAACTTTATTGTTTTGAGTAAGTTTTAACAATTGCAAACAAAAAAGCCCGGCAATATTGCCAGGGCTTTTGTCAAAGTAATATTTAATAATTATTCGTCTCCGTCTGTTTTTTGGATAGTGTATTCATAAACACTATCACTGCCGGGATAAATACCTTCAATGGTAAATCCTTTATCGGCTTTGGTAATAGCTGTATTTAATTCTTCCATACTCTTTACTTCCTTGCCATCTACACGCAGGATGATAAAACCATCTCTCATAAAAGACTGATCGCCCAACCATCCACCTTTCTTTAATTTCTTAACTACCACGCCACCATTTACGCCATTGGCTTTCGCTTTGGTTTTATCTAATGTTTCTATATCTGCACCTAAGTTATCCAGTATATTGGCTTCATCATTTTTTACCAGTTCAAAATTGCCAACCTTATTCTTTAAGGTAACAGCAACAGCATAATCTTTGCCATTACGTTTATAACCTACATTCAATTTATCACCTGGTTTGTAACGGGCTAATTGCTCCTGTAATTCTGCGGCAGAAGTAATATTAGCGTCGTTCATTTTAGTGATAATATCACCTTTCTTAATTCCGGCAGCAGCGGCAGAGCCATCTGTTACCACATCCAATACATACACACCTTCACCATCCACAATGCCTAATTTCTTTTTCTCATCATCATTGAGGCTTTCTCTAGGATATGAAATTCCGAGGTAAGCTCTTTGTACAGTGCCATACTGCATAATATCATTCACGATCTTCTTTACAATATTCACTGGTATGGCATATGAATAACCGGAATAGAAACCAGTAGGAGATGCAATCGCAGAGTTGATGCCGATCAATGCACCATCTGTATTAACCAATGCGCCACCACTATTGCCCTGGTTAACGGCAGCATCGGTTTGTATAAATGATTCAATGGGGAATTTGCTTTGACGGGCATTGATCTCCAATGTTCTTGCTTTAGCACTTACGATACCTGCTGTTACTGTTGTTTCCAGATTCAAAGGATAACCAACCGCCAGTACCCACTGACCAATGCGTACATCATCTGAATTACCATATAACATATAAGGCAAATTGGTAGCATTAATTTTTACCACTGCTAAATCAGTGCTTGGATCAGTGCCTACCACTTTACCGGTATAAGTTTTTTTATTGCTGAGGGTAACACTAATTTCATCTGCATCAGCAATTACGTGGTTGTTGGTGATAATATAACCATTGTCGCTGATGAGTACACCAGAGCCCGATGCCATTTGGCCGGGTATAACACGTTGACGGTTGCCATCGCCAAAAAACTGATCAAAGAAATCATTATTATCACCAAACAAATCCTTGAACGGATTATTGCGCTGGTTACTGCTGTTATTACTTACCTGCTTGGGGTTTGTTTTTGTTTTAATGTGTACAACAGCGGGTACTGATTTTTGTGCAGCGGATTGAAAATCTGCAGGCTGACCTGCCGCACCGCCGCCATCATAGCCTGCATAATTAACAGGAAGTTTACCCTGGCTGTTAACTACAGAATACTTTGATGCATTCCATTTGTTGAACAAATACAGGCTGGTAACGGTGGTAACTGCACTGATGATTACTGTAAATAGAATCTGTCTCGTTTTCATTGCTGAAGATTTTTCTTTTCGAAGAAAATGTTTTTCAAATTTTATGCCTTTGCAATGTAAAGTAACGAAGACTGTCACAATGACTAAATACCGGAAAGCCCATTTAACAATTCATTATGAAGAGTTTCGTACTTCTTAACAAAGATAGTAAAATGTACGATGTTAGAGGTAGAACGTACGACCTGAAATAAAAGTATCCGATGTCTCTATAATCCCAATAGAAATTGCATGGTATCTACTCCATCAGCATAGTCCATTAATGCTGGTTGTTGACTCTGCCCGAAGGGTATGAAATTTTTTCCAATGATGGCCTGTACCTGCTGATTTTCTGTCAATGAATTTTTGACAGTTTCTTCATCGGTATAAAACTCATAATGTAATGAGCTAATAGGAGAGAATAAGTTTTTATTTTCTACCAGTACTACCGAATCATTGGTCATGTAATACAGGTTGTTCATGATGTAGATTGCCAACTGGTAATCGTAATTATTGCGGTATTTGTTATGGTCAAAAAAATGATGATACTTTTTTAAGGCTTCCAGCAGAGGAACAAAATCATAGCCTTTGGGAATATAGATTTTGGTAACACTACGGCAACCCAATCCAAAATATTGATGAATATCATCAGCAAGATTTGATAAGTCAGTTGTTGTTTCATTACCACCCAGCACAGCAACAGAAGTTCTGTTCTTACGAATGATGCTTGGGTACTTACTGAAATAATATTCAAAATGCCGGGCACTGTTATTACTGCCGGTAGCAATATAAGCATCACAATTTTTTAATTGTTCAGCAAAACCAACAAGCGAAGAGGTAGTGTTATTAATTGATTGCATTTTTTCAATCAAATGCTTCAGCAACACTTCATCTTTAGAAGAAAGTTTTATCAGTGATTTATGCCCGGCAATAAAGCAGCATAAAAAATCGTGAAAGCCAACTAATGGCAAGTTGCCTGCCATTACTATCCCAACTTTTTTTGGAGTTATATTATCATCTAAGTGATAATGCGCAACCCATTGTTCCAGCTTATCTTTTTGTAAAAAACTTTCGGCTATATTTTTTAATGACAGTTCAACAAATTCGGGAATAAACCAGTTGTTGCGCAGGTAAGCCTGTTCTTTCGCCTCGCTTAATAAGGCATTTTCTGTGGAAATATAGTGACCAATATCAGCCAATAAATTTATTCTTTCCTGTAAATTCATATTATTGTAATCCTTACATTTGTTTTAAAGAATCCCGCCCTGCGGGAGACTACAAATGTAAATCGTTATTCTACCACAAAAAATTCTGTACTAATGGCTATTAAGATTACTGAAGAATGTATTAACTGCGGTGCTTGCGAACCCGAATGTCCCAACAACGCTATTTATGAAGGTGGCGTAGAATGGGCTATTTCTGACGGCACTACTGTAAAAGGCTCTTACACTTTATTGGATGGAACGGTTGTTGATGCTGATCAAAAGAATGCTCCTGTCAGCACGGATACATATTACATTACACCCAACAAGTGTACCGAATGCCAGGGTTTTCATGAAGAACCACAATGTGCTTCTGTATGTCCTGTTGATTGTTGTGTACCCGATGAAATGTATGTAGAAACGGTAGAAGTATTATTGGCGAAGAAAGATAAACTGCATATATAAAAGTTTAAAGGTTTAATAGTTTAAGGTTAATGACTATAATAATCAGTAACCTGCAACTTAGAAACCAGCAACCAGTTTTTTTTTTGGTACCACTGATGAAGTAGTACTTTTCAACAAACGCCGGTGATATGTCCCGGCAAAAGAAAAGGTGAAGGAGGTAAAAACCCTTCACCTTATTTTTTTATCTTGCAGCTACTTGAGTAAACTGAAAATGAATATGCCCCGATCATTTGGGATGGCAGTACTAATGCTGTTGACATCTTTCCTTTTTTATTCCTGCGATTTGTTGCGAAAGCATAATGATGCTGATATTGAAACTCCCCCGGTAAAAAAGAATTGGAAAGCTGCAGAAGAGCTGATGAATATTGATAAAGAGTTTGCTGCTTACAGCCGTGACTCCGGACTAAAGAAAGCTTACCTGGAATTTTTAGATGAGGAAGCGGTGATGCTTCGTCCCAACCATTATCCATTAGTGGGTACCTATACATTAGATTTTGTAAGCCAGTTGGATGATAAGGATACTGAAGTAAGCTGGGAAGTGAAAGATGGTGAAGTAGCCAGTTCCGATGATCTTGGTTTTACTTACGGTGTATATACTGTCATTCAAAAAGAATCAAAAGATACTGTGCAGAGAGGAACCTATGCCATGGTGTGGAAGAAAAATAAAGAAGGCCTTTGGAAGGTGGTGATGGACAATGGAAGTCCGGGTGTGGGTGATGAAAAAGATACAGGGAGAGAAAATCAGTAAGAACAATAATTTTAGCGTTTCCTTTAGCCGCAATTCATTTATTTCTTCAATATTTGTAACTCGAAAACTTAACCCCTTCAGTAATGAGTCAAAAACCCAATATTGCTTTTGTAACCGGCGGTTATTCTACCGAAGCACAGATATCCTACAAAAGTGCTATTACCATTGAAAATAATTTAGACCGTGATAAATACAATATTTATAAAATAGATATTACTCCCGGCGGATGGTTTTATATAGATGCATCAGGAAATAAATCATTAGTAGATAAAGGTGACTTTACCATTACTGACAATGGTAATAAAATAAAATTTGATGCTGTATTTATCGGTATTCATGGCACACCCGGTGAAGATGGAAAACTGCAGGGATATTTTGACCTGGTGAATTTACCATATACCAGTTGTGATGCCTTATCTTCTGCATTAACTTTCAATAAAAGATATACAGTGGCTGTGGCTGCTTTTTCAGGAATCAATGTGGCAAAATCAGTACACCTGTTTAACAATGCTCTATACGATGCCGCATCGATCTGCAGCACATTACAGTTTCCAGTTTTTGTAAAACCAGCCAATGGCGGTAGCAGTATTGGTATGTCAAGAGTAAATACTCCTGATGTGACTGAACTGGAATCAGCTATTCAAAAAGCATTTACAGAAGATACACAGGTGCTGATTGAAGAATATATTAAGGGAAGAGAATTTACTATTGGTGTATATAAGAATAAGGGAGTGATCACTCCATTGCCGATGACAGAAGTATTCAGCAAAAGAGAGTTTTTTGATTTTATTGCTAAGTATAAAGGTGAATCGGATGAAGAAACACCAGCAAAGGTTGATGAACATAAAGCGGAAAAGATAAGAGCGGCAGCAAAAAAGATTTACCAGGTATTTAATTGCCGTGGTGTGATAAGAATTGATTTTATATACAACGAAGAAAAAGATGAGCCATTTATGCTGGAGATAAATACAGTGCCCGGGCAAAGTGAAATGAGTATTGTACCACAGCAGGTGAGAGCGATGGGTGGTAACCTGAAAGATTTTTACAGTGCAATGATTGAAGAAGTGCTCCCTAAAAAATAAAACCTATATTTCCTGACAAAAACCAATTATACCTGTGTTTGAAAAAATAACCAAGCGTTCCTTTCTCTTTAATGTGCTGATAGCAGGAGTAGTATCATTCCTGGTAATATTGATATTTTTATTCTCACTTGATTTCTTTACCAATCATGGTCAATCTAAAACAGTACCTGAAGTAAAAGGAAAGAATTTAACTGAAGCGATTAAAGTATTAGAAGCTGCAGGATTTGATGCTGAAGTAACAGACTCCGTTTATTTTGATACAATTCCTGGTTTACAAATCACCCGCCAGTTACCTGATCCCGGTGAATTGGTAAAGGTTAACCGTGTTGTTTACTTAACAGTAAACAGAATGGTTCCGCCTATAATTGATATGCCTAACCTGGTAGGACAAAGTGAAGCCAGTGCGTTAATGATTCTTAAAGCATTGGGCTTAAGATTGGGTGATACCATTATGAAACCAGATTTTGCCAAAGGATCGGTATTGCAGCAATTAAAAGATGATAATGATATAAAGCCCGGAACTAAATTACAAATGGGAAGCAGTATTGATCTGGTTATCGGAGCTGGTATTGCAGATGAAAGCATAATTGTACCGGATTTGATCGGGCTTACTTTTGCTGATGCTAAAGTATTATTAGAGTCCAATAAAATTTTGATGGGTGCAGTTGTTCCAAAATCAGATGTAACTGATACTATGAAAGCTTATATCTATGATCAAAAACCTCCGAGAAGAGATGAAGAGGGGAGACCATTGAGAATAAGCCCGGGACAATTGATTGATGTATATCTGAGCAATACTATGCCGGTTAAAGACACCACAGCAGTAAAAAAAGAAAATGAATAATCACTCTAATTACACGAATTATTTTAATTAATGTAATTGAAATAAATTTGTGCGATAAAAAATAAGATATGACAACCATTACAGCAGAAGAAGTAAAAGCAAGATTAGATGCAGGAGAAAAGATCAATTTGGTGGATGTAAGAGAACCACATGAAAATGCAGAGTTTAATATAGGTGGTATCCTTCATCCATTAGGAAAAGTACAAACCATGCAGGTGGAAGAGTTGGAAGATTTAAAAGATGAAGAAGTAATTATTTATTGCCGCAGTGGTAACCGCAGCGGACAAGCCTGCCAGATATTGGATATGCTTGGTTTTAAGAACACAAAAAACCTTGTAGGTGGAATGCTGGGCTGGCAGGAAAAGTATGGAAAGTAGAATCAACTACTAAAAAAATATAATAATAAAGGGACAGATTAATTTCTGTCCCTTTATATTTTCCTTTCAATCAATTTAATCCAATAAATCCCGGTTCAGACTTATAGTTTGATGTTGACCCCAATCATGAAATTTGTTCCGGCCATTGGGTAATAATAGTTTTCTGTTGCTAATGAACCGCCATAGTAATAGCTGTAAGTATAACCATTAGGCTCATATTTTTTGTTGAAGATATTATTGACAGCTAAAATAAAATCGATCTCTTTTAATCCAACATTTTTTAAGGCATAGCTCAACCTTGCATCCTGCACATAATATGGATTTAAACTTCTTGCTTTACTTGAAGTATTATCTAAATACTGGCGGCTTACATATTTACCCTGTAAAGCAATATCAAAATTTTTAAGCGGTGTAATGTTGATAGCTGCTCCGCCAATTATGTTGGGTGAAAAAGAAATATCAGATTTACTGTAGTTGTTTACTTTCTGTCCGCCATTATCGTAGTCATCTATGTATTCAGTAAACTTCAGAATTTTATTTTCACTGATGGTTAAGTTAGCGGATGCACTTATCCAGTCTGTTAATACCACTTTGCCCTGTAGTTCTATACCCAGGCGATAGCTATTAGGGATGTTTTTTCTGGTATAAGAACCCACATCATTGATCTTACCTGTGAGCACCAATTGATTTTTGTACAACATATAATAAACAGTTGCGCCAAAATTGTAACGGCTGTTTCTCTTCTCGATGCCTGCTTCAAAATCATGTAAGGTTTCCTGCTTTGGTTGTTCATTAACGCCAGCCTGAAAATCATCCCTGTTTGGTTCTTTATTTCCCAATGAATAGGAGAGATAAGCCTGCCAGTTTTTATGCGTATAGCTTACACCAATTTTCGGGTTGATGAAATTGTATGATTGATTGATATGAATATCAGGATTACCTTCAAATCCATTGATGATGTGTTTTACATTGCGGTACTGGAGATCAGCAAAAGTTTCTACCTGTGCATTCCATTTATGCTGATATTTCACATAAATATTGCCATCTGATTTTCTGGCATCGTAATTATAATATTTATAATCTTTTGGTATATCTGTTTGCGACCATACAATCAGTCCAAAATGTTTACCATCATATCTTGTATATCCACCACCTACAGTTAACTGGTCATTCCCTTTTTTATATTGGAGAGAAGTAACATTACCATAAAAATAATTATCGAGCCAGCGCTGCCTTACTAAATCAGCAGCAGTGATAGTGGAGTCACCAATCTGAATAGCATTCAAACCATAATCAACCAAAGCCTGCTGACTTTTATATTCTTCATAATAACCTTTTCCTCTTGTTAAGAAAGCAGCAGTGTTAAACGATAAATGATCGTTGAACTGGTGATTGAAAAATAACTGGTAATGATCCTGCTGGTAATTATCAGTTTGGTTATCGTATGGAGTGCCGGGCTTTTCTGTTCCCGCAGGATTATCGGTGCGATGAGTTTTCAATAAACTTTCTGCCACACCATACCAGGCCTGGTAAGTTTTTTCTTTACCTGAAAATATATTTAATCGTAACGAAGATTTTTTATTGTAATAAGCGGTAGAGAGATAAAATGATTTCAGATCGCTATTGGCCCTGTCAATATATCCATCACTGGAAATTTTAGAAATGCGGGCATCAATGGTAAAATGATCATCAATTAAACCACTGCCTGCTTTAATAGTATGTTTCCATGTGTTGAATGAGCCATAAGCATTGCTGGCTTCGCCGTAAGCATGTTCGTTAAATTCATTAGTGCTCATGTTGATGGTGGCGCCAAATGCTCCTGTTCCGTTGGAAGAAGTTCCCACTCCCCGTTGAATTTGTATGCTGGTTACTGAAGAAGAAAAGTCAGGCAGGTCAACAAAATAAGTTCCCTGGCTTTCTGCATCATTATACGGAATGCCATTGAGTGTTACATTAATCCGGGTAGCATCCGTACCACGAATATGAATAGCGGTATAACCAACGCCATTACCTGCATCTGAATTAACTACAACAGATGGTGTTTGATTTAAAATAAAAGGAAGATCTTGTCCAAGGTTTACTTTTTCAATTTCTTTCTTCCCAATATTCGTTTTGGTAAAAGGAGCTTTATCGCCGGCACGGGTTGACCTTACTTCAACCGGTTGTAAAAAGAGATTGATCTTTTCTAATTCAAAAGTCAAATAATCATTTCCATGATCTGGAAAATCTATGTCTTTTTCAAACGATTTATATCCAACACTGGTTAAATGGAAATGATATCTTCTCTTGCGATTACCAGCGAAGCTGAATTCGCCATCAGCATTTGTGACTATCATATTTCCATTTACTTCAATAGTCACACCGGGAATTCCCTGTTTAGTTGAATCGTCAATTACTTTTCCAATTTCTGTTGTTTGTGCCCAGATAGCATTTGCTGTAATCAATAAGCAAATACCCAAAAGCAATTTTTTCATCTTGTTCAGATTTTGATGGTTAAAAAATTGATTTGGAGTAAAAGCTGCGAAACGAGGAGGAGTTTGGCGTCCTTCCCTGCGCAGGCATTACCCTGTTCAGGTTCTACGGGTGTTATCTCAGCCATCTTTTTTAGGGACAGCACCCCGGGAATCTGTTGCCATTGGTCATGTTTAATAACCGTTAGCGGGTGCAAAGATAGGATAATGAAAATTTATAACCGCCTGTAACTTTTTGGTTTCAACTTCGTACTATAAATATTCCAACCAGCCGTGCAACAGGATAAGCAGGAGCTTGTCCTTTAAATTGAACTAAAGTATTAACCAAAAAACTAAAGACGAATGAAAAAGCTATTTTTCTTATTTCTACTGGCAGGATTTACCGCTTCAGCACAAAAAGTTGTTAACGACGAAAATGCGGAGAAGCGTACTGTTACTTCTTTTCATGCCATTAAAGTAAGTGATGGTATTGACCTGTTTTTATCGCAGGGTAATGAAGAAGCGGTGGCTGTAAGTGCCAGCGAAGCCAAGTACAGGGCAAGAATTATTACTGTTGTTGAAGATGGAGTATTGAAGATATATTACGATCATGAAAACAACTGGATCAATTACAACAGTGATAAGAAGAGACTGAAAGCCTATGTATCTTTTAAAAATTTAGATAATCTGAAAGGAAGTTCCGGTGCTGATATTAGTGTGGATGGTACGGTTAATGTTCCCAAGCTTGACATGAAACTTTCCAGTGGTTCATCTTTTACAGGAAAAGTTGATATAAACAATTTAGAAGTAGATCAAAGCAGTGGCTCCGGATCAAATTTTACGGGCAAAGCTTCAACGCTTACTGTTGAAACAAGCAGTGGTGCTGTTTTCCGCGGATATGATCTGGCTACTGATTTTTGTAATGCAAGGGCCAGCAGTGGTGGTTCAGTAAAAGTTACGGTGAATAAAGAATTATCAGCCAAAGCCAGCAGTGGTGGTGGCATCCATTACAAAGGAAGCGGTGTAATTAAAGATGTGGATACCGGAAGTGGCGGAAGCGTAAGCCGCAGCAAAACAGAATAAAACAATTGACCGATTAAAATAACAACTCATGCGCAAACTATTATTATTAACTGCTCTCTCTCTTACTGCCATTATCACCTATGCACAAAAGAAAGTGTATGATGAAAATGCTGAAGTAAGAATGACCGGAAAAGACTTTAACGCTATTAAAGTATCCGGTGGTATTGATCTTTATTTAAGCCAGGACAATGAAACTACTGTTGTAGCCAGTGCATCAGAAACGAAATACCGGGATCGTATCAAAACAGAAATAACCGATGGCGTTTTAAGAATCTGGTACGATACAGATGGCAATATGTGGAGATGGAATACCGGCAACAAAAAATTAAAAGTATATGTTGCCTGTAAGAATATTGATAAATTAATTGCTACTGGTGCCAGTGATGTACATATTGAAGGAACACTTAGTGCTAATAACCTGGATATTGATTTAAATGGAGCAAGCGATTTAAAAGGAAGGATAGCCGTAAAAGGTAAGTTGAATATTGAGCAAAGCGGAGCCTCTGATGCAAGAGTGGAAGGCAGTGCCAGTGAGCTTTATGTTAAAGCCAGCGGTGCCAGTGATTTTAAAGGATATGATTTTGAAACACAAACCTGCGAAGCACATGCCAGCGGTGCCAGCGATATTCAAATTTCTGTAAGCAAGGAATTAAAAGCATATGCCAGTGGCGCCAGTGATATTTACTACAGAGGTAATGCATCTATAACAGATATGCATTCATCCGGCGCCAGCAGTGTAAAGAAAAGGAGTTGATACTTTAGCTGTCAATAAACACAAATGGTCAATGCTTTATGTATTGGCCATTTTTATTTTCCAAAAGCCCATATTAAGAAATCAGGTAACTGGTGACTCCAGCTTTGTTGATTATGCTCTCCGTTGGGATATTGTTTGAAAGTAATATCTGTTGATGAACAAACTTTTTTAGCGATCATTAAGTTAATGAGGTCCTGTGTATCATCAATTACATCAATTACTCCGTCTTTATCACGGTCGCCATTTTCTTCTTTGCCACCGGCATAAAACCAGTATTGCAGTTTGGGTTTCTTTCTTGATGATTTTATTTTTTCATACATGATCCGGTTCTCATTATCATCATAGGATGAATCAGCAACATCTTTATCTCTCCACCAGAAAGAACCGGAGAATACTCCCACTTTATCAATTTTATTAGGATGATTCCATGCAATATCAAAAGCTGATAATCCACCTAATGAAGAACCTGTTATTGCTACAGATTTAAATTTTCTTATGGAGACTTTTTTCTTGATAAAGAAATATAATTCATCATCCACAAAAGCATCGTAATAATTAGCTCTGCTTCCACGGTTTTGATTATCCGGTTTATCGGCCACACCGTACTCCTGTTCACGATCACCGGCATGTACACCTACTACTAATAATGGTTGTATTAATTTCTTTTTCCATAAGCTATCCAGTATTTCTTTCATGTGTAGTTGCTGAAAGTCCTGCCCGTCATTCATGATTAACAGGTTGAGGTCTTCTTTATCTGAAGGAACAGGTGTATTTAATATCGTCAACATCACTTTGTGTTGTAAGTGGCTACTATAAATTTCATCTTCCTGTACTTTAATTTTTTTGCCACAGGAAGCAATTAAAGCAGTTAATACAAAAGAGAATAAAATCTTATACATGTGATGAAATTAATTTATCGAAGTAGGCATTTAAATACTCCAAAAAGAAAGCTAATAATATTAGCAAAATCAATAGCTTAGCTTTTTAAACCAGTTAAGTTATGTTCAAGGGTACTAACATTTTGGAGTTTGCCAA
>JACQDV010000077.1 GCA_016200915.1 Sphingobacteriales bacterium
TAAATCTTGTCGAAATTTGTTTTGAGGTTGTGCATTGAAAAAATTTAAGCACTTTTTCTAAGCAAATACTGTACTGTATTGGCTTTTATGCATAACCTCTTTTTTCACATATTCACATTTTTCTAATCGCACAACGGGTAATCATTTAATCAAAAAGTAATCAACATAATTGATTGTATTATCGTTTCCCGGAAAAGTTTGATCCCATATTTTCAACTCAAACTATTTTATCATTTCAAATCGGTTTTTTACTGTTAAGCGTAGCAGTAATACCAATTCATTTTTAAAGCAATAATTTTCTGTATATGTGAAAGAAAAAAGTACTGGTTGTAAAGAAATTATCCGAAAATCTATAAAAGTGTATAAATTACACTTATAGAACATGGCCTGAGAGATAGCATGCGTCCTGCATTACTCTGCCACGGATTGCTCACCTCTCTGAGCTTTCATCACAATCATGATCTTTTGTTCCGAAGGAAATACCCTGCGAGTCCTGCGACGAATGTCCTTAATGAAGTTCTCTGTGGACTGGTTTTGTTTCTTTTCCATCTTATTATTTTTTAATAATGAATAATGGAAACACTCTCTTAAAATTACTATCTTTTAGTCCACTTTATGCTGACGATTTACAATATGAATGAACAAGTGATATATAAAATGCAGCAAACCATGCGTTGGTTTGGACCATCAGATCCTGTGAGTCTTGCCGATATAAGGCAGGCAGGCTGTAGCGGTGTGGTAACGGCCCTGCATCATATTCCCAATGGGGAACTGTGGTCAACAGAAGAAATTAGAAAAAGACAACAGCAAATTGAACAGGCTGGTTTAACCTGGAGTGTAGTGGAAAGTGTGCCGGTACATGAAGCTATTAAAACACAAACAGGAAATTATAAACAATACATTGAAAATTATAAACAGTCTGTCAGGAATCTTTCTGCCTGTGGTATCAACATTGTTACCTATAATTTTATGCCGGTACTCGACTGGACAAGAACGGATTTGAGTTATACAGTACCGGATGGAAGTAAAGCATTGCGTTTTGAGAAAGCAGCGTTTATTGCTTTTGATGTTTTTATACTGAAAAGAAAAAATGCAGAGAAAGATTATACAAACGAAGAACTGGCAAGAGCTGCAGAGCGGTTTGAAAAAATGAATGCTGATGAAAAAACACAACTTCAGCGTAACATTATTGCTGGTTTACCCGGAAGCGAAGAGCGTTTTACACTGGAACAATTTCAACAGGCACTGGATGATTATGCCGGTATTGATGCAGATAAATTGCGTAGTCATTTAATTTATTTTTTGCAGCAAGTGATGCCAGTGGCAGATGAATGTGGTGTAAAGATGGTAATTCATCCTGATGATCCGCCGTATTCCATTTTAGGATTGCCAAGAGTTGTAAGCACAGCAGATGATTGTAAAACTTTATTCGACGCTGTTCCTTCACTCAACAATGGTTTGTGTTTTTGCACCGGTTCGTTTGGTGTAAGAGCGGATAATGATCTCGTAAAAATGATAAACGAGTTCGGTAGCCGAATCAACTTTATTCACCTGCGCAGTACAAAAAGAAACGGGCTGGGTGATTTTTATGAAGACAATCATTTAGAAGGTGATGTAAATATGTTTGCAGTTGTGAAAGAGATAGTACTGCTGATGAAACAACGAAAGCTAAGTATTCCTATGCGGCCCGATCATGGTCACCAGATGCTGGATGATCTGAAAAAGAAAACCAATCCCGGTTATTCTGCTATCGGAAGATTAAGAGGATTGGCTGAGTTAAGAGGATTAGAAATGGGGATTCTTTATTCTTTAAAAAACAATGAACAATAATTTATTAATCAATACTATTTGAAAATTTCAATAAATGCAGTTAGCAAAGAAAATAATTGATAAGATAGACGTTAACAAAGTAAGTGTCCCTTCCGGAGACTATTTAAGTTATCCCGAAAAAGTTTTACAGTTTGGTACAGGAGTATTACTGCGTGGATTGCCTGATTATTTTATTGATAAAGCAAACAAGCAGGGTAAATTTTGCGGCAGGGTGGTGGTTATTAAATCAACCGCTACAGGCGGAACTGATGCTTTTGAAAAGCAGGATGGTTTATATACGCTTTGTGTACGGAGTCTTGAAAATGGGAAAAAGGTAGAGGAAGATATTGTGATAGGCGCTGTAAGCAGGGTATTGTCCGCAAGAGAAGAGTGGGATAAAATAATAAGCTGCGCAGCAGATCCGCAAATAGAACTTATTATTTCCAATACAACAGAAGTAGGTATTGTGCTTGATGTGGAAGATAATATTATAGCAACTCCACCGCAATCGTTCCCCGGTAAATTGCTGGCAATCCTTTATGAACGCTATAAAAAATTTAATGGTGATCCTGAAAAAGGAATGGTAATTATTCCAACAGAACTTATTACAAACAACGGAGATAAATTAAAGGCGATTGTTATTGCTTTAGCTGATCTTAATAATCTTGAAGTTGATTTTACTGACTGGCTTAACAAATACAATCATTTTTGTAATTCACTGGTGGACAGGATAGTTCCCGGTAAACTTCCTTCTGATAAACAGGCAGAGACTTGTGAACGGTTGGGTTATATGGATGAATTAATGATCATGTCTGAAGTATATCGTTTATGGGCTATTGAAACTTCTGATGAAAAAGTAAAAAATGTTTTGTCGTTTGCTACTGCTGATAATGGAGTGGTGCTCACAAAAAATATTGAAGCCTATCGTGAATTAAAATTGCGTTTGCTTAACGGATCACACAGCTTTACCTGCGGATTGGCTGTGATGGCTGGTTTTAAAACGGTATTGGAAGCAATGGAAGATGATGCTTTCAATGCGTTTATTACAAAATTGGCGAAAGAAGAAATAGCTGACTCTATTCAGTCGGATGATATTAAACCGGAAGACATACTGAATTTTGCTTCTGTTGTATTAGATAGATTTCGTAATCCTTTCATTGAACATCGCTGGTTGAGTATTACCATGCAGTATTCTTCCAAAATGCAAATGAGAAATGTGCCTTTGATTATTGAATACATAAAACGGCATTATATTGCGCCAAGATTGATGGCATTGGGTTTTGCTGCTTACATCCTGTTTATGCGATCTGAGCAACAGGCCGACGAAACATTTAAAGGTGAATTGAATGGTGAAAAATATACGATTAATGATGATAAAGCTGCGATATTGCATGAACATTGGAAAAATGGTGAAGCAAATGTTGTGAAGTCAGTATTAAGTGATGAAGAACTTTGGGCTTGCAACTTATCTTCTTTAAATGGGTTTCAGGAAAAAGTAGAAACGTATCTTCACCAGTTGATCAATGAAGGAGCCGCAACAGTGCTGGAGAAATTAATAAACCCGGTTAAAGTTTCTATTGAATAATCAGTGACAGAGATGATTGAATAAATTAATGGATATGAAATTTTTTTTAGATCAAAATTTCCTGCTTCAAACTGAAACCGCCAAACGGTTATATTTTGAATATGCCGCTAAGATGCCGGTTATTGATTATCACAATCATCTTCCACCGGATGAAATAGCAGCAGATAAAAATTTTGAAAATATCACCCGTATATGGCTTAACGGCGATCATTATAAATGGAGGGCCATGAGAACAAATGGTGTGGCTGAAGAATATATTACCGGCAATGCATCCGACAGTGAAAAATTTTATGCCTGGGCACAAACCGTTCCTTACACGTTACGTAATCCACTATATCACTGGACACACCTGGAACTACAACGGTATTTTGATATTAACGATATCCTGGATAAAAACTCAGCTGAAAAAATTTATGCGGATACATCTGCCAAACTGCAAACAAAAGATTTTAGTGTAAGAAGGTTACTGGAGAAAATGAATGTAAAAGTAATTTGTACAACAGATGATCCGGTTGATTCATTAGAATATCACCGGCAAATAAAAAATGATGGATGGCATGTTAAAGTGTTCCAGGCGTTCAGACCTGATAAGGCAATGAAGGTGGAAGATGAAGTGGTCTTTAATGAATACCTTGAACAGTTAGAAAGAGCCGCTAATATTTCAATCGGGGATTTTGATGATTATTTAGATGCATTAAAAGCAAGACATGATTTCTTTGCTGCTAATGGATGCACCGTATCAGATCATGGATTAGAACAGTTGTATGCGGAAGAATACACTCACCTGGAAATAGCAAACATTTTTTCAAAGATTCGTTCAATAAAACAACTGACTGCTGAAGAAATTGCAAAATTCAAGTCGGCTATGCTGGTAATTTTTGCTGAATGGGATCATGAGAAAAAATGGGTGCAGCAATATCATCTTGGAGCCATGCGTAATAATAGTGAAAGAAAGATGAACGCCCTGGGGCCGGATACCGGCTTTGATTCCATTGGTGATTTTTCTCAGGGAAGAACCCTTTCCAAATTTCTTAATTGTTTGGATAAAAATGATCAGTTGGCAAAAACAATTTTATATAATCTTAATCCTGCCGATAATGAATTGTTTGCTGCAATGACCGGTAATTTTAATGATGGATCAGTTGCCGGAAAAATTCAATGGGGTTCCGGCTGGTGGTTTATGGATCAGAAAGAAGGAATGACCAATCAACTCAATGCACTCAGCAATATGGGATTGCTGAGTCGTTTTATAGGTATGCTTACCGATTCAAGAAGTTTTCTTTCTTTTCCACGTCATGAATATTTCAGACGATTGTTATGTAATTTATTTGGCAATGATGTTGAAAATGGAGAATTGCCCAATGATATTGAATGGATAGGAAAAGTGATAGAAGATATTTGTTTTAATAATGCCAAAGATTATTTTGGCTGGAAAGATATTTAATACAATATGGTTTTTTGTTTTGGTGAAATATTACTTCGCATGAGTCCTGCACTCAACAGGGAATGGATTAAAAATGCACAAACATGTGTATATGTGGGCGGTGCCGAATTGAATGTGGCTACTGCTTTAGCTAAATGGAATGTTCCGGTAAAATATTTTACAGCCATGCCCGATAATTATATGAGTCATGAAATTATCGCTGAGCTAAGCTCCAGGAACATTGATACTTCATCTGTACATTTTGGCGGAGACAGAATTGGTATTTATATTCTTCCGCAGGGCACTGATCTCAAACATGCAGGTGTAATATACGACCGGGCACATTCATCTTTTTCAGCATTACAACCGGGAATGATCAATTGGGAAGAAGTGCTGGAAGATTGTACATGGTTTCACTTCAGTGCAATCAGTCCGGCATTGAATAATAATGTTGCAGCAGTATGTGAAGAAGCATTGAAAGTAGCTGTAAAAAAACAATTAACTATTTCTGTTGACCTTAATTACAGGGCTAAACTTTGGAAATATGGCAAGCAGCCTGTAACGGTAATGCCCGGTCTTGTTCAGTATTGCGATGTGATCATGGGAAACCTCTGGTCTGCAGAAAGTTTATTGGATATTGAATCGCCTGTTAAAGAAAGTATAGGTAAATCAAAGAATGAATTAATTGATGCTGCTTTGCAAAGTATGGAACACCTTCAGGAGGAATATCCCAAAGCAAAAACTGTTGCTTATACTTTCCGGCTTGATGAAGAATATTTTGCTTTGCTGAAGAAGATAGATGAAAAAGCAGTTTCAAAAATATTTCCAGTAAAAGAAGTAGTGGATAAAGTAGGTAGCGGCGATTGTTTTATGGGTGGATTGATCTATGGATTGCATAACCAGTTAACTATTGCTGATACCATTAATTTTGCTGCAGCGGCTGCAGTGGGCAAACTGAAAGAGAAAGGAGATGCTACCAGCCAAACGGTTGAATCTATTATACAACTTACAAAAGAATGATAACAGAACAAACAGCATTGCAAACAGTAAAGCAACAAGGGTTATTGCCATTGTTCTATCACGATGAAACAGAAGTGTGTCTCACCGTTTCACTGGCTTTGTACAAAGCAGGAGTAAGATGCATAGAGTTTACTAACAGAGGCAAAAATGCATTGGCAAACTTTAAACAACTCGTAGCTGCAAGAGATACCCAAATGCAGGATTTATTACTGGCAGCAGGAACTATTAAAACAGGTGAAGAAGCAAATAAATTTATTGATGCAGGAGCAGATTTTTTAATAAGCCCTGTTTTTGATAAAGTTGTGTGTGATACTGTTTATCTCAATAAAGTATTCTGGATTCCGGGTTGTATGACACCAACAGAAATTCATGTAGCGCAACAGGCCGGATGTAAAATGGTAAAACTTTTCCCCGGTAATTTATTAACTCCTTCTTTTGTAGAAGCCATTCAACCTTTATTTACCGGTATTGATTATGCGGTTACAGGCGGCGTTGATACTACTGCAGAAAATATTACTGCATGGTTCAAAGCCGGTGTGGCTGCTGTAGGTATGGGAAGTAAACTCATCAGCAAAAAAATACTCGAAACAAAAACATATGATCAGTTGAGCAACGAAACAGCGAAAGTTTTACAACTGATTCAATCAGTAAAATAATAAACCCGGCAGCTTGCAACAAACAGAGACAGCAGTTAAAATGAGTAACTACAGGTGGACTATTTGCACCTTACTTTTTTTTGCTACCACTATTAATTATTTAGACCGGCAGGTACTTTCTTTAACGTGGAAGGATTTCCTGGTTCCTGAATTTCACTGGACAAACAGTGATTATGGAACAGTGACTGCATTTTTTTCAATCGTTTATGCAATAACCATGTTATTTGCCGGGAAATTAATTGACTACTTTGATACTAAGAAAGGTTTTTTGTGGGCGATAGGAATTTGGTCTGTTGGTGCTTGTTTGCATGCATTGTGTGGTATTGCTACTGCGGGTTTCATCCGGGCAGAATGGTTGCTAAGTTTTGCAAAAGCTAAAACAATTATAGCCGCTGTAAGCAATACGGCACAAGTAGCATCAGTAAGTGTGTGGCTTTTTGTTATGGCAAGAACGGTGCTTGCTATTGGAGAAGCCGGTAATTTTCCAGCAGCTGTTAAAGCAACTGCTGAATATTTTCCTAAAAGAATAAGAGCATTTGCCACCAGTATTTTTAATGCAGGAACTGCTGTGGGGGCATTAATGGCCCCACTCAGCATACCTTTTATTGCCAGTGCTTACGGATGGGAAATTACTTTTGTTATTATTGGAGCATTAGGTTTTATATGGATGTTTTTCTGGAATAACTTTTATAAAAAACCACATTTAAATTCCAAAGTAAACCAACAAGAACTGGCATATATACAGCAGGATGAGACAAGCGACAATAAGGAAACAGTTGTTGCAGAAATAAAAAAACTTTCCCTGCTAAAAGCGTTTAGTTACAAACAAACATGGGCCATTTGTATAGCTAAGTTTTTAACGGATGGTGTCTGGTTTTTCTTTTTATTTTGGGCGCCGGCTTATATCAGTTCTGTCTTTCATCTTAAATCAACGCAAAGTGCACCACAATTGCTGGTGGTATATCTGCTAACATTATTATCCATATTTGGAGGATGGTTACCAACATGGTTTATTACAAAAAAGAAAATGAATCCGTATGATGGCAGAATGAAAGCCATGTTCATTTTTGCGTTTATTCCGCTGCTTACTTTTTTTGCACAACCGCTGGCAACTTATTCAATATGGCTACCGGTAATTATAATTGGTATTGCTTGTGCGGGGCATCAGTCATGGTCAGCTAATGTTTATACAATTGCGGGTGATTTGTTTCCTAAATCAGCAGTTGCCACAATAATTGGAATAGGTGGAATGGCGGGAGGACTGAGTTCTTTCATTATCAATAAAGGTTCAGGAGTTTTGTTTGACTATGCTCAAAAAACAAATATGAAGTTTATGGGCTTTACGGGCATTGAAGCAGGTTATTTCATCGTTTTTATTTTTTGTGCATTTGCCTATCTAATTGCATGGTTCATTATGAAAACACTGTTGCCGGAATATAAACCGGTTGAGTATTAAACAAAAATTACATTTCCTTTTCACTTAAAATACAGCGACTGCAGTAAGTGTTAATGGATGAAGTGAAAAGCGATTCAGATAAATGCAAAAAAGAAAAACCGCTAACTTAATAATTAGCGGTTTATTGTTTTTTAAAACGATTATTATTTTAGCAAACTTCAGTGCACTCAACTGTACAATCCTCAAACCAACTTATACCTGATTTGACAAGACTGACGAATCTTTTAAATGGAATAAAAGATATGAAATGGCATATTTTAATTTGCTAATTAATAAGTAGTTAAACCCGCCACCATCTGTTCATTTTTATTTATCGGCTATAATGTAAACGGTCAACTGTTTAACCAGCAAAAAAATTGCTTATAACCTGCCAACTATGTATTAAAAAAGTAAAGTTACAAGCCATTAGGTACAACTACACATTCTGAGTAGGTAATAGCTTTTTTCTTAAAGAATTTTAGAATGTCACAAATTTAAAATCATTTAAAAAAATGTTATGAAACTAAAATCTATTCTGTCTCTTGCAATTTTGATTTTATTATTTTCTGGTTGCAGGAAAAATGATTTTCCCGGCGGGGATAAAAAAAATCCTGCTGATGTAGCCAATGCCTGGATGCAAATGCAAATAAGGCTAACAAGGTCAACTGCCGGTTACAATTCTGTTGTAAGTAATCGTTCTTTTGGGTACGCTGGCATCACCATGTATGAAGCGTTGGTACCGGGCATTCCCGGCTACCGGTCACTGCTGCCCCAAATTGGAGGCGCTGCCGTAGCTGCTGATAAAAACCGTGATCAATATTACTGGCCTGCCAGCGTAAATGCAGCAATGGCTATGCTGACAAAAAGTTTTTTTGAAACCACTTCTCCGGCAAACAAGGCAAGCATTGATTCATTAGAAGCAGCTTATACTGCAAAGTTTCAAACAGAAGCAGATGTTGCTAAAATTCAAAATGCAGTTGATTATGGTCACAAGGTTGCAGCTTCCATTTTCGCATGGTCGGCAACAGATGGTGGTCACCAGGCTTACAGCCATATTGTGGATCCAACCTATATAGCACCTGTGGGAGAAGGTTTGTGGGTTCCTACTTTTCCTGCTTTTGGTCCGCCTGTACATCCGCACTGGGGCGATAACCGCAGTTTTATTGCCAACATCGCAGCATCAACACAGCCTGCCGCACCTATTGCTTATTCTGCTAATCCTAAATCTCCGTTTTACGCAATGGTAAATGAGTTGTACACTATTTCGTTATCTCTTACACATGAAGATTCAACCGTTGCTAAATTCTGGGGCGACCAGCCGGGCAACCTGAACGTGCCTGCACATGCCACCAATATTCTCACACAACTAATTGTGAAAAATAATTTTGACCTTGGTGCAGCAGCAGTAGCTTATGCGCTGCATGGTATTGCAATGAATGATGCTGCTATTTCTGTTTTCAAAACAAAATATCAATATAACCAGCTTCGCCCCATCACTTATATTAGAAATGTAATGGGATATTCAACATGGAACAGCGTTATACCCACTCCGCCGCATCCTGAATATACTGCGGCGCATGCGGTTGTTTCTGCTGCTAGCGCCACTGTGCTGGAAAAGATTTTTGGAAATTATTATTCATTTACTGATCATACTTATGATGCTACTTACGGCGCCCGTTCTTTTAATTCGTTTGATGATTATGCAAAAGAAGCAGGCAGGGCAAGGGTATTGGCAGGCATACATTATTCTCCATCTGTTGCTGCAGGGTTAACGCAGGGAAGAAAGGTGGGGTACAAAGTTGTTCAACTGAACCTGCACAGTTTCAATAAATAGACCTGTGATTTATGGATCTGCAGGGAATATTCCCTGCAGATCCATATTTGTATTTGCATAACAAATAGTAAAGCATAAAACAAAATGAAAAAACAACAATCAAAAAAGGTTTTCGCTTTTTCCCTGCTGACAATTTCTTTTATTGCAATCCTCATGTTTAATACTGGTTGCCAGAAAGCAGCACCTTTAACAAGTAAGCCAATGACAACAACAATTATTTATACAGACATCAATCCGGATACTGCTGTTAGTGGGAATGGAACATATAGATTGGATCTGAATAATGATGGCATCTATGATTTTACTTTAAACACAATTACTGATGTAGTAAATTGTGGTACCCGATGCAGAACAAGCAATAGATATATAGCAAACGTAACTATAGCAAGAGGAAGTAATAATGGCATCGTCTATAAATTAGCAGATTACCTGGTAAGCCCTTTAGGCAGTCAATCAATTATTGACAGTTCAAGCCAGTGGTCTTACATCACCGATAGGGCATTAGTAATTTATGTACAACAGACCGGTAATTGTGGTACTTGTTCCAGCTATGGTGTTTGGGGTGGGAATGGTGACAGGTATATGGGGTTAAAGTTGGTAATGGACCAAAATACGTATTACGGATGGGTTAGATTAATTGATAATTTAGTTTTCAGGAAATTGATTGTACAGGATTATGCGTACAACAGTATTCCAAACCAGCCAATTTTGGCAGGGCAAACTAAATAAGAAGTACCACTTCTGATATAAATAAAGAATGAAATTCAATAATTAAATACTGCCAGCTTTTAATAATTGCAGTAACTTTCATTTGAGATCGGTTACCAGCAGGCATAACAGCATTTATTTCTTTTGCTTTCCTGCCAAATTCAAAAGCCTTTAGTGAAATTAAAATGGCTGATATTATTTTTATTGCTTCCTGTGCTTTGCAAAGCGCAAAGGCAAACTATAGACAGCCTGGCAAATATTTTATCTTCTTTAAAAGACAGCAGCAGGATTGATTGCTTAAATAAACTTGCGCTTGAATATTACATAAATGCTTTGCCTGAAAGTTATATCAATGTACAAACAGACAGTGCGGTTTCATTTGCAACAAAGGCTTATGATGAATCTGAAAAAATTGGTTATACGAAAGGTGTTGCTGATGCGTTGCAAAACTTTGGCGAAATTGCCCGTGACAGGAGTGATTATATAACAGCAGAAAAATATTTCCGCCAGTCAGTTCCTTTGTTTGAAAAATTGCATGCAGCGGAAAGATATAGCTGGGCTAACTTAACGCTGGGATGGAGCCTTCATCAGCAATGCAAATTTTCAGAGGCAAAATTAGCGTATGAGCGGGCCATGCTGTTTTGCATTACTGCTGATAATAAGGAAAGACAGTCCATGTTATTAAGATTGATTTCTTATACCTACGGTGTACGTGGCTATAATGAAAAAGCCTTTGAATATATGCTCAAGGCAATCAGGATTACTTTTATAATACGTGACCCACGGGGCGTCATTTCCTCCCCGGAAAATATAGCCGGTACATATAAAAGTGCAGGTGACATTGAAAACGCTTTATTATATTACCGGATAGCTGCACAAAATGCAAAATCTGTAAATAATCCTGTACGGTACAACAGGATATTGGGTGATATGTGTGTTTTACAGAATCAACTGGATTCAGCGGTTTATTACTACAACCTTTCAGACGATTTTGTAAGCCGTATGACAACTGATACCAGTATCAGGAAAAGGTTTAACTCATACAAACTTGAAAGAATCGGGTGGATTTATTTTACGCAAAAAAAATATGAGCAGGCTCTTGAAAACTTTAAAAGCATTTTGCCATTTTTTGAAAAAGGAAATGAGAAAATCAGTGTGATGAGGATACTGGGTGCACTTGGAAAGTGTTACCAGGTACAGCAAAATTTTACAAAGTCTTCCCCGTATGCAAAACGTTTGCTGCAAATGGCGCTTGAAACAGGTGCAAGGCCGTTTGAAAGAGATGCTGATGAATTGTACTGGAAAATTTATGACGGGTTGGGAAAAACAGACAGTGCTTATAAGTATAACTTAAAATATACAGCGCTCAAAGATTCCATCATGAGTGATGAATACAGGCGCAATATTGCTGTATCGGAAATGAAAGCGCAGGATGAGCAGCAAAAAGTAAAAATTGGTTTGTTGCAGAAAGACCAGCAACTCAGTAAAGAAAAATTATCGCTGCAGCAAAAGGAAATTAAAAACGAATCCCTGCTCCGCAATGTGCTGATTGCAGGCATAGCTGTTTTTATCCTTGCAGCTTTTTTCATATTCCGTTACATCGTTCTCAAAAGAAAAAATGAAAAGCAGCGGCTTGAACAGGAACTGAAGTTGCAGCAATTGCAAACAGAAAAAAATAAAATTGAATTTCAGCAGCAGGCTGCCGAACTTGAAATGCAGGCACTACGTGCCCAGATGAACCCACATTTTATTTTTAACTGCCTTAGTTCTATCAACCGCTTTATACTGATCAATAAAATTGATGAGGCTTCTGATTATCTTACTAAATTTTCCAGGTTAATACGAATGGCTTTGCATAATTCTGAAAAATCTTTGATAACATTAGAAAACGAACTGGAAGCACTTCGCCTTTATTTAGATTTGGAAAGATTAAGATTTAAAAACGCTTTTAATTACAGCATTACTTTTATTAATACCATTGATATTAATTCTGTGTATATTCCGCCAATGCTGATACAGCCATTTGCAGAAAATGCCATCTGGCACGGCCTGATGCATAAGAAAGGTACTGGCAACCTTGAAATACAGCTATGTGCTGAAGATAAAACATTAACCTGTATTATTATTGATAATGGCATTGGAAGAAATATGGCTGCTGCACTTAACAGCCGCTCTGCAGAGAAAAATAAATCAATGGGAGTGGAAATTACAACGGGACGGTTGGCGCTTTTAAACAAATCAAAAAACGAAGCCGCTCTTTTTAATATTGAAGATTTGATGGATGAAGAAGGTAATGGCTGCGGAACAAAAGTGATTCTGACAATGCCTTATAGAGATTTGACAGAAGTTGTTGTATAAAAATAAACCAATTAAATGATTACTGCCACTATTGTTGATGATGAACCGGATTGTTGTGAATCGCTGGTGATGCTGTTAGAACGGTATTGCCCGGAAGTAAAAGTGCTGGATATTTGCTATTCGGCCGAAGCAGCTATTCAATCCATTAAAGAACATACGCCACAGATACTTTTTTTAGATATTGAAATGCCTTTTATGAATGGCTTTGAACTGCTGGAAAAATTAGGCGATATTAATTTTGAATTGATATTTACCACCAGTTACGACCAATATGCCATTAAAGCAATCCGCTTCAGCGCTTTGGATTATTTATTAAAACCTGTTGACCGGGAAGAACTGCAAAAGGCTGTACAAAAAGCAGCACAGCGCAACCAGCACCCGCTGCCGCAGCAATTAGAAATGCTGTTACAAAAATTAAATCATCCGGCTGTTCCTGTAAATAAAATTGCCATACCAACAATGGAAGGTTTTCAGTTGCTTGCTGCCGAAGCTATCATCAGTTGTGAATCAGACGGAAATTATACACATCTTTTTTTAAAAGATAAACGCAAAATAATTGCTTCCCGTAATTTGAAAGAGATGGAAGAATTAATGGAGGATTATCCATTTCTCAGGATTCATCATTCTCATATCGTAAACATTAACGAAGTGGAAAAATATATTAAAGGCGAAGGCGGTTATTTAATTATGAGTGATGGTTCAAGCATCAATGTATCAAGAAGCAGGAAGGAATTGCTGTTGAAAAAACTTTCGTTGAAATGACGGTATTGTAAATAAAAAGGACAAACCAACTATTTGATTTGCCCTTTATTGTCAGTGCCCAGGACTGGATTTGAACCAGCACGTTCTTTCGAACACCACCACCTCAAAGTGGCTTGTCTACCAATTTCAACACCTGGGCTTTTGAAAGTTGAAAGGTTAGATTCGTTTAAAAGTTGAAAGATCAATCTACAAACCATTAAACCCTCACAAGGGCTGCAAATATAAATGAAAACCGGATAGAATGATGAGACGAAATAAGGTTATTTCTTCAACTCAATGCGGAAACAGGTGCCTTTTCCAACTTCACTCCATTTGACAAATAACTTTCCTTTATGGTATTGCTCTACTATTCTTTTAGAAAGTGATAACCCTAAACCCCAGCCACGTTTTTTGGTAGTAAAGCCAGGCTTAAAAACCCGGTTTATATTTTGCCGGCTGATACCTTTGCCAGTATCAGTTATTTCAATAATCACTTCATCCCGTTCCTGCTTTATATGTACATTAATTTCTCCTTTTCCTTCCATTGCATCCAGTGCATTCTTCAGTAGATTTTCTAAAACCCAATCAAATAATTGTGGTGAAATTTTAACTGGTATATTCAATTCATTATAAGCGTTGAAACTAAAATGTACTTTACCCGCCGCCCTCTTCTTCATATAATCCATCACTTGCAATACCTGCTGGATGATATTGTGTTGCTCCAGTTGAGGAGTACTACCAATCTTGCCAAACCTGTCAGAAACTAATTTTAAACGATACACATCCTTCTCCATTTCATGTGCGATATTTTCACTGCCTGAATTTTCTTTCAGCATCTCCACCCAACCTTCCAATGAAGTAACAGGTGTACCCAGTTGATGGGCTGTTTCTTTAGCCATGCCGGCCCATACCTGGTTTTGGGTGGATTTATTTCTAATAGTAATAGAGAAAATAGTGATGATAATAAACAGCGCAACAATGACGAGCTGAATAATCGGATAATATTTCACCTGCTGTAACAACAGCGACCGACCATAATAATAACGATTGATCAAAGAGGGTTCTTTGCTGATAATTACTTCAACAGGTTTGTTGAGTGATTTGAACTCTTTTAATTTATCAGCAAGGTAATTGGGATCATTTGCTATTTTAGATGAATCAAGGTTGATATAAGTGCCGGTGGCATTGTCTTTTTCATTCGCTTCAATAATGGGAACTGTTTTGTTTTCGGTAGTTATTAAAGAAGCAAGCCTTGTATCGGCATCGGATGGAGAAGTAGCAATAAAACGGGCAGCTTCAGCCCATTGTTCTACCTTTTGTCTTTCCTCACGGGCAATCTTATTGGCTAAATAGTTAGAATAAAAGACAGTACCGCTTACAATGAGTATGGCAATAATGGCCAAACCAGTGCGCCAGTTGAATATTTGTGAAAACATTACTTAAAAATAGAAAACGATTGCCATCCATCTGTTATTTTTGAAAAAATATTTCTGTTGACAAATCATCCATCAGTAGCGGTTGTTATTTTAAACTGGAACGGTAAAAACTATTTACAGCAGTTTCTTCCTTCCGTTATGCAATCTGCCTATCCCAATTTGCAGGTGATTGTTGCTGATAACGCTTCAACAGATGATTCAGTTACTTTTCTTCAAACCAATTATCCTCAAATAGAAATAATCATCAATGCTGCCAATGAAGGTTTTGCCAAAGGCTATAATATGGCATTAAAACAGGTGCAGGCTGATTATTTTATATTGCTGAATTCAGATATTGAAGTAACGCCGGGCTGGATTGAACCAGTCATTAGTTTAATGGAAAGTGATAAAGCCATTGCAGCCTGTCAACCCAAGTTATTAGCATTTAATAATAAAAAACAATTTGAATATGCCGGTGCTGCCGGAGGGTGGATAGATGATTATGGTTATCCCTTTTCAAGAGGCCGTGTGTTTGATGTATGTGAAGAGGATAATGGGCAATACGATGAAGTGCAGCAAATATTCTGGGCAAGCGGAGCTGCCTTTTTTGTTCGTTCATCTGTGTTTAATGAAATGAAAGGCTTTGATGAATTCTTCTTTGCTCACCAGGAAGAAATTGATCTATGCTGGCGAATGCAATTGAGCGGTTATAAAATATATGCCTGTCCGCAATCGGTGGTTTATCATGTTGGCGGTGGTACATTACCTAAAGGCAATTCAAAAAAAACCTGGCTCAACTATCGTAATAACCTAATCATGCTTTATAAGAATTTACCGGTTGGAGAAAAGCTCTGGAAAATTCCATTTCGTATTGCATTAGATGCCATTTCTGCATGGAAGGCTTTGTTAACAGGTGATGCTGGTTACTGGATGGCTGTATTAAAGGCTCATATAGATTTTTTAAAGTGGATCATCAGTCAGCAATCACAAAGTAATTTTTCTCCGGTAAGAAAAGCAAAGCCATCAGGCGTTTATCATGGTAATATTGTATGGCAATATTTTATCAACAAAAAGCACAGTTTTAAAGAAATAATGGGCCGCTGAAACTTTCAAATAAATTTCCCCTTATTTTTGCGCCAGTAAATTCTGCTTATGGATCAACAGGAAATATTCACCGAAGACAATACGAAGAAAGACTTCTCCCACGATTGGGTTAAATCTTCCCGCTTTTTATTTTATGTACAGGTACTTTGTATCGTGGCATTTATTTTTGCCGGGTGTTACAAACTGTATGAAAAAAGATATAAAGGCAAGCCGGATGTAGTGGTGCCGGATAACACTTTATACGACCCTAAATACAAATAAATTGTAATAACATTTTATAATAGAAGTCCCGCTGTAAAGGCGGGATTTTTTATGCCTTACCAGGATAAAAAACAGCAAATAGTTTTTTGATAATTAGCTTAGTAACCCTATTTTTGCATCCCCAAAGTTCTTAAACAGTATGCGGAAGTAGTCCTGACGTTGCCTTGCAAGTCAGGATGCTGACAGCAAAGCTCGTCAGCACTCATTTGGCAGAGCATCTCGCCTCAGGCGAGACCAAGGTTGGGGTGATCATAATGGTCACAACAAATTGGATGAAGGACTTCTTAATACAACTGCGGAAGTAGCTCATTTGGTAGAGCACGACCTTGCCAAGGTCGGGGTGGCCGGTTCGAGCCCGGTCTTCCGCTCAAAAAAAGGTGTGGGGTATCTCCGCACCTTTTTTATTCATTACCAGATGAATACCCGGGTGGTGGAACTGGTAGACACGCAGGACTTAAAATCCTGTTCCCCGCAACGGGAGTGTGGGTTCAACTCCCATCCCGGGTACAGGCCGTTTCGATTTTTTCGGAACGGCTTTTTTGTTTGTATAATACCAGCTCTGTATTTACATAGCATCACCTGTTGCCTTCGAATCATCCAGTGAATGATTCGCAATCCTTTCATCGTTTATGTAAATGGCAACAATCAAAATTCTTGGTATAGCGTCAAAACTATTTATATTTAATTTACAGCAAAGTCCCGGTTGGTGTACAATACTTGGTGGGAGGGAGGCGTTGCTGGGAGATAAAAGAAATATTAATCAATTGAACCGATACTAATTCTTTTAAGTATAAGATTTTGAAACTCCTTAATTTTCCTTTTATTGTCAGCTTTATTATAATCCTTATTTATCTCCTTCCAATTACCAAGTGCTAATCCTTGATTAATACCAACAAAAACAAGATTAGTAATTTGCTTATCTTTCTTCCTGACCCATGTATGTATTATTTCATTTTCATTTTTGTTGTAGAAATAAATATGATACCAATAATCAGTACTATCGCTTCGGCCATCAACTAGATTTAATGTTGCTGGTGGTATTAGGTTACTGTCTCTTTCTTTTAAAGTAGTTAACATTGAGATTAATGTATCTTCATTTATTTTATAATTATACACTTGAGCGTAAGGATAGCTTCCGGCTGAAATAATTTTACAGCCCATTATTGAACTAATTACAGTTATAAAAAAAAGAAGAATAAATCTCATAATTACTAATTGTTATTTAGATGAGATGTTACTACCTCCCCAGTACTCAGCATAGGTTGTATCTACGCTTTATCTTTTCTGTCTCACTACTGCCCATTATAACTATACTCAATCTTCCCAACTAATTTTCTATCCTTGTCCACACAAGCTTCTTTCAACTTTAATCCTTTTTCATCGTAGAGATACATCCAGGTAAGATAATCGCTGCCGCTGCTTTGTACCCGGTAAACCGTCATTTCATTTAATCTTCCGGCATCATCATAATCAAAGCTGTAATCGGGTAACATTCTTTTGTAACGAATATTATATTGAACAATATCGGTGAGCTGTTTTTTAGCATTGTAATAAAAATAATAACGTTCTAATTGTTTGCCTTTGGCAAAATCAACTTCCTCGCCGGCATTTCCTTTTTCATCATAATTTATCCGAACTGTTACGGTGTCGGTTTCATTCTTAATCTTCAGCATTTTCTCCGGCAGACCATTGCTGTTGTAATACCATAAATGTTTTTCAGATAAAGTAAAACTGCTGTCTTCTGTAATTGAGTTTATCTCAATACTTACCAATTTACCATCGTTATCATAAGTATAAACAGAACTGTTTTCACTATTGTCATTTTTATCAACCGTTTTTATCAACTGATCTTTTTCATTAAAATAACTGGTGAGTAAAGATTTGCCTGTGGCAGCAGAACCGGTAGTGGTTTCAATGGTTTTGTTTTGCAGGTTAATTTTTTGTTCCAGCAAAAAACCTTCGCTGGGTTGCCCGTCGCTTTCCGTGCTTTTCGTGGCAATACTGCTAACAGCATTTTGTTTATATAATTTCCACAGGTCAATGGTCTTTTTTGTTCCCAATATATCATTATAGTAATGCTGGGCATACAGAAGAGGTGTAGTTAGCAAAAGGGCGACCGGCAAAAGAATTTTTTTCATGCTGCTGGAGGTATAATTTTAGTCAAAGATAACGGTGTATATTGTAACGTAATTTATCCCTGTTTCTTTTATATTTTTATTAAAATTTAACTGCTTTGTCGCACGCCAAAGAAAGAACTGAGAAAATATGCCTTAATTGTGGTGCAGAACTAAACGGAAGGTTTTGTCACCTTTGCGGCCAGGAAAACATTGAGCCTAAAGAAAGTTTCTGGCATTTAGTAACCCATTTCTTTTACGACATCACCCATTTTGACGGTAAGTTTTTTGAAACAGTTAAGATTCTCTTATTCAAACCGGGTTTTTTAACCAAACAGTACATGGCTGGTAAAAGGGTTAGTTATCTCAACCCGATCAGGATGTATGTGTTTACTTCAGCTTTCTTCTTTTTGATCTTCTTCTCATTTATGAGTCCAGAGGATACATTAAAAATGTCAGAGACCAAACCTAAGAACGTTCCCAGCTTAACGGAGTTTTTAAAAGAAGCAAAAGATGATGCGCAGAGAGAATTAAAAGAAAGCAAAGATTCCACTGAAAAGGTTGACAAAGAAAAAGAGATAGCTGCTATTGATCATGATTTAATAAGACTGGCTACTGACAGTACGATTGCAGCTGACAGTCTGAAATCGTTTTCTTATATTTTTAAATACAAGAAAAAGAATCCATTTGAAAAGCGATTTGAAAGTGTGGAAGCATACGACTCTGTACAAAATACACTACAGGGTGATGCTAAAGACAGCTGGATGGAACAATTCTTCACCCGTAAAAAAATTATGTGGGACAAGAAATATGGCGAAGGGCATGTGATGGATGCTTTAAAAGAAAAATTCATGCATTCTATTCCGCAGTTGTTGTTTGTTTCTCTGCCATTTTTTGCGTTGTTGTTGAAACTGCTGTATATCCGGCGCAAGAAATATTACTATGTTGATCATGGAATATTCTCCATTCATCTTTATTGCGCCATCTTTATTATTCTGCTGGTCATCTTTGGATTGGAAAAGTTAAAAATAGCCACACACTGGAACTGGATGTCACCTGTAATCACCATAGTTATATTATCTGTTTATTTTTACGTGTACATTGCCATGAAGAAGTTTTATGAACAGGGATACCTGAAAACATTTTTAAAGTATTTTATCCTGTTTATTTCATATTCAATTGTGGCAGCTTTGCTGATGATGGTGTTTTTATTATTATCAATTTTTAGATTATAATTTATGCAGGAAGAACTGAGCCGTGCTTTTTTGCGGATGGTGAAAATAATGGATGAGTTAAGAGAACAATGTCCGTGGGACAGGAAACAAACCATTCATACATTACGACAACTCACTATTGAAGAAACGTATGAATTAGCAGATGCTATAACGGAATCTGACTGGAAAAGTATAAAAGAAGAATTGGGTGATTTACTGCTGCATATTCTTTTCTATGCTAAGATTGGAAGTGAACAAAAACAATTTGAGTTAAAAGAAGTGCTGGATGGCATTGCTGAAAAATTAATTTTCCGTCATCCGCATATATACAGCGATGTTAAGGTGAATAATGAAGAAGATGTAAAACAGAATTGGGAAAAGCTTAAGCTAAAAGAAGGAAAGAAATCCGTTTTAAGTGGAGTTCCCAAATCTTTGCCATCAACTGTAAAGGCAATGCGTTTGCAGGAAAAAGCTAAACAGGTAGGATTTGAATGGGATAATAAAGAACAGGTTTGGGAAAAGGTGGAAGAAGAGATGGAGGAGTTGAAACAGGCAATAAGCAACAGGCAATTGGCAAATGAAAGTGAAAGGGAGGAATTACAGGTGAAAGTTGAAGAAGAATTTGGTGATGTAATCTTTTCCTTAATAAATTATGCACGGTTTTTGCGAGTGGATGCCGAAAATGCATTGGAATTAACCAATAAAAAATTCATCCAGCGTTTTACCCAGATGGAGGAAGAGGCAATGAAAAAAGGCCGGGATCTGAACGATATGACTTTAGAAGAAATGGATTCTATCTGGAACGAAATAAAACGTGTTAAATAACACACTATCATTGAAACCAGGTGAAAACTTCCGCAAATTCTTTTATCAGCATGGTTATTTGCTTATCATAGCCGGCTGGTTGCTTACTATTTCCTTATTCTTTAATAATTACTGGAGCGATACGTCTAACTTAAAGAATGCACATCATCTGTTAGAGTCGGACATTCAGCGAAAAGAAAGAGATATTAACCGGTTGATTGAAGATTCAGCAACAATACAAGCACTCATCAATAACCAGTATAGCCAATCAACACTTGAATCTATAACTAATAAGGCGTATAATTTTTTTGTTTATTCAACTCCGGAGTTTGAACAGCCGAAGATGCTATTTTGGAATACTTCATTAGTTGAACCTACTCCTTCACAACTACAAACTGATATCCCGGTTTTTTATGAACAGATGAGTAATTGTGATTATGTAGTAGTTACCAAAACTATTCATTACAATTTCAAACCATATAAAATAGTTGCACTTATTCCCGTAAGATGGAACTATTTTATAAGTACAGACTATCTGCAAAATAATTTTATCGTTAACGCACAATTGGAAAAGAAGTTTGTATTAACTACCCGGCCTGTTGGAATGCAAATCGTAAGCATCACAGGTAAACCTTTATTCAATATTGCTGAACGATCATTTACACCAATTCCTCAACTTAGCTGGTGGGCTATTGTTTTCAGGCTGGGAGGAATATTTTTTGTACTGTTTTTTATACAGTTGCTGTGTTTATGGCTGGCCAAAAAATTTGGAGAATATACAGCCGTAGTAACTTTTGCAGTAACGGTAGTGGTGTTAAGAGTTGCCAGTTATTACCTGCCTATTCCATTAAACTTCCGCCAGTTTGAATTATTTGATCCTTCTATTTACAGCTCATCATCATTCAACCGTTCTTTGGGAGATGTTTTGCTTAACGTATTACTTACCTTATGGATGTTACTGTTTTCCTATAATACAATAGGAAAAATTGGGGTTCCTGCATTTTTGCGAAATGCAGTGGGCAAATGGATATCGGCAGCCTTACTGGGCTTTTCTATACTATTGGTTACATACTTATGTGGAAGTCTTGTAAAAAGTTTGGTTACTGATTCACAAATTTCTTTTGATGTAACCAATTTCTTCAGCCTTAAAGTTTACAGTTACATTGGAATATTGATTCTTTGCGGCATTGCCAGTATTTATTTTATTGTAGTGAAATTTTTGTTCCGCTACCTGCAAATGATTTTAAATTACCGGCTGCTGGATATGGTGCTGATAATGATTATTGGCGGGTTGGCTTTTTTATCTTTTAGAAGCAGTAGCGGGGGTTTCTTCGATATATATCTTTTTCTGTGGATGCTGTTATTCCTTGTCTTACTTAATTTCAAAGCGCTGGCTCTTAATTTCAGATCATTACAGTCTTCAATATTGCTGTTGTGGTTTTTCTTCTTCTCTGCTTCTATTGCTTCCCTGCTGATGGTTACAAACAGTGCAAAGGAGATTGAAGCAAGGAAACGAAAGGCAGAGAAATTAGCAATGCAATCGGATCCTGCCAGTGAAAGCTTAATGAGCATAGGTCTGTCAAATTTTAATAACTTTTTTCTTTATGAGAACTTTGACAGGTTTAACTCACCGGGATCAGCTAAAAAAATAAAAGATAGTTTGGTGAATGAGAACTTCAGTGGATATCTAAATATGTACGATACCAAATTTTACACTTTCGATAAATCATATCATCCGCTTTATAATGAAGATTCAGTATCCTTCAATTCATTAAATACTATCATTAGTGTACAGGGAAAACCAACCAGTGTTCCTGCTTTGTATTATTATGAAACATCCTATGACAGATTCAATTATATCTGCCGCAAAGAAATAACTAATCCTTTTACACAGGAGGTGCTTGGATATGCTTTTATTGTATCGAAACCAAGAAAATATAAAAGCGAAGCATTACAACCTGAGTTGTTTGAACGAAATAATTTAGAATATTCTTCTTTTGAAAAGTCAACCTTATATGCTTATGGTATTTACTCAGATTTACAATTAGTGTCGAATATTAACGATTATCCTTTTTCGCTTAATTTGACAACCAATGAAATTCCCAAAAATGAATTTGAGATAAGGGGGAACGGATCAAATGAAGAGTTATGGTATAAAGCAAGTGCCACCCGCCTGGTAATAATTGTAAGGAAAGGGAATTTTTTGCTGGAGGCAATTACGCTGTTTGCCTGGTTCTTTTTTGCCTTCCTGGTAACCATTGCGGTTATCCAGTTTTTTAATATGATCATCATGTCCCGTTTACGGTGGAGCCGAATGAAACAGTTTTGGGAGCTGAACATACGCAGCCAGGTTCACGGTACCATCATCTTTATCAGTTTACTTTCTTTTATAGTAATTGGTTTTTCAACTATTCAATTCTTTAAGGAAAGATTTAACCGTAATAACAAAGAAAAACTTTCCCGTACTATTCAAATAGTTGCATCTGAAGTAAAGAATGAATTAGATCGGCATAATACATTTGATGATGTACTAAAAGTGTATGATGAAGCTACTAATAAAGATTTGGATAATGTGTTTACTAAGATATCTGAAATTCATAATGTAGATGTTAGTTTATATGACCTCGATGGTAATCTAAAACTCGCCTCCAATAAACTGGTGTATAATAAAGGATTGCTGAGTGAGAAGATGGAACCAAATGCCTATTACCATTTAACAAGGATGCGTCAAATTCAGCATGTGCAGAATGAGCATATTGGTACAAGAGAGTTCCTGAGCATCTATGTTCCTGTAAGAGATGAAAAAGGTGCGGTTTATGCATATCTTAATATTCCATCTTTCTATTCACCGGAAGAATTGAACCAGGAAATTTCTAATTTCTTAGTTACCATTATCAACCTGAATGCGTTCATCTTTCTGGTGGCAGGATTAATTGCCTTGCTGATCACTAACCGTATTACCCGGTCTTTTTCCATCATTTCAGAAAAAATGAAGGCTTTGAAGTTGGGTCGTAATGAAGAAATAATCTGGAATCGTAATGATGAGATAGGTGACCTCGTAAAAGAATATAATAAAATGGTGAAACAATTAGATGAGAGTGCACAGTTATTAGCCAAGAGTGAAAGGGAAGGGGCATGGAGAGAAATGGCAAGACAAGTGGCACATGAAATTAAAAATCCGCTCACACCAATGAAACTTAGTATTCAGTATTTACAAAAAGCTGTGGATAGTAATTCGCCCAATGTAAAAGAAATGACTGGTAACGTAGCAGCTACATTAGTGGAACAAATAGATCATCTATCCAAAATAGCCGGTGAATTTTCACAGTTTGCTAATTTGGGTAATGTGAACAATGAAGAATTTGATATTAATGAAGTGCTGGCATCTATCATCTCACTTTATCGTACACAGGATGGTTTAACAATTAACTGGAACCGTCCGGAAGAAAAACAAATAATCAATGCAGATAAAACACAGATCAACCGCTTGTTTACAAACCTGTTTCAAAATGCAATACAATCTGTTCCGGAATCAAGAGAACCTAAGATTGCTGTGATGCAGTCGTTGGATGATGGTATTCTTACTGTATCCGTTTCTGATAATGGAACGGGCATATCTGAAGAACTTCAATCGAAAATTTTTACGCCTAACTTTACTACTAAAACTTCTGGTGCAGGACTTGGGTTGGCTATGTGCAAAGGCATTGTTGAAAATGTAAAAGGTAAAATATGGTTTGATACTGCTGAAGGGGTGGGTACAACTTTTTATATTGAATTTCCGGTTGTTTAATTTCTTACTTTTTTGAGATAAGCTTCAAACTCAGCCAAACTAAAGCTGCTTAAATTCTGTTCTTTAGTTACTCCTGCTTTTTGTGCGGCCAAAACACCATACCTGCAATCATCATATCCTTCAACAGCATGTGCATCCGGGTCAATGGAAATTAATATGCCATTATTAATTGCGGATTCAATGTATCGCCAGTCAATATCCAAACGACTTGGGTGGGCATTTAATTCAATTACTACTTTATTCTTAATACAAGCTTCATAAATTTTATCATAGTTTACCGGGTAGCCTTTTCGGCTTAATAATAAACGACCGGTCATATGACCAAGAATGGTGGTATGTGGATTTTCAATCGCCGTTAATAACCGCATCATCGCTTTTTCTTCTGTCATTTTTAAATTAGAGTGAACAGAAGCAATCACCAAATCAAAAGTGGAAAGAATATTATCTGAATAATCCAGGTTACCATCATTCAGAATATCCGATTCAATGCTTTTAAAGATTTTAAATGGCTTTAGTTTATCATTCAGCTTTTCAATTTCTTCATGTTGTGCTTTAATCCGGTCCTCTTTCAGCCCGTTGGCATAAGCAGCTGTTTTGCTGTGATCGCTTATAACTAAATATTCATAGCCATTTTCTTTGGCGGCCGTTGCCATTTGTTCCAATGAATGGCTTCCATCACTCCAGGTGCTATGACTGTGAATAATACCTTTAATGTTGCCAGGCTGAATAACTTCAGGAAGAGTAAATGATTTAGCTTTTTCAATAATGGCTTTTGTTTCTCTCAGGTAAGCAGGTATGTATTGAATTTTTGCCTGCTCAAATATATGTGCATCATCAGCTGATTTACCATCAGCAAAATTTACTTTAGGAAATGCTTTTACAAATGCCTCCACAAATTCACCGGATGCTGATAAGCGGAACAACTTTTCATCTCTTCCATCTTTACCTGAATATAATTTCAGCTTCAATCCATTCTTGAGTTTATAAATAATGTGTTCTTTTGATTCTTCTATCAATTCGGGAGGAAAAGCAGTTTTAAATTTAGGTTTAATGTTTTCATTGTTTTCACTAATAATAAATTCAAGTTCATCTATCGTTTCCATCTGCCGCCTGAATGCACCGGTTAATCTTACTTTATCTGTATCAAACAATTTCTCTAAATAATTCTTAATGTCAGGAACAACCGCTTCAACCTGTGCATATAAGTGGCTGCCTTGATTTTGCTGATAAAATTCTATTGCTTCTTTTACGTTCTGCTGAGTTTTATCACCAAAGCCTTTGTATAATTTTAATCGGTTCTCGTCGCAGGCATATAACAACTCACCAATAGTTTCAATTTCCATCTCTTTCCATACCGTAGCAATCTTTTTTGGTCCCAGTCCTTTTATATTGAGCATTTCAATTACACCGGGCGGAGTTTTGGCAATCATATCTTTTAAAGCCTGTAATTCGCCGGTTTCTAATAACTCAATAATTTTCTTTCCTGTTGATTCACCAATACCTTTTATGCTGAATAATTCTCCATGTGGTACTTCTGATAGCTGCATCGGCAATTTTTCAATATTGAAAGCTGCCGCTCCATATGATCTTGCTTTAAAAGAATTTTCTCCATGTATATCCATTAATTTGGAGAGGAGTGAGAAGTTTTCAGCTATCTGGTAGTTATCCATTTGTCAAATTTACAAAAGGAATATAAAATAAAAATCCCCCGAACTTCGGGGGACTTTTAGTATGTTTCGCTTTTCGAAACTTAGCTTACTTCTTTTTAGCGGCTTTCTTTTTAGGAGCGGCTTTCTTTTTAGGAGCAGCTTTTTTCTTAGCAGCTTTTTTCTTTGTTGCCATTTTTTTAGAATTTAATAGTTAGTAAAAAGAATTTAACGTTATAAAAATAACAACTTCTTTTTAACTACCAAATTTTTTTTTGGCAAAAGGTTTATGCAGTAACTGCAACAGGATTAACGCTTACAACCGTTTTATCACCTTTACTCTTTCTAAATTCAACTACTCCATCCGCTAATGCAAACAAAGTATAATCTTTTCCTACACCAACATTTTTACCAGGATGATAAACTGTACCACGTTGACGAATGATGATATTACCGGCTAATGCAGGCTGACCACCAAATATTTTAACACCGAGACGTTTGCTTTGTGAGTCGCGGCCGTTCTTTACACTACCTTCACCTTTCTTATGTGCCATCTTTTAAAAAATTTTAATTTTAATACTTTAATTACTGATGCTTTAATTAAAATAAATTAAGCAATGCCTGTTACTTTGATTTGTGTGTACAAAGTGCGGTGACCATGTTTTTTACGGAAACCTTTTCTTCTTTTTTGTTTGTAGGCGATAACCGTATCACCCTTTACTTCACCAACGATTTCTGCACTTACAGTTGCTTTCACATCTTTACCAACAGAAATTTTTCCGTTGTTATCTGTAAACAACACATCGGTAAATTCAACTTTGTCTCCGGCAGCACCTTCAATGTGAGGTACATACAGGTTTTGGTCTTTTTGCACTTTAAATTGCTGACCGGCGATTTTTACTACTGCGAACATAACTATCCAATATTAGGGGTGCAAAGGTAGGGTAAAAATTATTCCTGACAAACAGTTTGAGGAAAAAATGTCATCAATTTTAACCAACTGATTCCGAAAGGCAAATTTATATTTGTGCCCTCATATTTAACCCGGTTAAATGAACATAAAATCGCTTTTGGCCCGGCCCTTTGCCGGATTTATACACAGCAAGATTAAGAAGGGGATGGAAACAGCCGTTCAGGATCAGGAAGCTATCTTTCAGGAACTGATAAAAGTGGGCCGCAAGACAGACTTTGGAAAAGACCACGGTTTTGATCAGATAAATAGCTACGACGATTTTAAAAAAACTGTGCCCATCCGGGATTATGAGCAGTTCAAATCTTATATTCAAAAAATTAAGGATGGTAAGCATAATGTGCTTTGGAAAGGGCGACCTATCTATTTTGCCAAAACATCCGGAACTACCAGCGGTGTTAAATATATTCCCATCACCAAAGAATCTATCCCCAATCATATTAATACAGCCCGTAATGCATTGCTTTGTTATATAGCTGAAACAGGGAAGGCAGATTTTACCAATAAGAAAATGATTTTTCTTTCCGGCTCGCCGGAGTTGGATAGAATAGGAGATATTCCAACAGGACGTTTGAGTGGTATTGTTAATCATCATGTACCAAAATATTTAAGAACAAACCAACTCCCCTCATACGAAACTAATTGCATTGAAGATTGGGAAACCAAGCTGGATAAAATTGTAGAGGAAACGATTAAAGAAGATATGGGTTTGATTAGTGGTATTCCGCCATGGATGCAGATGTATTTTGACAGGTTAGTAGAGAAGAGTGGTAAACCGGTAAATGAACTTTTCCCCAATTTTAGTGTAATGGTGCAGGGTGGTGTAAATTTTGAGCCATATAAAGCCCGGTTATTTGATACGATTGGAAAAAAGATTGACACGATTGAATTGTTCCCGGCGAGTGAAGGTTTCTTTGCTTTTCAGGATTCACAAACAGAACCCGGTTTATTATTAAATACCAACTCGGGAATCTTTTTTGAATTCATCCCGTCACAGGAGGCATTTAATGAAAATCCAACCAGGTTGAGTTTAAAAGATGTAAAAGTGGGAGAAAACTATCTTTTAATTATTAATAACAATGCAGGATTGTGGGGTTATAATATTGGGGATACTGTAAAATTTGTTTCCACTAATCCATACCGTTTGGTGGTGAGCGGAAGAATTAAACATTTTATTTCTGCCTTTGGTGAACATGTTATTGGTGAAGAAGTAGAATATAGTTTGCAAAAAGCGGCGGAAGAAGAAGGATTGAAGATTGTGGAGTTTACCGTTGCCCCTATGATTCAACAAGGAGAGGGAAAGAGTTACCACGAATGGTTTATTGAGTTTGAAAAAGCGCCTGCTAATGTTAATGCTTTTGCACAAAAGATAGATGATAATCTCCGTGGCAAAAATATTTATTATGATGATTTAATTACCGGTAATATCTTAGAGCGGTTGCAGGTAAGAACAATGGAGAAAAATGGTTTTATCAATTACATGAAATCAATTGGTAAATTAGGCGGACAGAACAAGGTGCCAAGACTGAGTAACGACAGAAAGTTAGCGGATGAGCTTATGAATTACGTTATAAAATAATTACATTGTGTACTTCAAATACTGACTAAAAATTATTTCCCTGTCATCCGACTGATTGGTATATGAAAAAACGAATTGCCATATTTGGTTCAACTGGTTCAATAGGAACGCAGGCGCTGGATGTTATTGAATCCAACCCTGATAAATTTGAAGTAGAGATACTCACCGCACATCATAATGATGAATTACTCATTCAGCAGGCACTTAAATTTAAACCGAATGCTGTAGTAATTGTAGATGAAAAAAAATATGCAGGAGTAAAAAATGCGTTAGCCTCAACAGATGTAAAAGTTTTTGCCGGCGAAAGTTCATTAGAAGATGTAGCAGCATTTGATACTTATGATTTGATGCTGGCTGCCATAGTAGGCTTCGCAGGGTTAAGACCAACTATCAAAGCTATTGAAAATGGTAAGCCTGTTGCTTTGGCTAATAAAGAAACATTAGTAGTGGCTGGTGATGTGGTGATGGGTATGGCAGTTGAAAAAAGAGTTCCTGTTATTCCGGTTGATTCGGAACACTCGGCTATTTTTCAATGTTTAGTTGGTGAATCAAGAAATCCAATTGAAAGAATTATACTCACTGCATCCGGTGGCCCTTTCCTTGGAAGAAAACCAAACTACCTCGTTAATGTAAAAAGAGAACATGCCCTTCAGCATCCTAACTGGAGCATGGGTACAAAGATTACTATTGACTCTGCTACATTAATGAATAAAGGACTGGAGATGATTGAAGCCAAATGGCTATTCAATCTTGAACCGGAGCAAGTGCAGGTAGTTGTACATCCGCAAAGTATCATTCATAGCATGGTACAGTTCCAGGATGGAAGTATTAAAGCACAAATGGGTTTACCTGATATGAAATTGCCCATTCAATATGCCATGGCATTTCCACAACGTATTCCCAATAGCTTTCCCCGGTTTGATTTTAACAAAGCATCCCAATTAACTTTTGAGGCACCGGACACAAAGACATTCCGTAACCTGGCATTGGCAACAGACGCTTTATATAAAGGAGGTAATCTGCCCTGTATTATGAACGCAGCCAACGAGCTGGCAGTGTGGGCATTCCTCCGCAATCGTATTGGTTTTCTGGACATGACCAATGTGATTGAAAAAACAATGGAGAGAGTAAGCTTTATTGAAAAACCAACCCTGGAAGAATACCTCGACAGCGATGGCGAGGCCCGCAATTATGCAGCTTCCTTAATGCAACTTTAACTTTAATGAGCCTTTAAACGGACAAAATAGTTTACCAAAGGCTGAAGAATCAATTTTATTTGGCAGATATTTGCAATCCTTAAAAAGTAACGAATGACATTGTTAGCAATAGACTGGAGTGTAGTAGGAATTAAAGCCGGGCAACTTATTTTATGCTTGTCTATTTTAGTTGTACTCCATGAAATGGGACATTTCTTACCCGCAAAATGGTTTAAATGCCGGGTTGAAAAATTCTATCTCTTCTTCGATCCATGGTTCTCATTATTCAAAAAGAAAATTGGCGAAACAGTTTATGGCATCGGTTGGTTGCCATTAGGCGGTTATGTGAAGATATCGGGAATGATTGACGAGAGTATGGATAAGGAGCAAATGAAGCTTCCTCCAAAACCAGATGAATTCAGAAGTAAGCCGGCATGGCAGCGATTGATTATTATGATAGGTGGGGTGACAGTAAATCTTATTTTAGGCTTCTTCATTTTTGCAATGATACTTTGGGTATGGGGAGAAGATTATGTTCCGGCTGAAAATTTGAAATACGGAGTTTATGCGGATAGTTTAGGAACAAAGATTGGTGTAAAGGATGGTGACCGTATCATCGCTGTTAATGGTAAAAAGGTTGAAAGAGTAGGAACAGTTGGAACAGAAATTATCATTAATGAAGCAAAACAAATAACCATTGATAGAAATGGTGAACAAAAAGTGCTCGATATTCCTGAAGGATTTATTAAACAACTGATAAAAAATAAACTGGGCGGCTTTACTCATGTACGGTTCCCGCTGATTATTGATTCAGTACTGCCTGCTGCTAAAATCAATAATGGCAATTTATTAAAAGGAGACAGGGTAATAAATTATAATGGTACTCCTATAACTTACTCAACTGATTTACCTAAGGCTGAAATTAAAAATAAAACGATAACACTTAAGTTACTCCGTAATGATAAAGACACTGTTTCAGCGGATGTTTATTTTAATGACAAATCGGAAACAAATGTTGCATTCCAGTCAATGAATAAAGTTTTAGGGAACCGGCATATTGGTTATACGTTTACTGAGTCTTTACCGGCAGGTATTTCAAAAGGCTGGCATACACTGGTGATGAACGTAAAAAACTTTAAACTTCTGTTTACTTCCAAAGAAGTAAAAGCAAGTGATTCATTAGGAAGCTTCCTCAGCATCGGAAGTATGTTTGCCCCTAAATGGGATTGGCAAATATTCTGGAGCATGACGGCATTGCTCAGCATTATTCTTGCTTTTATGAATATTCTTCCAATTCCGGGTCTGGATGGGGGTCATGTGGTATTCACCGTATATGAAATGATCACCGGGCATAAACCAAGCGATAAGTTTATGGAATATGCACAAATGGTGGGCATGGTGATTCTGTTGAGCTTAATGGCTTACGCATTAGGGTTGGATATCTTCCGGCTATTTAAATAATTGCTCAAATTACTTTGTAAAAAGGCTGTCTGAAAGGCAGCCTTTTTATTTTTTCTCCGCAGCTTAAAACCAAAAAACTGCAGTTCGTCGTATATAATACACGTTTCACCAGATATCGCTTTTCAGCAAGCTAAAAACATTGCATCTTTACAGTGTTATTAAACATTATATAAAAAACACAATCAAAAATGAAACAAACACAAGCAACACAGAGTAAAGAGCTGATGGCATTGGTTGTTGCAGTAGCGATGGAAGCAGTGGGGTTGATTGTAGTGCTGGTAAATATTAAATAAGTCATTTCTATTTTTCTCATAGCAGTTAGTTTTGGTAAGCGGTCCTTGTTTCTACAGGGACTTTTCTTTTTTAAATGAAAGTTGGCAAGAAAAGTTTTAAGAAATCATTCTTTCAAATAAAGGAATGAATAAGTTAATTTTGCACTTCACATCTGACATCGTACATCCGACATCAGACATCAAATGGGGCTGTTCTGGCTTTGACAGCATATATCTTTGAAAGTGTAAGCATGCCCTGCGTTGCGTAATTAGCAGGATAATCTGAATACGAAAACTTTAAATGGCAATACTCAGTATGCCATGGCTGCCTAATCAGTGATTAAGTAGTCATTAGGGCCGCCGAACAGGTTGACTTGTTACCACGTTCCGCCGCCGACTAAAAAATAAAACAGGTTGCTGCAACAAAAGGCTGTGACGGTTGCTTAAGATTTATCCAGCTACGGAAATGATTGGTTTGTTTGGTTCCGGTTATTTCCCGACAATTAATTCCAAAATAAGCATGTAGAAAGCTTTTGGAGAATATGTTTGGACCAGGGTTCGACTCCCTGCAGCTCCACTAAATCAATGCCACTTTAACTAAAATAAAGTGGCATTGATTGTATTAATTTATTGGCAATTTCAATTTTATTTATTCTGATTATCAATATCCCTCTGCATCATCATCCCCACGATGATCACCAACTGCTTCAATCTTCATCTTATTGGTTTGCGGCTGATAACTAACCTTAATCATCTCTGTTCTTCCAATAGCGCCTCTTTCTACAATTTTATAACCCATCTGCGTTAATTTATCTTTTGTTGCTTCAGGAAATCCTTTCTCTACTAAAATAATATCCGGTAACCACTGGTGATGAAACTTGGGTTTATTAACTGCATCTTCAGTACTCAAACCAAAATCAATCACATTTACGATGCTTTGAATAACAGATGTGGGAATAGTAGTTCCGCCGGGAGTACCTACTACTAAGTAAGGTTTACCATTCTTTAATACAATGGATGGCGACATTGAACTCAGCATTCTTTTATTGGGAGCAATAGCATTAGCTTCACCACCCACTGCACCATACATGTTAGGCACACCGGGCTTTATACTAAAATCATCCATTTCATTATTTAAAATAAAACCGGCACCACCTACTACTGTTCTGCTGCCAAAACCACCGTTAAGCGTAGTAGTGATGGAAACACAGTTGCCCCATTTATCAATTATGCTGAGATGGGTGGTTTCTTCACTCTCACTTATATTGCCGGCTTGAGTTGTTTTGCTGTTGCCTGCTTTCCCGGGTTCATAATCTGCTATACGTTGTGTTATATAATTATCGCTTACTAATGTTTTATAAGGCACTTTTACAAAGTCAGGATCACCCATGAACTTAGCCCTGTCAGCATAAGCTCTTCTTTCAGCTTCTGTAATTAACTGTACTGCTTCCGGTGAATGAAAACTGTATTTCGAAAGATTCTTCATTTCAGCAATCTTCAGCACCTGTTGTAAAATAATGCTGCCGCTGCTGGGTAAAGGCATAGTGATGATGGTATAATCTTTCCGGTAATTAAATTCAACCGCAGTTCTTACAGCAACTTTATAATTTTTAAGATCATCTAATGTAATAATGCCACCACCTCTTTTCATTTCTTCCACTATAAGTTCAGCGGTTCTGCCTTCATAAAATCCTTTCTCACCAAAATCTCTTACCCGTTTTAGTGTCTCCGCTAAATCTTTCTGAATTAATGTATCACCGGCTTTCCATTCACGGTCTTTTACAAAAGCAGGAGTAACCGTATTTAATTTGATGAATTCATTTTTTAATTCATTAAAATCTTTTGCTTCACTTTCGGTAATTGCATGTCCTTTCTCTGCTAAATCAATAGCGGGTTGTATTAATGTTTTAAATGGAAGTTTGGCATATTTGTAAATAGCAAAGGCACCGGCAATAGTACCCGGAATACCAGCAGCCAAATGACCATCTTCTGATAATTTTTCTTTTGGATAACCATTAGCATCTAAATACATATCCCTGCTTGCCTTGCCCGGAGCTTTTTCTCTGAAATCAATCGCAATATTTTTTCCATCATTAGTACGGGCTACCATAAAACCACCACCACCAATATTACCGGCATCAGGATAAACTACTGCTAATGCTAATTGTGTAGCAATAGCTGCATCAAAAGAGTTACCACCTTTTTTCAGCATTTCTAATCCAACCCGGCTGGCTAAAGGATGTGCAGAAACAACCGCTCCATTTTTACAAACCACCTTTTTTTGAACTGCATATTTGTACTGGTTAACAACAGTAGTAATTGTTTTGGGTGATTGGCCCGCTGCTATTAACGAAACTGATAAAAACCAAACAAATGTTATTCTCATCCTGGTAAGTATTAATTTTTGCAAAGTAGAAAGTTCCGCTTTTCTATCCTAAAATCTTTATCTTTATTTTACTGTCTTATATTTTTTTTACAAATGATCGGTAAAAAGAGGCGATCAGGGTTTGTTATAATTGAGACGTATTGCAGGCTATGAATTCACGATACATAACACTTACTCCCAATTTATATCGCTGTATTCATCAGTATTTACTTCTTATCTCCCTTTGTTTAATTGCTTATCAAACAACAGCTCAGTGCAGCGGCAGTGTTGGTGATCCGGTTATTAACCAGGATTTCGGAACCAATAGTTATCAATTGCCGTTCGGCAAAACAAGCTATCAACCTGTTGGTGGATGCCCCAATGATCCTGGTACTTACACTATTGCTAATTTTCTTTTTGGATGCGGCCCACGAAGCTGGGTACAAATGGTAGGTGATCATACACCCAATGATAATAACGGGAATTACATGGCGGTAAATGCTTCCAGTACACCAGGCACCGTTTACCAGGATACTGCAAAAAGCCTTTGTGGTAACACTACTTATGTATTTGGGATTTGGATTTCAGCCCTAATGACAAAATATGCCTGTGACGGTTACCCGATACCACCAAATGTAAAATTTGCCATAAAAGATATATCAGGAAAAATACTGGTGCAGGACAGCACCGGCAACCTGCCCCTGGTAACAGAATGGCAATGGAAACATTACACTTTGTCTTTAACTGCTGGCCCTGTTCCTTCTGATCTCATCATATCTGTAACTACCAACCCACCCAGGGGCTGTGGTGCAGCTTTTGCCATTGATGATATTACACTGAGTCCATGCAGCCCTTCTACTATTTCTGCCAGCATAAATGGTGGAATTGATACCGTAGATGTATGTGCTGATTATACCGATGTATGGAATATAAAAGCTAATTATACTCCCGGCTTTAATAACCCTGTGGTACAATGGCAGAGCAGTACAGATGCAGGTAAAAGCTGGACGGATATACCCGGAGCCACAACGGTTAATTATACAGTACCACACCGCTTATCAGGAGTAATTGATTACCGGATATGTATTGCAGAAAATGGAAATATTAATTCATTGAATTGCCGTGTTGCATCCAATATCATTCATACAGGCGTGTATCCTTTACCTCCTTATGTAGCTCCGCAAAATATACAGGGTTGCAGTGGGAAAGATTATTATTTTCCTCCTCCCGATCCTTATGCATTTACTGGATTTTGGACTGGTCCCAATGGATTTAATGCTCCGAGTACCAATGCCGTTATTCCCGCTATTCAATACAAGGATACCGGTATGTATATTTTGAAAAATATTTTTGACCATGGTTGCGTACGATTTGATACTTTTTATCTGAAAGTTGCTCCCGGTACTTCTCTTACTGTACAACCTGCTCATGCTATTTGCGAGGGACAATCGGAAATATTACAGGCTTCTGCAACAGATGAGGTGAGTTATCTCTGGACTCCCAATAACGGCTTATCTGATAACACCATCGCTAACCCTGTTGCTTCACCATCCAGCTGGGAAATTTACAAAGTAATTATCACCAATAAATATGGTTGCCAGGATTCTGCTTATGTAAGAGTAGATGTTTATGAAAAAGCAGTGGCTGATGCCGGACCGGATAAAGCAATACTTACTGGTGATACTGCTACATTAAATGGTACTGTTAAAGGTGCCGAGATAAATTATTACTGGACACCAAATTTATCAATAACTAATACAGGCATTGAAAAGCCGCTGGTATTCCCGGCGCAAACCAGCATGTACACATTACATGTTGAATCCAATGTAGGTTGTGGTGCTTCTACAGATGATGTGATTGTAAAAGTGTATAATGATTTTTATATAGCCAATGCTTTTACACCCAATAATGACGGGCTTAATGATCGTCTCCATGTAATTACATTCGATAAATATAAACTGGTGAAGTTTCACATCTACAACCGATGGGGACAGGTAGTTTATACACCTGCTGTGAATGATGATGGATGGGATGGTACTTATAAAGGATTAGAGCAGCCTTCCGGTATTTACCTGTACGACCTGGAAATGGTAACACCAAAGGGTAAAAAAATAATTCGTAAAGGAACCATTAACCTCATCCGCTAAGCTGAATTAGTTGCATTTAAAATTTGAAAAGCATTGCTTTTTTTGCATTTCAATCAGCAACCTTTCTATCCCCTCCACGGAAGGGGCGGTAGTGTTTTGTAATAAAAGACTACTTAATAGGGGTGGGTCAGGATACGAAAATTTGAAATGTGCCTGTTGAATTTATTTCCTGTCTCTTTGCTAAATTGCCGCTACAAATTCTACTACATGTATAAAAGTTTTTTGCTGGTCATTGCTTTCCTGGTTGGTGTATCATTAAATGCACAACTACAATCACCCGAACATTTTTTAGGTTACAAAGTGGGAACAAAGTACACACCACACTGGAAAGTGGTAAGCTATTTTCAGCAAGTGGCCGCTGCCGTACCCAATATGGTAAAGCTGGAGAAATATGGGGAAACAAATGAAGGAAGACCATTGATGGTTGCTTATGTTGCCACACCGGAGAACCTGCAGCGATTGGATGATATCCGCAAAAACAATTTACGACTAACAGGAGCACTCACTGATAAACCGGCTGATGAAAATACTCCTGCTATTGTTTGGTTAAGTTATAATGTGCATGGTAACGAAGCATCCTCAACAGAAGCATCCATGCTTACTTTATATGCGCTGGTTAATCCTGATTTAACAGCCACAAAAGTATGGTTGAAGAATACAGTGGTGATCATTGATCCCTGTATCAATCCTGATGGCCGTGACCGTTATGTGAACTGGTATAATACAGTGGTTGGAAAAAATATGAATGTATCAGCCTTTACCCGTGAGCATAGTGAACCGTGGCCGGGCGGCAGAAGCAATCATTACAATTTTGATCTCAACCGTGACTGGGCATGGCAAACACAAATAGAAACACAGCAACGCATGAAGTTGTACAACCAGTGGATGCCACAGGTGCATGTGGATTTTCATGAGCAGGGATATAATCAACCCTATTATTTTGCCCCTGCTGCAGAGCCTTTTCATGAAGTAATTACTAACTGGCAGAGAGAGTTTCAAAATTTGATTGGCAGAAACAATGCAAAGTACTTTGATGCCAATGGATGGTTATATTTTACTAAGGAACGGTTTGATCTTTTTTATCCAAGCTATGGTGATACTTATCCAATTTACAACTGTGCAATAGGTATGACCTTTGAACAGGGTGGTATCCGTGCCGGGCTGGGTATTATTAATCAGTCTGGCGATACCTTAACACTGGTTGACCGTGCCCTCCATCATTTCACCAATAGTTTAAGTACGGTGGAAGTAGCCTCCAACAACGCATCCAAACTGGTAAAGGAATTTAAAAAGTTTTTTAATGATGCTAAAACAACCGGAACAGGAGAGTATAAAACTTATGTTATAAAAGGAACGGACAAATCATCTCTCAGTACTTTATTAAACATGCTGAGTAAAAATGAAATTCAATATTCCTACGGAAGCAAAGCAACTGCCAGCGGTTACAATTATTTTTCAGGTAAAGAAGAATCCTTTAACATTACCGATAATGATATTGTTATTTCAGCGCTGCAGCCACGTTCTACGTTGCTGAGAGTATTGTTTGAGCCCAAATCAAAATTATCTGATTCAGCTACGTATGATATTACGGCATGGTCATTACCTTATGCGTTTGGTTTGCAAACCTATGCCAGCAAACAAAAAATAAATAGCAGTGCACCCGATGTAAAATTAGAAAGTCGCCAGTTAGAAAACAACGCTTATGCCTATGCGGTAAAATGGGAGGGTGTTAGCAGTGCCAAACTATTAGGCGCCTTATTACAGGCCGGTGTTAAAATTCGGTTTGCTGAAAATGCTTTTACAGTGGATGGAAAGAATTTTGATAAAGGCACACTCATTATTACGCATACTTCTAACAAAACGTTTGGAGATAAACTGGGTAGCATTGTAAATACATTAGCGGCGAAGAACGGTGTACAGGCTGAGCCAATAAGCACCGGTTTTGTAGATAAAGGAAATGATTTTGGAAGCCCGGCAGTGCATGTCATTACAAAACCCAGTGTAGTGCTGCTTACCGGTAATGGTGTTTCCTCGCTTGCAGCAGGGGAGATATGGCATTTCTTTGAACAACAACTGGACTATCCCATCTCATTAGTAAATGCAGATGAATTTAGCCGCATCAGTTTGGCAGATGTAAATGTGATCATCATGCCCGATGGTAATTATAAACTTATTGGTGATAAAGCTTCAGCAGATAAATTAAAAGAATGGATCAATAAGGGAGGCAGACTGATTGCATTAGAAGGCGCCGCTGCACAATTAGCCAGCAACGATTGGGGACTGAAGCTGCGTAAAGAGGATGATAAAAAAGATGATAAGAAAAGTGATTATGCCGATTTGAAAGTATATGAAGAAAGAGAACGGAATTTTTTAAAAGGCAATATACCCGGTTCTATTTATAAAGTAGAACTCGATAACACACATCCGCTGGCATTTGGCTATCCTAAATATTATTATACATTAAAACAGGATGATAATATTGGTGAGTTTATGAAAGATGGTGGCTGGAATGTGGGAGTGATAAAGAAAGATGCACAGATAGCCGGCTTTGTAGGTTCAAGGCTGAAAGATAAACTGAAAGATGGTTTATTGTTCGGCGTACAGGATATGGGCAATGGTAATGTGGTGTATTTGTTAGATGATATTATGTTCCGCAGTTTTTGGGAAAATGGTAAGCTGATGTTGTGTAATGCGGTGTTTCTGGTAGGGCAGTAAAATATTGCCTCCATACTTTTATAAAAAGCGGAATTATTAATTCTGCTTTTTTGCTTTGAGTTTAATTGTATTAATTTTTTTTCTTACTGGTCGCCTATTACACTAATTGATAAGGTTAATATTTAATAAGTTCAGGATATTTATTTTCTACTTCTTCGATAATGTTTTTGGTTGTTTGTGCAAAGTTTATGATCAACTTACCAAACTCGGAAACTTTTAAAGCTACATCATGTTTACTATACTGAACAGGAACAATTCGCCATTCATTTTTTATTTTCCGAATATCTAAAACACTAAATATATTGTACGTATCGTCCTTCCAAATTATATCACAATGTATCAATTGCCCTCTAAACTCATTAAATTTAGAGAGATTTTCAAAATCATTTTTGTGTTGTTCGAATTTTTTAGGGTAAAATTCTTTTAAATCCTTTTTTGCCCATCTTATTTTTTGACCCAAAGTTAAATGCCTAAACTTTCTATAGGCCTCGTTTGGTTTATCTACGATGCAATAAAGTATCAACCTTAATAAAAGAGCTTCCATATCGGCAGAAACTGCAGCACATAAGCCCCTTACTTTTGCTTCTTCCAATAACTCGGTTTTGGATTTACTTAATTGCATTTTTTACTGTTTAATAGCGAAGTTAGAAAGTTATTAGGTAGACTTTTTTAGCAAGTAGTATACTGCTGACAGGAATACTGATACTATTTCTATCTCCGTAGGGTCTGGCTTAAGCCGACCCTGCAGCATTACTGCACTATAGTGGAAGTTTTGTACTATTGTTTCCTGTTGTTACAGTGTCCTCAGCTTTTTCACAAGGCCATAGGAGAGACACTGCGGCGATAGAGTGGAATTATTTTTTAACGTCATTGCGAGACTTGCGCAGCTTGTCGTGGCAATCTGCTCTCACAATTGTAGTCATTGCGCTATTCATAAAGCAGACTGCTTCGTGCCTCGCAGTGACGGGTTAGTTGGGCTCCATGTAATGACGCCTTGATATACCATGTATTCATTCATAATGCTGTAGTTTATAGTGAGCATTTAAAATTTTTCTTACTTACTACTGTCCCCTCCATCCGCTAAGAAAGCGATAACTTTAGTATCAATTTTAAACTAAATCAACATGGGTAAGTTTAGCGATTCCATAAAACCGGCACATAAAGAGTTTATTGAGCAGCAGCATTTGTTTTTTGTAGCAACAGCTCCCACCAGTATTAATGGCAGGGTTAATCTTTCTCCCAAAGGATTGGATTGTTTTAGGGTATTATCAGACACTAGAGTGGCTTATGCAGATTTTATCAGCTCTGGTAATGAAACATCAGCCCATACATTAGAAAACGGTCGCATTACGTTTATGTTTTGCTCTTTTGATAAAGTCCCTAATATATTACGGCTGTACGGTAAAGGCTTTACCGTGTTGCGCAACACCAATGAATGGGAACAGTATGCCGGGCATTTTACCATTCACCCAAGCACAAGACAACTCATTGTGGCTGATATAGACCTGGTACAAACTTCCTGTGGCTTTGGTGTTCCTTTATTTGATTTTGTGGGCGACAGGGATAAACATTTTCTGTGGGCAGAAAAGTTAGGCGCCGAAGGATTGAATGAATACATTCAAAAGAATAATCTTAAAAGTTTAGATGGACTTCCTACCAGTATTGGGTTGTCTTAAAAAAATCTCTGTATCTGTCAGTGGAGACACTGATCGATACAGACAAATCATTTAAGGTAAAGGCATTTAATCTCTCAGTAAATCATCTAAAGGAATACCTTCAATATAGGGTGTTAACTTATTTACATCATGAAATACCCTGTATTCAACAACGGCTTTGCTTTGCTTGTCGCAATACGTTTCTACATAAAAACCGGGCAATTGAAAAAGAAATACCATTGTGTTCAACAGCTCTCTTTTAGCGATGGCTACTCCTTCTCTTAAAACAGTCGCTCTTTTTTCTTCCTGTGTCAACTCAATAAATGCGGATAGTTTCATAAATGCTGGTTTTAATACGGTTAATTAAAAGAGGCAATTATTCAACTGAGGCATACAGAAACGAATTCCTGTTGCTATCGAATGAATTCAATGAACTTACGAGGCGAAAAAGACAATAAAAAACGAGGCTGAACGATTGTGGCCTATAACCGGCCAGATGAGACAACAAATTTAGAAGCGATTTTGGGATTATCAAATTTATTTTTTGGCGGGAATTCGCTCACCTGTTTTACCTGCTGGTGAAACATAAGATTAACTTTTGTTAACCTTAACAATGAATGCAGCCGGCTTTACTTTCAGTTAACAATACTCCTTCAATTTTGATGCGGCTCTGTTAATTCACTGTTATCAGTTAAGAGCAGGGGAAAGATTTTTTTCCTCTTTGCGTCAATAACAAATATGTAAACCTGAACGATTAAAGCGTTGTACCTATTGTTGATAATTTATTTGTAAACACTTAAAAAAAAGAACCATGAAAAATGTAATGGCAGCAACAGCAGCATTGTTTTTGCTGGTAAATGTTAATGCGGCTGATATAACAGCTAACCGTTTTAAAAAAGAATCAGCTTCCCACTCTCCAATCACCAACCATCTTAAAAAAGAATTACGAAAGCAGTTCAGGGAAGAAAAACGAAATGAGATAAATGATCTCAGCAAACTTCATTTTGAACAGGACTTTAGTAATGCTAAAGCGGTATGGAACAAGTCGCCCAATTATGATGAGGCTGTTTTTATGCAGGATGGTAATGAAGTTACTGCCTACTATGATGGAACTACTGAATTAGTGGGTACTACCATGGTAAAATCATTTAATGATCTGCCATTAGCAGCTAAAGAATATTTAGAAAAGCATTACAGCGATTATACTAAAGATGAGGTAATATTCTTTGACGATAATGAACTGAATGAAACCAATATGAATTTGTATGATACACCTTTTGAAGATGAGGATAATTATTTTGTTGAATTGTCAAAAGGTGATAAGAAAATAATTCTGCGGGTGAATATGGAAGGCCAGGTATCTTTCTTTAAAAACATTCATTGAAATAGTTTTCTGCATACTCATGTTGTGTTATGCCTCTGTAGCAATAGGGAGGCTTTTAAAACCTATATTAAACTTAAGCTATGCATAGAATCATTGTTGAGCTTGCTGGTGAAACTGGTTTAACAGAAAACCAGGTAGAATATCTTTTTGACTGTTTTTCAAAAGAGCTGGTTAATAAACTTCCGCAGATAAAACAGGTGGTACAGGATGTATTTGATGAAACAGAAAAAGAATTGCTGGATGAACACTTGCAACGATTGGTTTCATTACTTCAGCAGAAACAGTTAACCAGTTTTACCAACTGGAATATGCCGGATACAAAGCATCCTATCTATCATACTCACAGCGACAGGTTATAGTATCTGTTTAACCCGGTTACTCAGCCTTTGGTGTACGATTTTGCCTGAATCTTATGCACAAAATATTCGTTACCTGATTAACCACTGGCAAGGGTATCAATCAATCAGTTATGTATGCGGTGCAAACCGTTGCGGCGGCTGAAAAGCTTTGCCGTTGCTCCGGTTTATTTGCAGGATATTGTTTTTTATATAAACTTTGTGTCTTCAATCATTCCACAATGGAATCCGACAGTAGTAATCGTATTTATCTTTTGCAGGTAGCAGAAATCATCAACACTATCTTCAACACGTCTCCACCAAAGTTCTAAATCTATAACAACTAAAGCAACAGGGATTGTGCCATAAGCAGTGGTGCGATGCTTTATGCTGTTGACAAGCTGTGCAAAGAAAGCTTTGCCAACAGTCTGCGTGTGCAATACAAATTTTTATTTTTCAACTTTAAATATCAATTATCATGAACCCCTCTATTTTATCATGGGCAGTACCGGTAGGTATTATCCTTTTCGTGTTACTCTTTTATAAGTTTATATTAAGAGTATTCTTTGGCGTCGTTATTGTTCCCGAAGACAGGATTGGTCTCGTTACCAAAAAGTTTGTACTCTTTGGTAAGCAGCAATTGCCTGAAGGCCGCATCATTGCTACTAATGGCGAAGCTGGTTTCCAGGCGCAAACATTGCCTCCGGGTGTTTATTTCTGGAAATGGATATGGCAATACTCTATCCACTTTCAACCCTTTATCATCATACCAACCGGTAAACTCGGTCTGGTATTAGCTAAAGATGGTAGTGAACTGGAAATTGGTCGTATCCTTGGCCGTAAGATTGACTGCGACTCCTTCCAGGATGCAGAAGCTTTCTTAAAGAATGGTGGACGTAAAGGCCGGCAGACAGGTATCATCACTCCTGGTTCTTATCGTGTCAACACCTATTTGTTTGAAGTGGAGATAACAGATATGACACAGATACCGGACAACGCCGTGGGTATTGTTACCACTATGGAAGGTAAACCTTTAGAAGAAGGACAGATTGCCGGTAAGATCATTGACGGACATAATAAGTTCCAGGATGTGGACAGTTTCTTAACCAAAGATGGTTATAAAGGTTTGCAGGAGCAGGTGATACTGGCAGGTTCTTATTTCCTTAACCCATGGTTTGCCAAATTAGAAATGGTAAAGATGACAGAGATACCAATTGGTCATGTAGGTGTGGTTATTTCTTATGTGGGTGAAGAAGGTAAAGACTTAAGTGGTGTTGAATTCAAACACGGTAATATTGTTGGTAAAGGTTATAAAGGTGTATGGGCTGAACCATTAGGTCCGGGTAAATATCCTATCAACCCATATATTATGAAAGTGGAATTAGTTCCTACTACTAACCTGGTATTAAACTGGGCCAGTGCAAGAAGTGAGAGTCACCAGTTAGATAAAAATCTTTCTACCATCACCGTGCGTAGTAAAGACGGTTTCCCTTTCAACCTTGACGTATCACAGATCATTCATATTCCAACAACAGAAGCGCCTAAAGTGATTGCCCGTTTTGGTAATATGAACAACTTAGTAAGCCAGGTACTGGAACCAACTATTGGTAACTATTTCCGTAACAGTGCACAGGATAGTGATGTGATCGCTTTCCTGGGTACCCGTAAAGAACGTCAGCAATCTGCGAAAGATCATATTGGTAAAGTGCTGGATCAATACAACGTGTTTGGTGTAGATACTTTGATTGGTGACATTGTTCCTCCTGAAAGTTTGATGAAGACTTTGACTGATCGTAAACTGGCAGAAGAACAAAAGATAACTTATGAAACAGAGAAAAAAGCACAGGAAACAAGACAAAGCTTAGAAAAAGAAACAGCGATTGCTGATATGCAGAAAGAGATCGTTAAAGCAGACCAGGGTGTGTTGATTGCTGAACGTATTGCTGATGCTTCTGTAAAGAAAGCAACGGGTGATGCTAACAGTGTTCGTTTGCAGGCAAATGCTGAAGGTGACCGTATGCGTTTAATGGCAACCGGTGAAGCAGAGAAAGTTCGTTTATTGGCAAAAGCAGAGAGTGAAAAGATTGAGTTGTTAGCAAAAGCAAATGCTGAACAAATTTCTCTTACCGGTAATGCAGAAGCTGAAAAGATATTGGCGATTGGTAAATCCAATGCGGAGTCTTATAAATTATCAGTAGAAGCAATGGGTGGTAATAACTTTACTCAGTTAAAGGTAATGGAATCTATCGCCAGCCAGAAAGTGAAGATAATGCCGGATGTACTGATTGGTGGTGGAGATGGAGCCAGTGGTGGTATCAGTGGATTGTTAGGATTGCAATTACTTGAGCAGTTGGGTAAGAAAGTAAGTGATAAAGATGCAGGTGCTGATAAGAACTAATAGCGTTGATTAAAATAAAAGCCGGGTTAAAAAATGCCCGGCTTCTTTATGTTTAGCTTAATTATTTCTTTTTAGCAGGAACAATATCATTAATGGAAGCAACCCATCCAACAAGGTCTTCCTCATTCTTCATTTTAAAACGTGCAGCATAATTCTCAACAGAGGCAGAAAGCATTGGATTAGATTTAGTGATTGATTTTACGGAAGGTCTTATAGTGGTCATTGTTTTCTTTTCAACATCATACAGGTAAAAGTTTTCACGATAGGCCCATTCTCTTTGTACAGGCCCGTTATAACTCACTTTATCCTGAACTACTTTATACATGTATTTGAGCAATTGAACCTTTGGCCCGTCTGATACAACCTGGTAAAGCGATTTATCAGTATTATTTCCAACAGCAGGGTAGCCTGATTTAAACGTTATTATTTTATTAATGTTATTTTCCTTCATTAAAATGGTGAATTCTTCCACCGGGTTTACAAAAGCAAGAAATAAACTGTCTTTTTTAAAGAATAACTGGTTATTGTAAAGAGAAAAATTGACCATCAGGTTGGCAGGTTTCTCAATGCCATTTAGTTTTACTGTGCCCAGTATAAATTCATCACTCAGCATTTTTGTTCCGGCGATGAGTTGATTGTTGGAAGGGATACGTTTACCGGAGGCATCAAAACTTTCCATCATTCCGCTGGCATTCAATCCAACAATTCCATATCCTGCAGAATAAATTTTACTGGCATCATAATCGCCGGGTCCGCCCTGTGCAAAAACAAGCGATGTTTGAAATAGTAAAAGAGGGGTGAATATCTTTTTCATAACAAGGAATTTTAGCAATGTTAAGGTACAGCTTTTTCATTGATCCGGAGGGTTTGTTCCTGCCACAATAATGTATCAGTCTCAAAATTTGCCCGATGTATTGTCTGATTTCACGCCAGGACGCAGAGAAAATAAGCCGCAAAAAAACCTGGCGTCTTTGCTCCTTGTATTTCTTTGTGTGAAAAATTCAAACTGATACACTATCTCTGTCACCAACCTGCGTTTACATAAAGTGTTTTACAGAAGAAGTATAGATTACGGCATTTTATTTTTTAATAGTTGCTTCACAAATCACTTGTTCTTTTACTTTTTATACTATTAAAGAGATGTTTTTCTACGGAGTAATTTTTTTAGTTGTTTGATTTTCAGGTATAAGATATATGGAGGTAAAATACGGGTGAGATTTATCATTGATGCAAACTTTTAGCTGCATTAGATTCGTTCTGCTAACTGAGAAATCCGATGCCTATGGGAATGAAATTCTACATTTCATTATTACTGCTTAATGTCCTGCTATTTGAAAACAAGTCCTTTGCCCAGGTTTGCGCAGGTGTTGATGTTACCTGTGTTACGTATGAATCCAGGTGTTCTGCAACCGGTGCAGTAAAAATAAATGCCAGTGGCGGATCAGGTAATTTCAGCTATAAAGTAACCGGAGCTGTTTCCACTTCTTATACTACTTCAGATTCTATAACTGGCTTATCGGCCGGTACATATACCGTTTACATCAGGGACAATGCAGTTAACTGTACTTCCGCTATTGCCAATGTGGTGGTGGATGGTAATTATGCTGATCCACGATTTTTGCTTACCGGCACAGATGTAACCTGTATTCATGGAACAAATGGAACAATCTCTGCAATTGACCAGCAATTTGGACGTGGTCCTTTTTCTTATGCTATTATTTCACCTTCTGCAAGTCATGTAGGTGATGTTAGTGTGACAGGAACCTTTACAGGACTTTCTGCCGGTGATTATTTAATTCAGTTAAGTGATTCCTGCGGAGGTTTGCAAACCCGTTCCATCACATTATTAGATTATGATTGGTGGATCAATTCACATACCGAAATAAAAACAAATTGTAATGAATTAGGGGTAACAGTAAATCTTATTGATAATAAGGGAAACACCAATGCATCCGGAACGGTCTTTAATGGTTATTTATATGGCGTTACTACTACTGCAGGGGATACTACATGGTATTCAACAAAAACTTTTACAGATACGATTGGCAGTGCAAGATCAGCCGATATTGTAGTGAAAGATCTTTGCGGAAACACAAAGAAAGTTTCATGGATTGATACTTCCATTCCATCCGTAGCGAATGCTGTGCTGCAGGTGGCTACTGGTTGTAACGAAGTAACTGCTTCCATAACGGGGCAACAAAATCTTACTACACCTTATTATTGTCTCTATGACAGCAGCGGTACTTTGCTTACTTGTGATTCTACTGGTGTATTTTCTGGCCTGACTTATGGTTCTTATTGTATCCGCATACAAAACAGTTGTTATGATACATTAATTGAAAGATGTTTTACTGTTGGCCCGGTGATACCTAATGGTGGGGTAGTGGCGTATAGCAATATCTCCTGTAATAGTTTTACGGCTACTATAACTGGAGGTACTAACTTAATTAACGCCCAGTACTGCCTGTACGATTCTTTAAGCAATCTTATCACTTGTAACAGCACTGGTATTTTTGATAATCTTAATTTTGGGTCTTATTGTATCAATATTACTGATGGATGTTATGATACCACTATTGTACGATGCTTTAGTTTCAATCATCCAGTCCCTGTTATTGGAAATACCAATACGTCTAATTTCTCCTGTGCAGGGTTTACCTTAAGTGTTGACAGTTCCTCCAATGTTTTTAATCCGCAGTATTGTCTGTATGATTCAACGGGTGCTTTAATAACCTGTAATAATACCGGTGTGTTTGATACACTGACTTATGGTTCTTACTGTATTCATTTAACGGATAGCTGTTCAGATACTACCGTTATTAAATGTATTACTGTCAGTCGCCCCACACCGGGCATTTCGGGTATTAAAACATCAGCAATGGGATGTGCCGGGTTTTCTGCCACTGTGCAGGGCCAGCAAAACTTTTTTAATCCGTTATATTGTTTATACGATTCATCGGGAGCAATAATTATTTGTAATACTACGGGTGTATTTGATACACTTTCTTATGGAGCTTATTGTATTCATATCACCGACAGTTGTTTTGATTCCACCATCGTACAATGTTTTTCACTTTATAAGCCTGTTACATCGTTAAGCGGATCAGTTAAGATCAGCAATAAGAACTGTTCTACTTTTACAGCATCCTTACAGGGCCAGGGACAAAATCTTACTTCGCCTCAATATTGTTTATACTCCGATACTACATTAATCACCTGTAACTATACGGGTGTATTTGACAGTCTTGCTTATGGAAGTTATTGTATTCATGTAAAAGACAGTTGTTATGATACTACCATTATCAAATGTTTTTCTGTCAATCCTTCGCCTGCCAGTATATCAGTAAATGCTAACCCATCCTGTGTACTGGGTAAAACAGATTTATCTGTGCTTTTTAACGGAGGCACAACTTCACCTTATTATGTATATGTATATAATCCATCAGGAGTTTTAGTGGCTTCTGATACAAGTAACAGTACCAATATCCATCTTCGATATCTCATTCCTCTTGACAGTGGTTTAAAATACGAGGTGATTGGAGTAAATGGATGTGGTTCAAAAGACACCGTTTTTGTTAAGCCTGATATAAGTTATTTTACAAGAACAATCAGTACACAGGCGAAATGCCCAGGTGCTTTATTCCCGAATGGATCAACGGATGCAACCTTAATTATTTCCACCAACTTTAACGGACCTGTGCCTAAGATTATTAAGAAGAACGGAAGTACTGCCAATATCGTTTATACAACGCATACGCATACATCAGCCGCCGATACTTATAACTTTCTTCAGTTGGAACCGGCTACCTATATTTTTTCAACAGTGGATGATAATTGCGGGTTAATAAGATATGATACGGTTAATGTTAGTCCATATACTTATCCCGCATTACAAAAATCTGCGGCTTATCAATGTGATAACAATGCGTTTAGTGTAGGTACTTCTGTAACAGGAGGTGTATCACCCATGATGTATGAAATTATACAAAGTACACCGGCCACGCCGTCTATTGTATCGCCACCGCAAAGCAGTCCAATATTTACAATTAATAATGGTAACATTTATTCTTTGGTGAGGTTAAGGGTTACCGATGCATGTGGTAATGCTTCTCTGAACGATGCAAGTGTATTACCATTAGCAGTGATGACGATTGATGTTTCTACGGATTGTTTGTATGGTGCAAGTGTTTTGTCAGTAGATTCTTCTATGGCCAACGCTACCTACAGCTGGTACAGAAAGACCAGTGTAACAGATAGTATATTGATTAGTACATCACCGTCTTATTTTTTGGATAGTGTGATGCCATCAGATACTGGTCAGTATGTTTGTCGTGTTTCAGTAAACAAAGGATGTTTAACAAGGCTGGCTTATTATAATTTAACTGGTAATTGTATTGTTGCGCTGCCCGGGCAGGTACAAATGAATTTATCTGCTTCCGCACAAAAAAATGGAGCAGCGTTGCTGTGGAATGTATCGAATGATCAAAATGTAATTAAATATATAGTTGAAAAAAGCCAAACCAAAAATGGTGTGTTTATTTCAATAGGTGAAGTAAGTACAACCGGAACTTACAAAGCTGGTAAGTATAATTATACTGACTATTTATTTAATAATACCAGTTATTACAGAATTAAAGCCGTTACAGCTAATGGAAAAATTGTGTATAGTAATATCTTTCAGCTGAATGGAGTATTTTCTGACTTACAAATATTTCCTAATCCTGCCACGGATGGGTTTGTGATAAAGGTTAAGGATAGTAAAAATCAATTATATACTATTGCCTTATATAATTTGTATGGACAGATAATCAGTCATTCAACACAAACTATCTCCGGTAATATTATCAGAATAAAAAGACCGGCCAACCTTGCTCCTGCAACTTATATTGTAAGCCTTTATAATCACCAGGAAGGGCAAAGAATAACTGGTGCAGTTATTCTTAAATAAGATTTAAGTTGTTTGAGAGGGCAGTTTTTTTTGATACAGCAATTAAGCCCAACTGAGGGCTTATAGCCGGTGTAATCAATAAATTTTTTTACTGGTTAATTCTTTTTTTACCATCTTTTGTATAATCTTCCCTGGTTAAAAACCACCAAACTCCTTTTATATCATTACTAAGTGTACCGGAAGGGTTGGATAATATAATAGCTGGCATATTATTTTAGTTTACATGATGTGCTATTTATATTTTGCCTTGTAATGCTTAACTGATCCAATCACCAGTTTCTTTAACACATCCATATTTACATCTTCCGGTTTTTTAATATACACACATGCTTTGGCTGTTTTATGTTTGCCAAAATTTTTCAATAAATCCTCCTTGCCTTCAAAGTTGGCAATATAAAGTGCAAACTCATTTTTTCTGGGAGAAAAACCGACCGATGGTGCATCACCTTCACGGCCGCTTTCATATACGTAATGATAACTGCCGAAACCAATAATAGCAGAGCCCCACATTTTTGCAGGATAACCACTTGCTTTTTCCATTATGCTGATAATGGCATTACAATCTGCCTGTCTTTCTTTATCAGTTACTTTTTTTATAAATGCAGCAACACTTTGAGTTGTTTCAATTGTTTTATTCTGAGCTTTTGCCATACAATGTTTTTATTAAGATACGAAGTTTGGATAATTCAGCTCATAAAAATCAGATGGTTATTTTACTGCAAATGCTACTAAGGTATCCATCCATAAGCTTTTAAAAATTTATGTAAAACAGGATCGTCAACTGATAAAGGAGGAAGCCATACATCAACCCGTTGCCGGTTCCACCAGAGATGTTGCGGATTACCCGGTTCAGCAAATGAATAACGGTATAAGACGGCTCTTATATACTTGGGAGGTTTTGCAGGAAAAGGATTATTGGCAAATAGATTTACTGCGTTGGCATCATTATGCAGCAACTTCCATACAAGATGTACAGTCCATGGATATTCATTGGGTGAGGACATTGATGCAAACCACATTTGCCAGTCCAGCCGAAGTTGATAAGGTGCGATTTGCGGAGATGACTTTGAAGGATCAACCGGTAGTCCTTTATATACATACGGTTTCCAGTTGGCTTTATCAGTAGTGTCATTATCCCTTGTTCCTTCAAACACTACATTCCATCTTTGTTTTCCTACATTACCAAATGCTCCATAAGTGTTTACCAGATCAAATGGTTCAAAAGAAGTGTTCATAATTTGCCGGGAGGAAAATAAATTTATTACCGGCTGAATGCTTAATAAAGCAACAACTGCTGTAATGATCCATGCAGTAGTTAACATAGGTTTGGAATTAACAGAATTCAGATCAGCATCTTTTGATTGACGAACAATACTGCGTGGTAAAACTTTTGACAGGAAAGCATCATCAAAGCAAGCCAGTGCAGGAATGATGGTAAGGAGATTTAAAAATGAAAGATTACCACTGATAAAAATAGTAAATTGAAATAAAATAATTATCACACCTGCTGTATAACGGGCCAGCCCTGGCCAGAAAACTAACCAGGGAGCAGCGAGTTCTGCAATAAAATTAAACCATACACCCATTTTTAAAATGCTGTGAGGTAAAAAATGAAACCATCTGCTCAATGGACCAGGAATAGGTTGTGTTTCGAAATGATAATAAAGTGCTGATCCATCCATCCAGCTGGCATCCCAGCGTATTTTAATTAATCCTGACCCAAGCATAATGCGGAAGATGAGCCAGCGGAATAAAACAATAATGGGAAAGGGCGGAGGTTTTTTTGGAAAAGGCCGCATATCCAGTAACGGACAAAGAAAAATGGAAAGAAAACCAGTTTCGAGTAATTGAATTTCCCAACCGTAACTGTACCAATCCTGCCCAATGTGAACAAAAGACATATAGCAAAACCAAAGTACTGTCATTATAATAGCATTGGCATAACCTGCTAATACTACACAGGAAAGAATAAACCCAATCCATGCTGCGGTTAGTATGGTTATATCGGATGAGCTAAACCAGAAGAGAGAAGGTGAGTGAACAAATCCATCAGCAGTGCCGTATGAATTGCTGATGCTGTTAAGATAAAGTTTTGCCGGAAGCAAACCATGTTCACCAATTAAAGGAACAATTTGATTAATGGCAGCCAGGAAGGCAACAGCATAAATTAATCCCAGCAAACGAAGCATCACATAACGGGTAAGCCAGTACGCCGGACGGGTACTATTTGTTTCATCAACAACAGTTGTATTATTAGAAATATCTTCTGGTTCCATTATCAATCATTTTAAGTATGATATACTTAAAGTGACTAAGTGTTGACCTCTATTTTGGACAATCAAGTTTAGCAGCATATTTACTGTAGTCATTATAGCAATCAATCCGCATGGCCGTATTCCCGTTCAGCGATAGCCAGCTTAATTTGATGTAAACAATTTCTTTCTTTGGTATTTTTATTTCATAGTAATAATAGCCTGCTATTGTCTTATTTTCACAACTTTTAATTAGTTTAGAAGTGAATGGTTTTTTGCCAAATACACTGTCAATAGTAAACTTCGGAAGCATTTCATTGCTGGGCGAACTGATGATGCTGAAGGAGGTGTATCCCATCCTTGGCCCCTTTAGCATTATATTCCATTTAACAGGCTGGCTGTTTTGTGCAAAGCTTTTTCCTTTGATGATAATATCAGCTGTACCTAACCTGTAAAAATTAATGCTCGTATCATCACTCATTATTACCCTGTCTTCCTTCCATTTAACAGGAAGTTTCTTGGGTTCACCAACTCCCCATTCTCCCACACCGGGTTCACCTGTACTGTCACTTACCAGTTTTTTAATGAGATCATATAATTCTGTTTTGGAAGATTGTGCATGCGTTGCATCGCTGCAGTAATAAATCAGCATCAGCAATAAAATTTTTTTCATACAGTGTTTTTATAGTGAAATAAAGCCAGTTATTGTTTTTGTCAGCAGAATAATTAGAGGCTTTCGGCGGGAAGGAATCAGTTGTGTTACAAATGTAATTCTTTTGTTTATTGAAATATAGCAATGTCGTAAAAGATATATTTGGTATTTAAATTATATTCGTTATCTTAGGTTACTGCTAACGCTACATCCTTTGTTTCCTACTAATCTACCGACGCACCTGTATCAAAATCCCGATATTCTTTCCTGAATTTATCTATCCGGTACTGGTTATTATAGAAATGCAGCCTGTAAGGTGCAGGGTAATGTATGCTTATTTGTTCTATGAATGCTTGCATCCTCATCCGGTTGAAAGTAAACGCAAACGCAAACTAATTATTCACATAAACTTTACAACTATGGCAGTAAGACCAATTCACATTCAGGGAATTAATCCTGATAACACGTTGATTTTATCAGATAACGGTAACACCACTGCAAGCCGTGGTGATACTATACAATGGATTATTGACAACAATTCAGGGGTAGCTTCAATATCTTCTATTCATGATACTTCATCAAATGACATCTTTAACCCTGACCCTGTAAGGCAGTCCGGTAATTCTACCATGTGGCAGGGTACAATTAATCCTAATCTTCCAATACCGGCAGAGGAAAATTATTGTATTTATTATACTAAACCGGGTAGCCCAACTGTTTACACACAAGACCCAAAAATTTCAGTTAATAACTAAGTGAAAAAAATAAATGCAAAAGCTTATTATTCTATCATAATAAGCTTTTTTTTCTTTTCAGCTTTACACACTTCAGCACAGGAGCAAAAAGTTGCGGACAGCCTGGCGATAATTTACCATATGGATACCGCCAGCGGTGTTGGTAAATTAGAGCTGCTTCGTAACCTTGCGTTTAATGAAGTAAGTAATCTTCAGTTAGGGCTTAAATATGCAGAGGAACTCATTGTCCTTTCTAAACAGCAAAAGAATTACTCCTATTTATATAGAGGATATCTTCAAAAAGGAAATAAAAAAAGAGGATTGGGCAATCTTGAAGAAGCGTTAGAAGCTTATATAAACAGTGCTGAAGCTGCAAAGAAAGCTGAGTATATTCCGGGAGAAGGTACCGCATACGGAGCCATCGCTGATATCTATTCTGTTTCTAATAACCATCCTAACGCAATGCTTTATTACAATAAAGCAATTAATACTTTGCGTAAGGCAAACGATTCTATTGCATTAGCTTCTGCTATTTCTAATGCAGGAGATGAATATGTTAATGTAAAACTTTATGATTCAGCACTGATATATTTTACAGAATCAAAGTTCCTTTTTGATAAAGTAAATTATTTAAGCGGTAAAGGGTATAGCCTTGGAAATATAGGAATGGTATATGCAAATACCGGTAAAAATGATCTTGCTGAAAAGAATATTAATGAAGCCATAAAAATTCTGGAAGAAGCAGAAGATTATTATCCAATTTGCGTATATCTTATTTCCATGTCTGATATCTATCGTGATAAAGGGGATGGAATAACCGCTATGAATTATGCTAAAAGAAGTTTACAATTGGCCACTCAATACGGATTAAAAGAACAAATAGGCGATGCTAATCATAAATTAAGTGAACTATATGAAAAAGAAGGCAAACATGCTGAAGCACTTAATTATTACAAAAATTATATTACTTATCGTGACAGTGTAAATAATATAGCTGCTGTACAAAAAATGGCCGATCTGCGTACTGATTATGAAGTATCGCAAAAACAGGTAGAAGTAGATTTATTAAATGTGCAGAAGAAGAATCAACGGATTGTGATACTGTCCACCATAATTGTACTGGCATTGCTGGCATTACTGGCATTTGGTTTACAACGCCGCAATACATTTATTAAACACACCAATAAAATTATTGAAGCAGAAAGAAAACGGTCAGATGATTTGTTGCTTAATATACTTCCTGAAGAAACAGCACTGGAGTTAAAACAAAACGGTAAAGTGCTGGCACGCCGGTTTGAATCTGTCTCTGTTTTATTTACCGACTTTAAAGGCTTTACCCAGTATGCAGAAAATTTATCACCGGAAGAATTAGTAGAAAGTGTGGATTATTATTTTTCAAAGTTTGATGAGATAATGGAAAAACATGACCTGGAAAAAATAAAAACAGTAGGTGATTCCTATATGTGTGCGGCCGGTTTGCATTTTCATTCAGAAGGTCATGCTGTAAAAATGGTGGAAGCCGCACTGGAGATATTACAGTTTGTAAATGATTCGCAAAAAATAAAATCAGTGGGAGAAACCCGGTTTGAAATACGGATAGGTATCAGCACCGGGCCAGTAGTAGCAGGGGTGGTAGGTACAAAGAAATTTGCATACGATATATGGGGAGATACTGTAAATGTTGCTTCAAGAATGGAATCTAATTCCGAACCGGGAAGGATTAATATCTCTGAAAATACTTACCTGCTGGTTAAAGATATTTTTGAGTGTGAGTACCGTGGGGAACTGGATGTAAAAAACAGGGGCCGTTTGAAAATGTATTTTGTAAACGGGTGACAAAGAATCAATTTTTTAAATTTCTGACAATTTTGCTTTTTAATATTGTATATCCTTTAATGTTATAATAAGCGGCAAATGATCACTGTGTTTAATCCATTTTTTAAAATCACCGATCTCAGCATTTGTCATCTTATCCATAAAATCTTTTGAAAGAAAACAATAATCAAGATGATAGGGTTTGTTTTTATGCCGGTGCATAAATTGAGTAGGATGTTTTCTTCACCATGCTGATGACCGTGATGTGAATGGTAGGCACTGGTAATTCCTTTTTTGTGCAGGGCTTTTACTACACTTGTATGACTCCATTGTTTATGTTTCTTATCCCAAATGCTGTTACTGTTAAAATCTCCGGCAATAATTGTTTTGGTCTTTTTAATCAATTTTTGATAATGACTAATTCCCTTTCCTACTTGTTCCACATAAGTGCCATCAGGGTCATGCGGGTTATTAGCCCAAACAGCTAGCAGTGTAAAGTTGAACTTATCCTTTGACACTTTTATGGGAACAACATAACGTATATCAGGAAAATAATTATCGTACAGTTGAAAGGAATAACCTGTGTAGGAAAATATGCCAATGCCTTTGTTGGGATTGTTACCCATCCATAGTATATCATTTGGCTGTTGAGTATCTGCAGGAAATTTTAGTTTGCTTTCATTTTCACATTCCGGAACAATTACAATATCAGGATGGAGTGCTAACAGAAACTTTGCTTTTTTCCGGTAAGCCATATTGCAGTTCCAGGTGATGATTTTCATGGTAACAATTTAATTATTCTTCTCCTATCGGCAGGAGTAAAGATATTTGCTGATGGGAAAGCCAGAAAATGATTGAGAGAAGCGATGTTGCCCATTTATTTATGTAGTGAAATAAAAATCTTCCTGTTGAGCCGACCAACTTACGCAGTCTATGGCTGTTTTGTGCAAAAGACAGATTGAAATATGGAGGATTAATTCAGTTGAACGAACAGGGCTTTCTGCTGTGCTGGTATTCATTGAATGTCCAGCCCGGTACAAATGTCCAATTAAGTTGGCTGTAGGTTTATCACGTGAGGCTCGTCAAAATTTCTTTGTTACGTTTTGCTTTTTTGTAATCCTCATTCATTATTTCAGTCATATTTCGTCCATAATAAACTCCAGATGATTGTATAAATCCGTCATAAATTATTTTGTCTTTGAATGGGATTAGTGTCGTGGAAATGTTAACGGGAAAATTGTCAAAGAATGTGTCAAATGAATCGCCCAGTGCTTTTACAGCATAGAACTGATTGTCTTTTGTGTCGATAAAAATTGCATAATTTGTCAAGCATTTAAAAATAACAAAACTGCTTCTGATTTTCTTTTTGAAACCAACTAATATTTTTATTTGGTCTGTTGTCAAGTGGTCAAAATTTGAAGCAATGTATTCGTCAATAATGTCTTCGTCATCGAATAAGGATTCTCTACACTTAAATTTAATCTGAAAGTCAAGGTTAAGAAACTTTTTCAGGTTAAGGTCTTTAGGCAAAATATTTTTTTTGTGTCCTACATAAAATAGAAGGTCAAGGTGCGTCTTTAAAAACTCCTTATATTCTTTGTCGGTTAATGTCATACGAAATGTGTCTAAAACTTGCAGCCAACGGCCAGGTCTTGGCGTTGTTGGGGGATTTGAAAATCGTCCGCCCGGAACTGAAGCCCGATTAAAAAACTGAAGTTGAAGTTAACAACTAAAAGCCAAATTGAAAAACGTCCAGCCCGAACAAAAGCCCCACAGCGATAAAAAGTTGAAGCTAACAACGTCCAGCCCCAATAACGCCAAACCCAATGTTGGCTGCTGTACTGGTCAAAACAACTTGACACCAATTGCTAAACTTAGTGAACCAAAGTCTTCATTAATAATCTTTGTCCGATTAAATATATTGATGTAAGAAACCTTCCCTGTCCACCTTTGATTTTTAGAAAAGTAAAATCCAAACGAAGGTTTTATACCTACTAAAGTTTGTCCACTAATAAAACTTGGTCCAGCTACAAGAGATAAATAAATACTTTGATTAGGATGAAATGATGAACCAACAAATAGATTTACCATTCCACGAACATCGTTACCATTTTCTGGAAAGGTACCGTCAGGATTTGACCGAAATACTTTGTCATCTTCCAAATAAATGTCACCAGTAAGTTCAATTGTCGGCTTGAACTTCGTTTTGTTATTTAAAAATGTTTGAAGCCCCAATCCAACACCCCAAGGATTATTACCAATTGTATAGTCATTAAGAGTTTTGTTGTATTGTGTCAACAAATAAGTTGATGCCTTTCTTTGTGTCTGTCCAAAACTCTGTGTCAAAATAAAACAGCAAAGAAGTAGTGTCAGAATTTTTCGCATATAAAAAAGCTTTGTAGAATTTGACAACTGCCTGAGGTTAAACGTTGCTTTTGTATAGCAGCCAACGTTCAGGGCTTGGCGATGTTGGGGCTACTGCGTTTCGTCACGCCTGAACTGAAGTCAAATATAGTTGATATGTTGATTGTGATTACAAATGTTGAAGCGAGTTCTGTCGAGCCAGTGACGAAGGGAAAATAGAATTACAAATGTTGATGCTTAATTCGTCTGCCCCAATATTGCCAAGCCCCTATGCAATAAAAAAAGCGTTTAGAGGTAAGTAGAATCTTAAATAACTTAAGAGCTACAATTTATTAATCACAATAAAAACTCTAAACGCTATGACTAAAATTACCGCAAGTTTTTCAAATCAAAAAGTGTA